>CAINDO010000117.1 GCA_903847385.1 uncultured Myxococcales bacterium
CCCGGGAACTCGTACTTGTCGAGGAGCTCGCGGATCTCCATGTCGACCAGCTCGAGGAGGTCCGGATCGGCGATGTCGCACTTGTTCAGGAACACCACGATCGCGGGCACGCCGACCTGACGAGCGAGCAGGATGTGCTCCTTCGTCTGGGGCATGGCGCCGTCGGTGGCGGCGACCGTGAGGATCGCGCCGTCCATCTGCGCGGCGCCCGTGATCATGTTCTTGATGTAGTCGGCGTGCCCCGGGCAGTCGACGTGGGCGTAGTGGCGCTTGGCCGTCTCGTACTCCACGTGGGCCGTGGAGATCGTGATGCCGCGCTCGCGCTCCTCGGGGGCCTTGTCGATCTGGTCGAAGGCCACGAACTTCGCACCACCGGACTTGGCGAGCACCTTCGTGATCGCGGCGGTCAGCGTGGTCTTGCCGTGGTCGACGTGACCGATGGTCCCGACGTTGAGGTGGGGCTTGTTCCGGACGAATTTCTCTTTGGCCATGTGGGGACTCTCCCTCAGCGGGTTGGCTGCATCACGACTACAAAATCAAGCCGACGACCGGATTTGAACCGGTGACCCCGTCCTTACCAAGGACGTGCTCTACCTACTGAGCTACGCCGGCATACCCGCATTCGCATTCGTTCCTGCGGGTAGATGAAAAAGAAGAGAGCGGGAGACGGGGTTCGAACCCGCGACATTCAGCTTGGAAGGCTGACACTCTGCCAGCTGAGTTACTCCCGCAGATGAACCCCGTTCGAGGTTCCAATTTCAGGGCACTGGTGGAGGGGGAAGGATTCGAACCTTCGAAGAGGTGGACTCGGCAGATTTACAGTCTGCTCCCTTTGGCCGCTTGGGTACCCCTCCACAGGGGCCCTGATTCCTCGACGTTGCCGTTTTGGAGCTGGCGAAGGGACTTGAACCCGCAACCGGCTGATTACAAATCAGCTGCTCTACCGATTGAGCTACGCCAGCGCAAAAACGCGGAGGCGGAGGCTATTCGAGAGAGCGGAGGTTGTCAATCCAAATCACGCACCAATTCCTTGACGCCTTGCGTAAAGGTGCGGGCCTTATAGACGGCGCCCACTTACCCGTCAAGCGTTTTTCTTCACTTTCGGAATCGTGCGTTGCCGAGCGGCCTCGTACAACAGCGCCGCCGCGGCCGCGGACGCGTTCAGGCTCTCCGTCCGGCCGACCAGCGGGATGGTCGCGATGGCGTGGCAGGCCTCGCGCGTCAGGCGGCGCAGGCCCGTGCCCTCGGCGCCGATGACCAGCACCGTCGGGCGTGTCCAGTCGACCTCCCAGGGCGCGACGCCGTCCAGATCGGCGCCGACGATCTGAAGGCCGGCCTCGTCTGCCGCGGCCAATGCGCGCGCGAGGTTCGTCTCGAGCGCGACGGGGAGGATCTCGCTCGCGCCGGCGGAGGTCCGGCTGACGGTCGGCCCCGGTCGGGCGCAGCGGTCGCGGGTCACCAGGGCGCCCGTGCCGCCGAGGGCCTCTGCCGAGCGCAGGATGGCGCCCAGATTGTGCGGGTCGGTGACCTGGTCGAATGCGACCAGCAGGGCGTCCTGCACGCCCAGGAGGCCCTCCCAGTCGACCAGCGGGGCCGGCGCAGCGAGCGCGACGAGGCCCTGGTGGCGCAGTTCACCCGCGTGTTTCTCGAGGAGAGCTGGTTGAGCCGCCTCGATGGGGCGTCCGGCATCGCGCGCGAGCTGCAGGACACGGTCGCGCGTCGGGCTCGGCGGCCCGGCGTGAAGCAGCTTGCGTACCCGCTTCGGGGCGTGGCGCAGCAGGGCTTCGATCGCCCGCGGCCCGGCCACAACGACGGTATCAGTCGGCTCCGTGGCCATCGTCCCCTCCCCGCCAGTCGTCTTCGAGGCGCGTCAGCGCCGCTGCCCAATCCGTTGCCGCCAGCACGGGTCGACCCACGACGAGCAGCGTCGCGCCCTCGCGCCGTGCCCTCCCCGGCGTCGCCACGCGTTTCTGGTCGTCTCCCGCCGCATCCGCAAGGCGGATGCCCGGGGTCACCAGGGCCACGTCCGGGCCGACGAGCGCCCGCACCCGCGCGACCTCGGCCGCGGAGCACACGAGCCCCGTGAGCCCCGTCTGCACGGCCGCCGCGGCGCGGCGATCGACCTGGAGGGCAGGGTTGGAGGCGTCGCCGATCTCGGCCAGCGCGGCCGCATCGAGGCTCGTCAGGACGGTCACCCCGAGCAGGCGCGTCGGCCCGGACTCCGCGAGCGCCGCGCGCATCATCTCGGTGCCGCCGGCCGTGTGGATCGTGAGGAGGTCCACGCCGAGGTGCGACAACGCCCGCACGGTGCTCCCGACGGTGTTCGGGATGTCGTGCAGCTTCAGGTCGAGGAAGATGCATCGGGCGCCCGCCGCTCGCAGCCGACGGACGACGTCCGGCCCCTCGGCGCAGAAGAGCTGCAGGCCGACCTTGAAGGTGCCGATGCGCTGATGTGCGCGTCGGACCCACGCCTCGGCGCTGGCGACGTCGGGGACGTCCAGCGCGAGGCAGAAGGCGTCCGCGGGGGACGTCACGCGATGAGGCCGCGGATGTGGGCGACGGCGTCCGCCAGGGGCACCTTGACGACCTCACCGCCGCGGCGGTGCTTGAGCTCGATGACGCCCTCCTGCAGGGCCCGCGCGCCGATGGCGACGCGGAACGGCAGGCCGATGAGGTCGGCGTCCTTGAACTTGCTGCCGGCGCGCTCGTCGCGGTCGTCGAGGAGGACCTGGACGCCGGCGTCGGACAGCTCCTCATAGAGCTTCTCGGCGGCGGCGACGACCTCGGGCACGTTCATCTGGAGCGGCAGGATGGCGACGTGGAACGGCGCGATCGCCACGGGCCAGACGATGCCGTCCTTGTCGTGGTTCTGCTCGATGGCGGCGGCCATGATGCGGGTGACGCCGATGCCGTAGCAGCCCATGACCATGGGGACGTCGTCCCCGGCCTCGTTCTGGTAGGCGCAGTTCATGGACTTGCTGTACTTGGTGCCGAGGTAGAAGACGTGGCCGACCTCGATGCCGCGGAAGCCCTTGAGGCGGCCGCCGCAGCGGGGGCACGCGTCGCCGTCGCCGGCCATGCGGAGATCGTGGAAGGCGGTGACCTGGAAGTCCCGGCTCTCGTTGACGCCGACGAGGTGCTGATCGGCCTCGTTGGCGCCCGTGACGGCGTCCACCATGCCGCGCACCGCGTTGTCGGCCAGGATGCTGGCGACCTTCAAGCTGCCGACGGGTCCGGCGAAGCCTACGGGCGCCTGCGTGGCGGCGCGGACCTCGGCCTCCTCGGCGAGCGTGACGACGGCGGCGCCCAGCTTCTTCTTGAGCTTGATCTCGTTGAGCTCGTGGTCGCCACGGACGAGGACGGCGTGGAGTTGGCCGTCCGCGTTGACGATCAGCGTCTTGATGAAGCTCGTCGCCGGCCGGCTCAGGAACCGCGAGACCTCGTCGATCGTGCGCTGGTTCGGCGTGTGGACCTTCTCGACGGCGCCGGCGAACGTCCCCTCACCCGGGGTGGGCACGGGGAGCTCGGCCTGCTCGACGTTGGCCGCGTACTGGCAGGCGGTGCAGCTGACCATGGCGTCCTCGCCGCTCTCGGCGAGCACCTGGAACTCGTGGCTGCGGCTGCCGCCGATGGCGCCGGTGTCGGCCTCGACGGCCCGGAAGTCCAGGCCGCAGCGCTTGAAGATGCGCTCGTAGGCCGCATACATCGAGTCATAGCTGCGCAGGGCGGCCGCCTCGTCCACGTCGAAGGAGTAGGCGTCCTTCATGATGAACTCGCGGCCGCGCATCAGGCCGGCGCGGGGCCGGATCTCGTCGCGGAACTTGGTCTGGATCTGGAACAGGTTCAGGGGCAGCGCGCGCCAGGAGCGGACGTCGCGACGGACGAGGTCGACGATGACCTCCTCGTGCGTCGGGCCGAGGCAGAACTCGGCGCCCTTGCGGTCCTTGAAGCGGAGCAACTCAGGCCCGTAGTAGGCCCAGCGGCCCGACTCGACCCAGATCTCCGAGGGCTGGACGGCCGGGAGGAAGACCTCCTGGGCGCCCGCGCGGCTCATCTCGTCGCGCACGACGTTGGCGATCTTGTGGATCGTCCGGGTGGCCAGGGGGAGGAAGTCGTAGATCCCGGCCGCCAGCTTGCGGATGTAACCGCCGCGGACCAGGTACTTGTGGCTGACGACTTCCGCGTCCTTGGGATCTTCCTTCAGGGTCGGCGCGTGCAGGCGCGTCATCCGCATATGGGTGCCTCCGAGTAAAGCCGCGCGCTTATACCCGAGGTATGCCCGAGGTTCAAGGCGCGGTCAGGCCCTCGATGATCCCCATGCAGCGCTCGGCGGCGCGGGCGTCCCCGTAGGCCGAGAAATCCGGCGGCGAGGCGGGCGGCGGGGCGGCGACGGCGGCCCGGAGCGCGTCGACGTCGTCTCCGACGAGCGTGTTCCACCCGTGCAGGAGCGTCTCGGTCCATTCCGTCGTGTCGCGCAGGGTCACGCAGCGGCGGCCCGCGAACCAGGCTTCCTTCTGGACCCCGCCCGAGTCGGTCAGGACCAGGTCCGCGTGACGCAACAGCGCGGCGAAGGCCAAGTAGCCCAGCGGCTCGACCGTGAGCACGTTCGGCGGGAGGCCGACACCGAGACGGACCATCGCGTGGCGCGTCCGCGGATGCAGGGGCCAGACCACGGTCCGACCGAGGTCCCCGAGGGCGCCGACCAGCCGGGCGAGCGTCGCCGCGTCGTCCGTGTTGCCGGCCCGATGGATCGTCGCCAGCAGGTAGCCGCCGCGAAGCGCTGGCCCGAGGAAGTCCGGAAGCGGGCCCGCCGCGTCGTCGCCGGCCAGGAAACGACCCAGCGGCGTTGCGCAGGCGCGCTCGGCCTCGGCGCGGGCGATGTCGAGCATGACGTCGCCCACCCAGTGGACCCCGCGCGTGATGCCCTCGCGCGCCAACTGCTCGACGGCAGAGGGCGTCGGGCACAGGAGGTGGTCGCTCACGTGGTCGGTGACGACCCGGTTGATCTCTTCGGGCATGCGCTTGTCGAAGGACCGCAACCCGGCCTCGACGTGGACCAGGGGCACGTGCAGTTTGGCGGCCGCCAGCGCCCCTGCGAGCGTCGAATTCGTATCCCCGTAGACCACGACGACGGGGTCGGCCGTCTCGCGCAGGCGCGCCTCCAGCGCAGGCAGCATGGCGCCCGTCTGCTCGGCGTGGGTGCCGCCGCCGATGCCGAGGTGCGTGTGCGGCGCGGGGATGCCGAGCTCGTCGAAGAAGACGCTCGAAAGGCCGGCGTCGTAGTGCTGGCCGGTGTGGACGATCGAGTGCCGCTCGGGATGCCGCGCGGCGCGCAGGAGCGCGGCGACCTTCACGAACTGAGGCCGCGCACCGACGATGTGGAGCGTGCGGGCGGCGTCGCTCACAACAACCGGAGGAGGTGGTCCTTGATCGACTGCCGCATCGAGGGTTCGGGGCAAACGGCCAGGGCCTGCTGCCACATCTCGATGGCCTTATGCACGAAGCCGGCGTTCTGATAGAGCAGCGCCAGATCCTTGATGGCCGGGAAGAAGGTCGTGTCGAGCGAGACGGCGCGCTCGTACTCGTACATCGCCTCGTACCGCTCGTTCTTCCGCTCGTGGATCTTGCCCAGATAGAAGTGCGGGCGCGCGGCGAAGGGCTGGTGCTCGATGCTGTGCCGGAACTCGGCGGCGGCGGACTCGAGCTCGCCCTTCTGCAGGAAGAGCAGCCCGGCGTTCAGGAACTTGAGGGACTCCGCCGCGAGGGCGCGCGTCCCGCCCGTGTTCTGGCGATCGGCGGCGGCGTTGCGGAGCAACTCCGTGACGCGGTTGCCCAGGTGGTCCAGGTTGAAGGGCTTCTCCAGGACGTCGTCCGCCCCGCAATGCCGCATCAGGTCCGCGCGCATCTGCCAGCCACGGTAGGCACCGCTGAGGAGGATGACCGCCGTGGAGGCGAGGGCCGGATCTTCCTTGATGCGCCGGCAGATCTCGAAGCCGTGGAGCCCCGGCAGCCGGGCATCCAGCAGCACGACCTGCGGGCGTAGGCGGCGGACCTCGTCCAGGGCCGTCGCGCCATCGCTGCAGGTGTGGATGCGGTAGAGGGTCGGCCCGAAGATGCCCTCGTACAGGCGCAGGATCGACAGGTCGTCGTCGATGGCGAGAATACGCGGGCGCGGATCCGCGGCGTCCGTGTCTTCCTCCCGACCTCCGAATCCGCCGAGGTCGTCGAGCGAGAAGCCCGGCTCGGGCAAGGGCTCGGCCGCTACGGGGGCGGGCGGCACCTCGGGCGTGATGGGGGACGGCGTGTTGGTGTCGATGGAGCCGCCGTCCGCGGCGCCGCCCTCGTAGAAGAGGCGAATGGCGCGGCGCAGGGGGCCCTCGACGGCGACCAGGGGTCGGATGACCTTGCCCGTGACGAACTGCAGGTCGTTCAGGGCGGCCGTGTCCGCCGGGTCGCGCATCAGGAGCGTCAACGTGCGATTGAAGACGCGGGCCGGGAGCACTCCGAAGCGCTCGGCGACCTCACGCGGGACGAGATCGGCCCCGCCGGCCTCGGGCCGGACCTCGGTCACGACCATCGCCGGGACGCCGAGCTGGCGGCTCAGGGTGCGCACGAGCGCGCGTTCGTCGGCGAAACCGAGGCGCAGCGCGACGCTGCAGAGGCGTCCGCCTTCCCGTTTCTGCACCGCCAGCGCCTCGTCGAGCTGCCGCGGCGTGAGGACGTTCGTCTCGACGAGCAGCTGTCCGATGGGCAGGCGCTGAATCATGCCTCGACGCCCCCACCGGGGATCGACTCGAGCAGGATGGCCCGCATCATGGCGAGCCGGTTGGCCGACTGCGTGAAGTACAGGCTGCGCTCCGACTCGAGGAGGTCCGCGCCGATCTCCTCGCCGGGTGCGGCGGGCAGGCTGCGCAGGACACGCGCGCCGGGGGCGCTCTGGCCGAGACGCACGGCGTCGACGATCCAGTCTGCAAAAGGCGCGGCGAGCGCCGCGGCGTCGTCCGGATGATGGAGCATCGCCTGGGGCGCCCAGCCCTGCGGGTAGACGAAGTCCGCGCCGGCGAGGGCCGCATCGAGCGACGCGCACCGGATGACGCGCCCACCCTCACCGGCCAGCGACTCGGCCTGGGCGAAGGCCTCGGGCGCGAGCTCGAAGCCGGGCGGATGGGCGAGTCGAACCTCGACGCCGAAGCGCGGCAGCAGCGTGAGGAGCCCCTGCGGCACGGAGGGTGGCCGGGTCGGGGTCCGCTGCCAGGCCCAGGTGACCGCAACCTTGACGCCGGCGAGAGCGCCGGGCGTGGCGTCCTGCAGGGTGAGGAGGTCGGCGAGGGTCTGAACGGGATGGTCCAGCTCGGATTGCAGGTTCAGGACCGGCCGTCCGGAGGCCGCGGCGATGTCGGCCAGCAGGGCCTGGGCCCGCCCCGGTACGAGCGAGTGGCGGATCGCCAGGGCGTCGGCCTCGGCGGCGGCGCGCGAGAACTCGAGGGCGGCATCGGGACCGCGACCCAGGGTGAGCGCGGCGGCGGTCATGTCGCGCAGCTCGACGCCCAGCTGGCCGGCGGCGTCCTCGAGGCAGGCCCGCGTGCGTGCGGACTCGGCCAGGAACGCCATGCAGAGCGTGCGCCCGGCGAGCGGCCGATGGCCGGGTTCCGTCTCGTTCCGCGTGCGCCGGGCCGTCGCGAGGACGGCGCTCAGCGCGGCCAGATCGAGAGAAGCAGTGGAGAGGAGATTACGCAGCCGCATCCTGTTTCGCCGTGGGGGGACTGTGCCGCATTCCGACGCGCGACGCAACGGCCGCATGGCAGAGGCGTGCGCCGGACGGGGGCCGTTTTTGCCCGTTCGGCGAACCTCTGCTAAACGAGCCGCCGAGCCTATGCGGAAGTTCCCACGACTCGTCGCCCTCATCGTCGTCAGCCTCGCCGCGTTCGTGGCCTCGCTGGCGCCCGAGACGGCGCGCGCCCAGACCCGGCACGTGCTCCGGGGCATCGCCTCGTGGTACGGCCGGGTTCACCACGGGCGTCGCACGGCCAGCGGCGTCCGCTTCGACATGCACGCGCTGACGGCCGCCCACCGCACGCTGCCCTTCGGCACGCGACTGCGCGTCACGCACATGCGGACGGGCCGGAGCGTCGAGGTGGTGATCAACGACCGGGGCCCCTATGTCGGCCAGCGCATCCTGGACCTGAGCCGCGCGGCCGCCGGGCGCCTCGGGGTGGTGCTCGAGGGCGTCGCCGACGTGCGCCTGGAGATCCTCGTGCCCGCCCCGGCGGGCCGCGGCGAGTGGGAGCGTGAGCCGCACCGCTCGGCGGCGACCCTCGCCGAGAGCAAGCGCGGCCCGGGCATGCCCGCCGCCACGACGTTCGTCGAGCCCGGTCCGGAGCAGGGCGCGGACGCCCGCGTCCTCAGGTGACCGGTCGGCTGATGCGCCAGACGGTCTGACCGAGCATCAGGGCGTCACCGACGACCAGGTGGTGCCGGCCCGAGAGACGCACCCAGGTGCCGTTGCGGCTCGACATGTCGCGGAGCACCGCGCGGTCGTCCCGCGGCAGCACGACCGCGTGCGTGCCGCTCATGAAGGTGTCGTCCGTGAAGACGATGTCCGCGATGTGGCGCCCGATCCGGGCCCCCTGCTCACCCAGGTAGTAGCAGTTACGCGGCAGGCCGTCGTCCCCGAGCTGCTGCAGGCAGAGCACGGTCGCGTCGCGATCGGCGCCGAAACGCCGGGTCCCGTCCGCCAGGTCGCGGGCGACGCTGCGGGCGGGCGCCCGGTCGAGGCGCATGAGCTGGTGGCCCACCCGGAACGTGTCGCCCGGCTTCAGCTCGATCTGCGAACGCACCCGGATCCACGTCCCGTTGAGGGTGCCGAGGTCCTCGCCGAAGAGCGTGTCGTGCTCGACGCGCAGCATCAGATGCCGCGGCGAGAGATAGGTGTCCTCGCCCAGACAGACGTCGGCGTCCGTGCGGCCGATGGAGAGCCCGCGGTCGCCCACCGTGATCAGGCGGGTGTCGGCGAGGTTGTTCGAGAGCGGCCGCAGGATGAAGCGGACGTCGATCTCGCGGAGCGGCGGGGGCGCCGCGCGCGGCAGTTCTGGACGCACGGCCTCCATCTCGCCGCTGCGGATGACCTCGGCGTCGCCCATCGGGCCATCGAGATCGGCGACGTCGGAGACGGAGATGTCCTCGACGTCCTCGACCTCTTCGATGCGGCCGTCGAGGTCGACGTCGTCGAGGGCGTTGAGGTCCACGGACGGCGGCGCGGCGGAGGTCACGCGGCGGTCGACCTCGAAGAGCGCGCGCTCGTCGATGGGGTCGAGCACCTCGGCGAGGGCGTCGCCCCCGGGGTTGGACGGGATCTCGATGTCCTCGTCCCCGTCCTCGGAGGCGTCCGTCGGCTCGACGATGGGCTCGATGATGCGCGCCACCCGAAGCGGAGAGCTCGGCGAGAGCGAGGACAGCGGCAGGATCTCGGCCATCGACGGCGCCGGGGGAGCGGACGGCACGAGCGGGGGCGGGAACGGCGTCACCACGCGGGGCAGCGTCGGTGTCTCACCGGGCCGGGCGGTGTCGCTCGGGCTCGGCGGGTCGTCCGCCACGGCGAGGCCCGGGAACTCCTCGGCGTCCAGGACCTCGGCCTCCAGAGACTCGGCGGCAGGCGGCTCGGGGGCCGGCGGCACCGGCGGCGGCGTGGCCTCGGCGATGGCGAACGGCGCCGACGGACCGGGCTCGGGCTCCGGTTCGACCGTGGTCTCGGCAGGCGCTTCGGGCGGCGCAGCGGCCGCGGTGCGGCCGAGATCCGTGATGAACGAGGTCGGCATGCGGAAGTCGACCAGGGTCGCGGTCGCGTCCCGCTGCGGTCCGGGCGCGCGCAGCCGCGGCATCGGCGCCGCTTCGGCCTCGGGCTCGGGCGCAGATTCGGGCTCGGGCGCCGGCTCGGCCACCGGGACCGGCGGCTCCGTCGGCGGTGCGGCCGCCTCGAGCTCACCCGTGGTCGGTTCGTAGACCGGGACTTCCGGGACGGAGGGCGGCGCCTCGGGCACGGGCGGCGGCGCCTCGGGCACGGGCGGCGGCGCCTCGGGCACGG
>CAINDO010000118.1 GCA_903847385.1 uncultured Myxococcales bacterium
GAACTGTGCGCTCATGGCGACACCTGTGTGCGGCGAGCGGGGACCCGGAGATTCGGGTCGATGGCCGTCGCCGTCGTGAAAGCAGTCTCGGATCGGCATGTTTCACCTGTCGGAAACAACCTGATCGAGGGCGTGCACTTTTTTTCGCGGGGCCGTTGCCGGCGTCGACCCCCGTGGAGTTGCAACGGGCCCGACTGCAGTTGCAGCGCCCACGACCGCAGTTTCCGCGGTCCGACGCGCAGTCGACTTCGAGCCGAACGCGGTCGACGGCATCGCGGATCCGGTTGCAGCGCAACGGACTGCGGTCGCAGCGGGGCGAGGCGCGCTTACCACGGAGTCGACCGCGGACGACGCCGCGGGCGAGGCGGTCGGCGCGGCGCAAGTGCCCCTCGCGAGGGAAAACCGCATGCCAGGCCGTTGCAACTATGGTCGGGGTCGTGGGAACTGCATCGAGTGGGCGTGAAGGCGCGCTTCGCCGGGGTGAAAGTCTGGCGAATTCCGCTGCGACTCCGACGACTGCGCCGTTGTGAGCGACCAAGGCTGTGTCGGCCAGGTCGCAGGGCCGGGGAGTCCAGTGCGTGAGGTCACCGACTGCGTCGCCACTTGTCTCGGGCGCGCGGGGGCGGCGGGAGGGGGTCATCGGGCGGCTCCGAGCGCACGGCGGTGAAGGCGCTGGAGTCGCCGTTCTCGATGCGCAGCGTGCCCTCGAGCTGGCCGTCCTGGCCAAGAGTCACGTGGCCGGTGCCGGACATCTCGTCGTACTCCCACGCCCCGGTCCAGGTGAACGCGATGCCCGTTTCGGCCGGCGTCCACGAAACGTCAGCGATCAGGCAGTGCATCCGCATGCGGTCGTGGGCCCCCGTGATCGAGAAGACCGGCGCCCCGAGGTCGTCGAGGCCCTCGTTCATCCACTGCGACGTGTCGACGATGCGCCACCAGCCTTGGTATTCGGGCGGAATGGAATCGGTCATGGTCTGGTCCTGGGTGACGTTTCGGGTGAGGGGAGCAGTCGTCCAAAAGAGAGCGAGCACAAGGTGGTGGTCAGCAGTCGGGCGAGTCCGTGCATCACCGATGCGAGTATCGCAGTTCAGCGGCCGTGCCAACTGCCACGCCTGGGGCAGCGTTCTGACGGGAATTCGACCGTGGGCGTGGATGTGTCGGGGATGTCCGGGGATGCGGGAGATTTTGTGATCCTGAAGTCCGCGGCGGCCCGCCCGTCGCCGGTTCAACCTACCCACGCACAGTTCGCGCCGGCGACGCCGCCCCCGCCGCCTTGCAACCCCAACCGCCCGCGAGCACAGTGACCCCATGGGACACGTGCGCCCGATCCACTGGCTGTTGGGCGCAAGCGTGCTCGCCGCGGGCGTCGCGTTGGTGGTCCTGGTCATGCTCCCGGTCGGTGGCGGGTCTGCGCGCGCGCCTCGACCGCCGCCGCCGCCGCCGCCGGGGGGGCTCGAGTGGGTCGAGGTCGTCGGCCGCGACCCGCGCGCCGGCGCCTCCGCGAGCGGGCGCTTGGCGTTCTCCCGCACCGAGGTCACGCGGCGGCAGTATGCGCTCTGCGTCGAGGCGGGCGCCTGCACCCGCCCGGACGCCGTTTCGCGGCTCTGCAACTGGCTCGAGGCCGACCGCGACGAACACCCCATCAACTGTGTCGACTGGCACCAGGCGCGCGCGTTTGCGGCTGGGGTGGGGGGCCGGCTCCCCACGGAGGCCGAGTGGATGTTCGCGGCGCGGGACGGCGGCCCGGCGCGTTCGTATCCGTGGGGCAGTGCCAAGCTGACGTGCGCTCACGCGCGGCACCTGGCCTGCGGCGAGGGGACTGCCAGCGTCTGTGCGGCCGACCTGGGCCTGACGGACGCGGGCCTGTGTGATCTGCTCGGCAATGTCTGGGAGTGGGTCGAGGACGCCCGGGAAGACGACGCGCCGTTTCAGGTGCTCAAGGGCGGCGGCTTCGACGGCGCGCGGAGCGTGACCGACCGCGTCCGCGCCTCACCCGGCCTCCGGTTCCCCGGGTACGGCTTCCGGGTCGTGCGGACCGTTGGCGACGACGAATGACTGCGACCCCGCGGTTTCCGATGTGGTCACATTCGGGTAAGAGGGTCTGAGGAGATCACCATGCCCTTTGCCGCCGAGCGCGCCGCTGAACTCGCCCCGTCCCTCGATACCGTGCTCGGTCGCCTCGGTGCACTCGCAGGCGTCGAGGTGCCGCGAACCCCGGGGCCGGAGCGGACAGTGCTGCTCGGGGCCCTGCCTGCGCTCTCGGGCCTCGCCGCGTCGGGCCTGCCCCTCGTCGGCCTCTTGTCGCGTCTGATCGTCGGGCCGCGCTTCGATGGCGAGCCCTCGCTTCGGAGCCTGCCGCGCCCGGCGCAGAAGGCGCTGAAGGCGGGCGAGGTCTTCGCTTCCGCCGACGCGGACGTCTGGATTCTCGAGGAGCAGCCCGATGGCACCGCGCGCATCAGCCATGCCCACCCCGAGAGTTTCGAGGTCCTGGGGGAGACACTCGCGGCGTGGCTCGCCGCCGAGGTCGATCGTCTGATCTCCGCGCGGGCGCCCAAGTCGAAGAAGTCCGCCGCCGGGGCGGTCGGCAAGCCGGCGATCGACGCCGCCCTCGCGCGTCTCGCCTGCACGGACGTGTCAGCGACCTTGGCGGCGCTGGCGCTCGGCAAGAACGACACACGCTGGCAC
>CAINDO010000119.1 GCA_903847385.1 uncultured Myxococcales bacterium
CGGCGCCGCCGGTCACCTCGCCGCCCGCGCCACCGCCGGCGCCGCCCGTGGCCTCGCCGCCGGCCGCTTCGCCGCCCGCGCCGACACCGGCGTCCGCCGTGCTGTCCGCCTGATCACAGGCCGCCAGGGCCAGCGTACAACCAACGACCAGCGCCCCCAGGCGCACGTTCACGATCTTTCGCATCGGATTCCCCACGTTTCCCCCAGTGAATGATGAGAAAAACCCGCTACCACATAGGTAGAAACACGGCAATCACACCGGGAGTGATGTTCAAAGACCGCGGGACCACTCGGGCCGCAGGGGGATGGCGCCGGAGAGCGCCTGATCGATGGCCGAGACGATGCGCGCCGAGTCGCGGGGCAGGCGGCCGGCCAGCGGCAGGTAGTTCGAGGCGTGGTTCGTACGGAACACAGTGTCCGGGGGCCGCGCCACGGCGACCATCGTGCGCAGCTCCGCGAGCAGGCCCTCGATGCCGGGCAACGTGAAGCGCCCCGTGCGCTGCAGCGTGTCCAGGGGCGTGCCCGGCACCACCGTGAGGGTGAGCGCGGAGGCGAACGCGGGCGCCATGGCGGTGATCAGGCGCCCCGAGGCCTCGGCGTGTTCGGCGGACCGCGCGACGCCCCCCGCGCCGAGCAGGAATATCGTGGACATCGAGAGGCCTGCCCCGTGGGCGCGCTCGGCCGCCGCCGCGTGCTCGGCGAAGGTCGCACCCTTGGCGATCCGCTTCAGGGTCACGTCGTCCCCGGACTCGGGGCCGATGTAGAGCAACGAGAGGCCCAGCGACCGCAGGTGGGTGAGCTCGGCGGGGGTCTTCTCCAGCACGTTGCCGGCGGTGGCGTAGCAGCTCACCTGGCGCAGCGACGGAAACCGGCTCGCCAGGCGGGTGAGCAGGGCCTCCCAGTGGTCGACGGGCAGCACCAGCGCGTCGCCGTCCATCACGAAGACCTTCTCCACGCCCCGGCCGTACCGCGCCGCCGCGGCGTCGATGTCCGCCAGTGTGTCCTCCAGCGGCCGCACGCGGAACTTCCGCTTGTCCGAGTACATGTCGCAGTAGGTGCAGTGGTTCCAGGAGCACCCGATGGTGGCCTGCAACAGATACGAGTGGGCCTCCGAAGGCGGCCGATAGACTTTGCCGATGTAACGCATGGGGCAGGCTCACTCCGGGGGCAGGGTCAGGACGACGGGGTCCGGCGTGATCTCGAGCGTGAGCACACCGTCGGACACCACACCGACCTCGGCCGGCGCGCCCGAGATCAGGTGCACGGCGGCCACGGGCGGAGGGTCGCGCCAGGGCAGGCGCAGCGTCTCCGGAGCGTCCGCCGCCCAGGCCACGAGCGCCCGTGCGCCGGGCCCGCCGGTGGATTCGATCCCCAGGACCCGCTGCGAGGCCGGCAGGCTGTGCCGCGCCGACAGGTCCACGCGGACGCGGGCGTCACCGAGGCGCGCGCGCAGGGCCTGCAGCGCGGCCACGGCGGCCTTGGGGCGGCCCGCCGTGCCGTCCGTGACGTCCCAGGGGGTCGGGTCCCAGGTGTACAGGCCGAAGGTCGCCTCCCAGGGCGCCAGGTGGTCGCCGGCGGGGTCGGCGTCCTGGAGCGTGTAGATGCAGGCCAGCGAAACGCCCCGCGCCCACAGCATCAGCTGCGCGCGCACGAGCCACTCGGCCTGCTTCTCCTCGGTGAGGCTCAGCGTGGGCCAGCCGTACTCCGTGACCCACATCGGCTTGTCCGGGGCGTCGCCGGCGGCGGTCATCACGGCGCGCAGGCGGTCGGTGGCCTCGTCCGCGGCGAAGTAGGCGGGGCGCTCGTCCGGGCCGCGCCACTCCGGGGGCACGCGCGGCGGATAGGGCGCGTAGGGGTGGAACGCCATGGCCTCGAAGTCGCCCGCCAGGCCCGGCGCGGCGGCGTAGCTCTGCGCGACGAAGTCCTCGGCCCCGATGATCACCTGGGGTACGTAGAACAGGCCCCCGAAGGCCACCTGCGCGGTCGGCGCGGCGGCCCGGATGCCCTGGTGGGCCGCGCGGAGCAGCGCCGCGTAGGCCACGGGATCACCGGAGACCGTGCCGGGGCGCTTCCAGAAGCGGTAGCCGGCGTTCTGCTCGTTCCAGATTTCGAAGCGCTCGATGCGGCCGGCGTAGCGCGCCGCGACGGCCCCGGCGAAGCGCCCGAAGTCCGCCGGGTCGTCGGGCGGGTACATGTCGTCGTTCGCCGCGGCGCCGGCCACCGACGCCCAGGGGTTGCCGTAGGCGAGCATCGCGAGGAGCTCGATGCCGGCCCCCTCGGCGGCCGCGAGGGCGTCGTCCGTGGCCGCGAACTCGAACGCGCCGCGGGCGGGCTCCACGTGCCGCCACCGGACCTCGTGTCTGACCGTGCGGACGCCGAGGTCGGCCAACCGGGCGAAGAAGACGTCCCGGTACGGCCCGGCGCCGGGCACGTTCAC
>CAINDO010000120.1 GCA_903847385.1 uncultured Myxococcales bacterium
CGCCGGCCCCCGGCGGTTCGGGCGGCACGCCGGCCCCCGGCGGTTCGGGCGGCACGCCGGCCCCCGGCGGTTCCGGCGGCGAACCCGCGCCCCCGCCGGACGCCGGCGTCATCGACCCGCCCGAGCCTCCGCCCCCCGTGCCCGCGGACCAGGCGGCGAGCCTGCTCGCCATCGACGACGCCGAGTGGACCGATCCCACCCTGGAGAACCTCGAGGTCGACCTCGGCCCCGAGCCCGTCGGCTCGGTCTACGGTGTGCTCCCCGCCGGCTGGGAGGCCGCGGCGACGGCCCGATACGACGCCGCCAACACACCCCGCTCGATCCTCACGATGGGCGACAGCATCTCCGAGTCGCAGGCCTTCATCGCCGAGGCGCGCTGGGACCCGACGAGCGGCGTGAGCCTGGCCGAGGGTTACGTTCACCTGTCCAAGGACCTGGCCACGATGGCCGGCCAGGAGTCGCGTTGGGGCGCCGCCATCGCCGACGAGGCGCTCGGCCTGGCGATGGCCGAGACGGCCACGGTGCTCTTCGGCACGAACGACGCGCGCCACGGTTACGAGTTGCCGGCCTACGAGGCCAACATGCGCGCCATCATCGAGGCCTGCATCGCCCACGGCACGCTGCCGATCCTCATGACCCCCCCGCCGTTGAACGGCGGCGTCGAGCCCGTGGCCGAGCTGGCGCAGACCCTCACCGCGCTGGCGCTGGAGTACGAGATCCCGCTCTTCGACCTCCAGCGGTTCCTGGTCGATCGCGGCCGCCTGGCGCTGGACCTGCCCGACGGCATCCACCCGGACTACGACGCCTACATGGCCATCAACGCCGAGTGGATCCGCTTCTACAAGCGCATCGAGTGGGGCGCGCTGACCGTGCTGCGGTCCGATGCGCCCGTGGCCGACCCCTACGCCGCCGACCACGCGCTGGTTTGGGAGCGGGTGTTCGACCGCCGCTTCGACGAGCCGGGCGGGGACGCCATGGCGGGCCTGGACGTGGCCAAGGGTCGCTGGGAGATCCTGCCGACGGAGGGCGGCCCGGGGAGCGTGGCCGGCGCCGCGCTGGTGGGCCGCGCGGCGACGGACGACTCGGCGATCCTGCGCCTGCCCGTGCGCGTCGCCGGGCCCGTCCGCGTCGAGATCACGGCGGCGAGCGACGGCGGCGAGATCTCGATCATCACGCGCAACGCCGACGACGTGTGGGGCGTGGACGGCTGGTACTTCGGCTACGGCACGAACCTGGGCGCCCGAACCGGCGTCGTGTATCAGGACGCGCTGGTGGCCGAGCTGCCCGAGGTCCGCCCGACGCCCCGCACCTGGGAGCACGTGCGGGTGCGCAATACGCCCGGGCTCGCGCAGTGGGGCACGGGCGGAGCCTACCGCCTGACCTACCCCTCGGCCGACGAGGGCGCCCGGTTGGGGCGCGCGAACGACCGGGTCGGCCTGTATGTCTGGAGCGCGACCACCTACATTCTGCGCGTCGTCGTATGGGCCGGGCGCGCGCCCTGATCGCCGCGGCGGCGCTCTCCGCCTGCGGTTCCGCCGGGAGCGGAGGCGCCGCGCCCGACGCCGTCGGACTCGCCGACGCCCGGCTAGATGTCCGGCCCGACGCTGCGCCGGACGCCGCCGCCCTGCGAGACACCGGGTCACGGCCGCTCGCGGATGCGGCCCGGGCCCCGGACGCAACCCGGGATGCGGCCGCCCCGGACGCCCGCGCGCCCGACGCCGCCTCGGACGCCCGCGCGCCCGACGCCA
>CAINDO010000121.1 GCA_903847385.1 uncultured Myxococcales bacterium
CGGCGTCGGGCAGCGGGACGGGCACCGGCGGGGGCACGCCGGCGTCGAGGCAGATCGGCGGCAGCGGCGGCCGGTAGGCGCAAGACTCCGGGTTGGGCCGGCACTTCCAGCGCCCGCACTCCAGGCTAGCGTTCACGTCGTGGTAAACGACCACACCCTCGGGTGTGTGGAGCATCGCCAGGACCACGTAGGGCACCCGGTTCGGCACCTCGGTCTGGTTCTCCGGCTCGCAGCCGAGCAGGCCGACCACCAGCGCCAGAGTCGCCCCCCATGCTCGCCCCGCCGTCTCCATGGGCGGAGCATCGCAGATTCGTCACGACCCCGGCAAGACGCCCTCGTCCGGCGGAAACGTCGACAGCGCGGCCTCGGCCACGAGCGGCGCGGGGTCGCGGCGATAGGTGACCAGGCGGGCGCGGCGGGCCGGTGTCCAGCCGTCCTGGGGGCCGGCGGCGCTCCGCAGAGCCTCGACGGCCAGGCGGCGCAGATCGGCCTCCGGGCGGCGCGCGAGCTCGGCCTCCAGCAGCTCCGGGTGCAGGCAGTCTCCCACGGCGACGAGGGCCGCGGCCATGGCGTCCGCGTGCAGCAGACCCGCGGTCGCGAGCGCCACGAACCGCGCGGCGAGCGGGCGCCAGCCGTACACGTGCGTCGCGAGCGAGAGGCTCGGCACGACGAACAGCGGCGCGGCCTCCAGCGTCGCGCAGACCCGCTCGGCCACCCGCATCACGGGGCCGGGCGCGTAGGGCCCCAGGCGCCCGGTCAGCACGTCGATCAGGCCGAGCAGATGCTGCCGCCGGGGCAGGAGCGACCGAAGGCGCTCGGCGACGGCCTCGCCCTCGTCCGGCCGCATCCGCGTGAGCACCGCCTGGAGCGCCGCCCCGCCCTCGGTGACGGTGGGGGCGCCCACGTGTGTGAGCAGGCGCGTGAACAGGCGCCGGCTCGTGTCCCGGACGGGCAGCTCCGCGGCGCGCGCCAGCAGGGCGAGCCGCGCCTCGGGCTCCGCCCGCCCCAGGATCTGCACCAGCAGGCCCAGGATGCGCTCCTCCTGCGAAACGGACAGCCGGTCCAGCGGCAGGTCGGCCAGCCGCGAGGCCACGACCCAGTCCCGGTCCTGCGCCGCGCGCTCGAACACGGCCCAGGTCTCCTCGCGGTGCAGGTGGTCCCACAGGCCGCGCATGAGGGCGATGCGCACGTCGCGGTGCGTGCCCTGCGCCTCGAGCGCCATGAGGGCGCGCCAGGCGTCCTCGCCGCCGAGCTCGCCCAGCAGCCGCACGACCTCTTTGGCCACCGTGACCTTGCGCATCGGCACGCCCTGGAGCACCGCGAGCACCCGCGCCCGGTCCATCTCGGCGAAGGCCTTGCGCAGCGCGTAGATGGCGATGCGCGCGCGGTCGTCGCCCAGGGCGTCGAGGAGCACCGGCACGCCCTCGGCGGCGTCCAGCCAGGGGAGCGCGCGAATCGCCGCCTCGCGCACGGCCGGGCGCGTGTCCCCGGCGAGCGCGAGCAGGGGCTCGGCGGGCCCGAACAGCAGGCGGGGGAGCGTGCGGACGACACTCAGCACGCTCGGCAGGTCGCGGTCGGCCTCGTTCGCCACGCGCGACAGCCCCGCGGAGAGGCGCCGGTGCTGGTCCGGCGTCCATCGCCGCCAGCCCGCGTGGAAATCGATGACCCAGCCCGTCCGGCCCGAGGCGAAGCGGCCGGTCATGGGCGCGCCGCCCAGGAACGGCGTGAGCAGGTCCTGCCGGTGCATCGACACGTAACGCGCCACGTCCGGCAGGATGATGTAGCTCGCGTCCGCCGCCAGCAGGCGCGGGACGAGGGCGCGGAATCGAGGGGCGTCGTGCCGCCGCAGGAGCCCGAGCCCCGCGCCGGCGACCCCGACGAAGGGCAGCTCCGTGGCGATGCGCTCCAGGGCCAAGCACAGGGGCTCCACCACGCGCAGTCGCTTGCCCAGGGCCGCGGCGAGCCAGATGAGCGCCCCGGCTCGCTCCCGGGTCGCCCACGTGCTCGCCAGCCCGGTGAGCACGGGGACCATGGCCCGCACCTCGCGCTCCGTGAGCCGCCCCAGGCCGCCGCCAGAGATGGACCCCCGCGCTCCCAGCAGCGTCGTGAGCCACTCCGCGCCCCAGGCGGCGTCCACCCGGAACAGCCGCGTGACGAGCGTCTGCAGGTGCGCGGCGGTGCCCCAGGACAGGTCCGCGGCGTCCAGGGCGTCGCGCACGAGCAGCCCGATCTTCGGCAGCGTCTCCGCGCGGAAGACGCCGATCGGCAGCACGCCGAGGCCCTGCATCATGGCCATGCGCACGGGATCCTGCTCGAAACGCCGCCCGTGCAGCAGGTCCAGCAGGTCGCCGAGCCGCGCGGGCTCGAACCGGATCGAGGCGATGAGCGTGCTCAGCGCCGCGGCGCGCTCCTCGCCCTCGGGGTGGCCCAGGAACGGCGCCAGGACCTCGCGCGCCTCGTCGAAGGGCAGCAGGCGCGCGTACGCGGCGCGGTCCCGCGGCCGGCTGGAGAGCACGGCGACCTGCGACAGATGGCGTCGCGCCTCGGCGATCCGCAGGTCCCGGGGCAGCGGGGCGAGGCGCTCGACGCCGATGATCCCGTCCTTGTCACGGGCGGCGTCCGACCAGCGGGCCGCCGCGCGCTGGCGCAGCTCACCGGGCGCGGCGTACCGCAGCAGGAACGCACCCCAGGCGCCCCGCCCGCGCTCGAGCCAGGTCGAGACGACGGCGTCCCGGTCGCCCTCGGAGAGCTTCAGTGTCCAGCGGCGCGCGCGGTCGCCGTCCGAGAGCACGGTCCAGGCGTTCTCCACGAGCCAACCGAGGCGGTCCGCGCCGAGGCGATGGGCCACGCGGTCGAACACCAGACCCGAGAGCAGGCCCGGCGGGGGCGCCGGCCGCCCGGAGACGTGGCGCGCGCGCAGCAGGTCGAAAGTCTCGCGGGGCCGCCGCCGCAGTAGTACCCGGAACGCCCCGACGAGGTGCGGCGTGTCCCGCGCGAGCATCTCGCCGACCAGCCGCAGCGTGGCGTCCGGCGCCTTGCCGGCCATGCCCTCGAGCTCGCCGAAGAGCCGCAGCCGCAGGCGAACGTCCATGGCGTGCGGGCTCGCCGTGACCTGCCCGGTCACGAAGTCCGCCACCCGCGCCGCGTGCCAATTGGCCAGCCGCGACCACGTCACGAGGCCGCCCTCCGCGTCCAGTCGGGGCAGGATCTCCGCCACCAGCGCGTCGGAGCCGTAGGCGGCCAGGTCGATGGCCCGGGGCGACTGCGTGCGCAGCGCGTCGCGCACGAGGGTGTCCACCAGCGCGCCGCGCCCGCGCCGCCGCAGCGTGACGAGCAGCCGCGTGCGCCGCTTGGGTCGGATCAGCGCGAAGCCCTTGCGAACCTGGGTGTCGTCGCAGGCGATGGGCAGCAACGTGGCCGCCCGGGCCCGCACCGTGCGCGACGCGTCCGCGAGCCCCTGGACCACGGCGGCGCCGTCGCGGCTGCCGTACACGCTCTCCATGGCCAGCACCCTCGAGAACGCGTCCGGGCTCGAACGGAGCGCGGCGAGCACGGCGAGTGCGTCGGCGTCCCCGGCGGCGGCGGCCTGCCCCAGGGCGACCATGCGGCGCACCCGGTCGTGGTGGGTCAGGGGTTCCAGGCTCTCGAGCAGCGTCCGTGCGGTCATGGGCCTCTCCCGATCGTGGGCCCCCCGGGCCGGCGCTCAACTGTACTGCACGGACCGTTTCGTGAAGCTGCCGAACGCGAACCCCGTGACGGGGAAGCTCACCTGGGGCCGCGTGGAGAACGCGTCGGCGGCACCGGCGGCGACGATCACGGGCACGAAGTGCTCCACGGTGGGCAGGGCGATCCGCGTCGCCGGCCCGCGGGCCTGGTAGTCCAGCAGCGCGTCGACGTCGTGTTTCGCCAGCGTCTCGCTGCACCAACGGTCGAACTCCGCCGCCCAGGCCGGCGTCTCCCGCGAGAAGGCCCGCATGTTGTGCGTGAGGAAACCGCTGCCGATGATCAGCACGCCCTCGTCGCGCAGCGGCGCCAGCGCCCGCCCCAACGCGAAGAGCGTCTTCGGGTCGAGCCCGGGCAGGGAGATCTGCAGCACCGGGATGTCCGCCTGCGGGTACATCGGCATCAGGGGCACCCACGTGCCGTGGTCCAGGCCTCGCCCCGGGTCGTCCGTGTAACCCACACCGGCGCCGCGCAGCAGGTCGCGCACCCGCGCCGCCACGGCCGGCGCCCCCGGCGAGGGGTACTTCAGCCGGTAGAAGTGGTCGGGGAAGCCGTAGAAGTCGTAGATCAGCGGGATCGCCTGCGTGGCGCCGATGCTCACGGGCCGGGCCTCCCAGTGGGCCGACAGCGACAGGATGGCCTTGGGGCGCGGCAGGGCCTGGCCCCAGGCGGCGAGCTCGGACATCCACAGGGAGTCTTCGAGCAGCGGCGGCGCGCCGTGGGCCAGGAAGAGCGCGGGCATACGCGTCGCGGTGGTGGTCGTGGGGGACTGGGCGCTCTCGGGGGCGGGGGCGGTCACGGCGTCGGCCTTTCGGGTGGTGCAGGCGGCCGCGACGGCGGCGCCGGCGAGGGCGGAGAGGCGGGTCAGGGCATCTCGTCGGGTGTACATGCTTCAACGTTAACGCATCTCACGGGCGAAAACATGCCGCGTCCTTGTCGAAGGGCGCCCGCTCACCTATCTTGCCCCCGTGGACGGCCCCGACCAGAAGAACCTGAGCTGCCCGGGCTGCGGCACGGACGTCGCGCTCTCGCTGGACATCACCTGCGTGACGGTCTGCCCGTCGTGCCTGAAGGTGCTCGAGCGCGGAGACGTCGGCCTGGTGGACCGCGGCGTGCTCGCCCCCCTGCACGAGACCCGCTCCCGCCTCCGCGTCGGCCTGCGGGGCCGCTACGACAAGAAGTTCTTCAGCGTCTGCGGCCGCGTCCAGATCACCGAGTCCCAGGGCAACCTCTGGGACGAGTGGTACGCCGCCTTCGACGGCGGCGCCTGGGGCTGGCTGGCCGAGACCGGGGGCCGCATCTGGCTCTCCATGGCCGTCGAGCACCCGGGCTACG
Organism: uncultured Myxococcales bacterium; assembly: GCA_903847385.1. GTDB lineage: Bacteria > Myxococcota_A > Bradymonadia > UBA7976 > UBA1532 > CAINDO01. Next base: position 5,059 of record CAINDO010000121.1, read on the forward strand.
TGCCCAAGTTCGATCAGCTCCGCGCCGGGGACGTCCTCACCTTCGAGGGCAAGAAGTTCACCGTGACCGAGGTGGACGTCGGCCAGGTGGTCGCCGGCGAGGGCGAGATCCCGTTCCACTTCACGCCGGACGAGCGCATCCCCTTCGCGGACCTCTCGGGCGAGGGCGGCGGCTTCGGCACCATCGACTACACCTTCGACCCGCCGCGCGTGTACCTGGGCCGCGAGCTGCCGGTGGAGTCGTTCCGGCTCGACCGCGACATCGACACCCGCATCGAGGGCGACCGGCCGGACAAGCGCGATCCGCCGCCCCCCGCGCCCCCGCCGGACACGATCTGCCCGGGCTGCGCCAAGAAGCTCGACCTCCGCCTGCCCGGCGCGACGGTGCGGGTGGTCTGCCCGCACTGCAACACGCTCTCGGACCTCAACGGCCGCGCCGCCACGGCGGTGCGCAAGGTCGAGATCCGCGCCGCCCGCGGGCCGCAGATGTGGGTGCCCCTCGGCGCCACGGGCACGCTGCGCGGCGAGAAGCTCACCGTCGTCGGCTGGCGCGTCCGCGCCGTCCACAAGCAGGGCACGCGGTACCCCTGGCAGGAGACCCTGCTCCACGGCGAGAAGGGCTACCGCTACCTGGATTGCGCGGACGGCCACTTCACGTTGGGCCGCACCGTGGCGGCCGGCGACGTCTCGTCCTCCATGGACGCCGTGCGCTACCAGGGCGAGAAGTTCGAGCGGTTCTCCGTCGGCGACGCCGTGATCGAGTGTCTGGTCGGCGAGTGGCCCTGGAAGGTCGACCCCTTCGATCGCAACGCCGTGGCCGAGTTCGTCGCCCCGCCGCTGCTCCTCGGCCGCGAGACGAGCGAGGGCGAGCTCGACTGGACCCTCTCCGAGCACATCCCCCGCGCCGAGATCGCCGCCGCGTTCCCGACGGCCACGCTGCCGCCCCCGAGCGGGGTGGGCGCCGCCGAGCCGTTCCGGCACGCCGCCGTGTTCAAGGTCTGGCGCTGGGCCATGCTCGCCCTGGTCGTGGCCTTCACGGCCAAGTGCACGTTCGCGTCGGACCGCCTGGTGCTCGACCAGGTCATCAGCCTGCCGGCCCGGGCCGAGAGCAACCAGGCCACGGGCTTCACGGTCACGGACCGCCTGGCCTCGCGCCCGGTCGAGAGCTTCCCGCCGCCCGAGGCCGGGCAGCCCATGGTGGTCACCACCGAGCCCTTCGATCTCGCCGGCGGCAAGAACGTGATGGTCGAGGCCCACGCCAGCGTCGACAACGCCTGGATCTTCGCCGCCGCCGAGATGCTCAACGAGGAGAGCGGTGACCTGCAGCCGTTCAGCCTCGAGGTGGGCTACTACCACGGCTCCGATGGCGGCGAGAGCTGGTCCGAGGGCGGGAATCTCACCGACACGCGCGTCTCGGCCATGCCCGAAGGCCCGACCCGCATCCGACTGGAGATCGAGCGAGACCCCGCGGACCTGAAGCCCGTCGAGTTGAACATCCGCGTGACGGAAGACTCACCGAACCCGCTGTATCTGTTCATCGCGATGCTGCTGCTGTCGATCTTTCCCCTGGCCACGTGGGCGATGAAGTCCGGGCATGAACGCCGGCGCTGGGAGAACAGCGATTTCCCCAAGCATCAGGAGGACGAGTGAAGACCCGGTTCTCCGGCTTCGGCCGTTTCTACCTCGTCCTGGCCTCGGTCATGGTCGGTGGCACGCTCTACCTGTGGTTCGGCGGCCAGGAGCTGTTCACCGAGAAGCGTGAGAAGGCCGAGGCGACCGCCCCGGACCACACGCCGGGCGTCAACAATCATCACCGCCGGATCTACGGCTTCGGCTACATCGGTTATCACGGAGGCAAGTAGGCATGAGTGACGTGGTCCTGAAACACCTCGAGGCGGCGGCCATCTTCTCCGTTCTGGGCCTCCTCGTCTTCGCCCTGGCCTTCGCCATCATGTCCAAGCTGTCGCCGTTCTCGATTCGCAAAGAGATCGAACACGACCAGAACACGGCCCTGGCGATCCTGATCGGCTCGGTCATCCTGGGCATCGCGCACATCATCGCCTCGGCCATCACCGGCTGATTGGCAGATCGCCCGCCCGTGGATCGCGTACCGCTGCTGTTCCTCAATGTGCTGGTCGTCGCGACCTGCGGGCTGGTCTACGAGCTGCTGGCGGGCACGCTGGCCTCGTACGTGCTCGGTGACTCGGTCACTCAGTTCTCCCTCATCATCGGTCTGTACCTGTCCGCGATGGGTGTGGGCGCCTGGCTCTCGGGCAAGATCGAGCGCAACCTGGCGATGCGTTTCCTGGACGTGGAGCTGGGCGTCGCCATCATCGGCGGCCTCTCCGCGCCCATCCTGCTGCTCTCTTTCGCGCGCCTGAGCTGGTTCCCGGTCGTCCTGTACGGGCTGGTCTTCGTGATCGGCACGCTGGTGGGCCTGGAGCTGCCGATCCTGATGCGCATCTGCCAGGATCGCCTCTCGTTCAAGGACCTCGTCTCCCGCATCCTCACGTTCGACTATCTGGGCGCGCTGGTGGGCTCGCTCCTGTTCCCCCTGGTCTTCGTGCCCAAGTTGGGCCTGCTGAAGACCTCGGTCTTCTTCGGCCTGTGCAACGCCGCCGTGGCGCTGTGGGGCACCTGGCTGCTGGCCGATGTCCTGGGGGCCGGCGTGCGCCTGCTGCGGGCCCGCGCGCTGTTCGTCATCGCGCTCTTGGGTTTCGCCTTCACGCAGGTCGACCTGATCGAGGGCCTCGCCGAGGACGACCTGTTCCCGGACCCGGTCGTCCTGTCCAAGACGACGCCGTATCAGCGTGTCGTCTTCACCCAGAGCAAACGCGGCTTCAACCTGTACCTGAACGGCAATCTCCAGTTCAGCTCCGGGGACGAGTACCGCTACCACGAGGCCCTGGTGCACCCGGCCTTCGCCGCGGCGCCCGCGCCCCCGAGACACGTCCTCGTCCTGGGCGGCGGGGACGGCCTCGCCGTGCGCGAGATCCTCAAGCAGCCCGGCGTGGAGACCGTCGACCTGGTGGACCTGGACCCGGCGATGCCCGCCCTGGCCCGCGGCTTCCGGCCCCTGGTCGAGCTCAACGGCGACGCCTTCGCCGACCCCCGCGTGACCGCCCACGAGGCGGACGCCTTCATCTGGGTGGACACCGCCCCCGCGGGCCGCTTCGACGCCGCGATCATCGACTTCCCGGATCCGAACAACTTCGCCCTGGGCAAGCTCTACACGCGGCTCTTCTATCAGAAGCTCCGCCGCATCCTCGCGCCGGGGGCCGCCGTGACGATCCAGTGCACGTCGCCGCTCTACGCGCGCCTGTCCTACTGGTCGATCATCCGGACCATCGAGGCCGCCGGTTTCCGCGTCCACCCCTACCACGCCACCGTGCCCTCGTTCGGCATCTGGGGCTACGCGCTGGCCCGCACCGTGCCGTTCGATCCGCCGCAGCGGCTCACCGTCACGGGCCTGCGGTTCCTCAACGACCGCGAGCTGGCCTCGATGTTCACGTTCCCGGCCGACATGGCGGCGCCGGGCGCGGACGCGGTCGAGATCAACCGCCTGGACAACCAGTGGCTGGTGCGCACCTACGAGACGGAGTGGCGTCGTTGGCAGTGACCCGCCGCGGGGCGCTTTTCGGCCTGGGGAGCGCGGCGGCCGCCGCCCTGGGCGCGAGCTGCACCCGCGACGACGCCGCCCGCGCGCGGGACGTCGACGCCGCCTTCGCCTTCTCGCCCGAGGTCGTCGGCCACCGCATCCGCGACGGCGCGCGCGTGGAGCCCTCGCCGGACGCCTGGCGGGACCTCGGCGTGGTCATCGTGGGCGCGGGCGTCGCCGGGCTGAGCGCGGCGCGGGCCCTGAGCGCGGCGGACTTCCACGACTTCGTGGTGCTCGAGCTGGAGTCCGCCATCGGCGGCACCGCCCGCGGCGGCCGGACGGACGTGTCGCCCCACCCCTGGGGCGCCCACTACACCAACCTGCCCCGCGCCGAGAACGTCGACTACGTGGCCTTCCTGCGGGCCCACGGCGCCGTCGAGGGGCTGGACGCCGCGGGCGAGCCCATCGCCGCCGAGGGCGCCATCTGCCGCGACCCGGACGAGCGCAGCTACACGGCCGGCAAGTGGTTCGAGGGCCTGCTCCCCGTCGCGGTGATGAACGCCGCCGCGGCCGCGGACCTGGCGAAGCTCGAGGCGCAGGTCGCGCGCTGGGCGGCCTTCCGCGACGCCCGGGGCCGCCGCGCCTTCGCCCTGCCCCGCGCCCTCGGGTCGGACGCCGACGAGGTCCGCGCCCTGGACACGCAGACCTTCGCCGCTTGGCTGGACGCCGCGGGCATCACCGCCCCGCCGGTACGCTGGCTGTGCGACTACGCCTGCCGGGACGACTTCGGCGCCCGCCCGGACGCCGTGAGCGCCTGGGCCGGCCTGCACTACTTCACCTCACGCCACCGCGAGACCGGGGACGGCTCGGCGCCCGTCCTGACGTGGCCCGAGGGCAACGGGCGCATGGTCGACTGGCTGGCCGCGGACGCGCACCCGGAGATCCTCACCGGCCTGGCCGTCGCAGACGTGCAGCCGCTCGAAGCCGGCGGTGTCGAGGTCCGGGCGCTGGACGTGGCCACGGGCGCGGCGCGCGGCTTCCGGGCGAAGCAGGTGCTGCTCGCCGTGCCGCAGGTCTTCGCCGGGCGCCTGCTGCGCTCCTTTCGCGACGCCCCGCCGGCGCACCTCGCCGAGTTCGTGTACGGCCCCTGGCTGGTGGCCAACCTGGAGTTGCACACGCGCCCCGGCGCGCGCGGCTACCCGCTCTCCTGGGACAACGTGCCCTACGGGAGCGACGCGCTGGGCTACATTTGTGCAACGCACCAGGCCGGCAACGACTGGGGCCCCACCGTGCTCACCTGGTACGAGGCCCTGGCCGACGCGGACGCCAAGGCCGCCCGCAAGGCCCTGCTGAGCTGGGACGCCGCCGCCTGCCGCGACCGCGTGTTCGCCGATCTGCGCAGCGCCCACCCCGATCTGGTGCGCCGCACCACGCGCGTCACCTTTGCCCGGCACGGCCACGCCATGGTCCGGCCCCGCCCGGGGTTCGTGTTCGGCGCCGCCCGCGAGGCGGCCGCGCAGCCCTTCCGCGGCGTGCACTTCGCCCACACGGACCTCAGCGGCCTCGCCCTCTTCGAGGAGGCCTTCTGGCACGGCCGCCGCGCCGCCGCGGAGATCCTCGTCGCGCAGGGACGAACGGGTTAGGCGGTCGGCGCCTACCAGCCGCACCCGCGGGTGTACAGGCCCGCCCCCGCCGCACGGTAGGCCTGGCCCCAGGCCTTCCAGAAGTCGAGCGTGCGGGTGGCGAAGTCGGCCACCTCGGGGTCCAGGGCGGCCGCCGCGGTCATCGCCTCGCCCTCGGGTTCGATGCGGCCCGTCGGGGTGCCCAGGCCCGGCACGCGCGTGGACAGGCGGTGCACCCCCGGCGCCTCGGCCCACGGGTCCGCCGGGTCTTCAGTCGGGCGCAGGCCGGGCAGGTCCGACCACGCCTCGATGAAGGTCACCTCGCCGGCGTCGTTGAAGGTGAACTCCTCGTAGATGGGGCACGGGCGGCCGGCGTAGTCGAAGGACACGCGGCAGCGGGTGAAGGGCTGCACGTCGAAGGCGCGGCAGTCGCGTGTCGGCACCGTGGTGTTCGGATAGACCGACAGCACACCCTCGTCCACGGTGCGGATCAGGTCGCGTCCGTAGCCCGTGAGCAGCAGCCAGGGCGGCCACTCCCACCGCGCGACGCGCTCCGCATAGGTCGGCCGGCTCTCGGGATCGGCGCTGCCGTCCATGGTGTCGAAGTACTTCAGCCCCTGGTCGATGTAGTGCTCGGGCGTCATCGTCGGCGTCAGGCACGTCGCGAGCGCACCGGCCGTCCCACAGGCGCGCAGGTCCGGCGCCGGGGCGGCGTCCGGCTCGGGCGCGGCTGCGTCCGGCTCGGGCGGCACGGCGGCATCGGGCGCGGGCGCGGGCGGGGCGGCGTCCGGCGAGGCCGAGGCCGGGTCCGAGCCCGCGTCGCAGGCGGTGACAGTAACGGTGCAGAGCATCCATGACACGCCGACGACACGAAGAATCGTCGCACTGAGGTCGGTGAGCGGTCGGTCCATCGGAACACCTTACCACTCGACCGCCTCAGAGATTTACGCCTTGATCTGTGCGACGCGCGCCCGTAGCTTCCGGCCCCTCCGCGTCTTGGACGCCGTCTTGTACCGAAAAGGGGTCAGGCCATGTTGAAGTCGAAGCCAATGCTGGTCGTCGGGTGGAGTATCGCGGTGTGCGGGTTGCTCGGCGCATGCGGCGCAGTCAGCAGCACGCTGGCGGGGGAAGACGACTTTCAGACTCGCTGGGAGCGCCAGGGTGCCAACCAGCCGATGGTGACCGAATCGGCCGCCCCGGCGACCGAAGCGGACCGCGAAACGCTGAAGGCGGCGGGCGCCGAGCTGGTCGGCCAGGCCTCGGTCAGTGGTGACGGCACCATGACCGCCATGCGCAACCGCGCGCAGCGACTGGCTGCGACGAACGGGGCGACCCATTGTTTCCTGCCGCCGGAGACCCTCGAGGTCACCTCCATGATGGCCGAGTGCGTGCGCGTCCCGGTCGAGAACTGGGAGAAGCTCTCCGGCAGCCTGCGGCCGGCGCCCAAGGCCGGCGCTCGCTGAGCGTGCCCCGCCCGGCGCAGGCATCCGCCCCTCCCGGCGCCTGGCTCTTCGATCGCCGCACGGATCTGCTGGCGTTCGGCGGGACCGCCGCGTTCTCCCTGGCCGCGCTGCTGCTCGGCGCGCACATGGGCTGGCTCGAGGCGGATCTGCACCCGGGCCTCTTCGTGTTGGCGGTCGTGCTCGTCGACGTCGCCCACGTGTGGTCGACGATCTTCCGCGTGTACCTGGACCCGGTGGAGCGCGAGCAGCGCCCGCTCCTGTATCGCTACGCGCCGCTCTTCGCCTGGGTGGCCGGCGTGGCGCTGTATCAGGGCGGGGGGCCCCAGCTCTTCTGGCGCGGCTTCGCCTATCTGGCGGTCTTTCACTTCATCCGACAGCAGTACGGTTTCCTGGCGCTCTACCGCGCCCGCGCCGGCGAGACCCGTTTCCACCGCCTGGACACCGCGGCCCTCTGGGCGGCCACGCTCTACCCGCTGATCTACTGGCACACGCACCTGCCGCGAGCCTTCGATTGGTTCATCACGGGGGACTTCGTCTCGCTGCCCCTGTGGGTCGAGACGCTGACCGCGCCGGTGTATTGGGCGCTCATCGCCGCCTATGTGTTGCGGAGTCTGTACGCCCGCTTCCGGCTCGGCGAGCGCAACCCCGGCCGCGACCTGCTCATGGGCACGACCGCGCTGTGTTGGTACCTGGGCATCATCGCCTTCGACAGCGACTACGCCTTCACGGTCACGAACGTGTTCATCCACGGCGTGCCGTACATCGTGCTCATCCGCCGGTACGCGCTCGCCCACGGCGCGCCGCGGGGCCTCGCCCGGCGCATCCTGGCCGCCGGCTGGCTGCCCTACGTGGCCGTGCTCTGGGTGCTCGCCTACGGCGAGGAGCTCCTGTGGGATCGGGCGGTGTGGCAGGACCACCCGGGCCTGTTCGGCGCGCCCTTCGGCGGCCGGGTGGCCGAGTGGCTCCCGTTCGTGGTGCCGCTGCTGGCGGTGCCGCAGCTCACGCACTACGTGCTGGATGGGTTCATCTGGAAGCGCCGGGCGGCGCCGGCGTTGAGGGCGGGGGCGTGAGGGGGGCGGGCGCCCGAGCGCCCGGGGTCAGGGCTGGGCGGGGGCGTCGAGGAGCACGAACTCCACACGGCGGTTCTTCTCGTTCACCGCGTCGGAGTCACCGGCCTCGAGCGGCTTGGTGGCGCCGAAGCCCTTGGGCACGAGCCGCGGGGACGCGATGCCCTTGCCGACGAGGTAACGCTTCACCGACTCCGCCCGCCGCTGGGACAGGTCGAGGTTGTGTTCGGCGGACCCCTTCGTGTCGGTGTGACCCTCGATCCGGATCCCCTTGAGCTCCGGGTGCGCCTCGAGCACCGCGGCGACCTGGTTCAGGATCTCGAAGCTCACCGGCTTGATGGTGGCCTTGTCGTGGTCGAAGTAGACCTTGTCGAGGATCTCCAGCTTGGTCGACGTGACCTGCACCTGCGACACGACCTGGTCGGCGCAGCCGTCCGTGTCGTCGAGGCCGTTGACCACCTCGGGCTCGAGCGGGCACTTGTCCGCGCCGTCGAGGATGCCGTCTTTGTCATTGTCCGGGTCCGGGCAGCCGTCGGTGTCCTCGAAGGCGTCCTTGTCCTCGGGGTCCGCCGGGCACTTGTCCGCCGAGTCGAGCAGGCCGTCGCCGTCGCGATCGCCCTCCTTGTCCGGGCAGCCGTCCTCGTCCTGGAAGCCGTTCTTCGTCTCGGCCTCGTTGGGGCACTTGTCCGACACGTCCAGGAACGTGTCCTTGTCGTTGTCGGCGTCGAGGCAGCCGTCCGTGTCCTCGAAGCCGTCCTTGTCCTCGGCCTGATCGGGGCACTTGTCCGTGGCGTCGTCGGTCCCGTCGGCGTCCTTGTCCTTGACCATGGCCGGCTCCCAGGCCAGGCCCGCGAAGATCCGCAGGTCCGGCGTGCCGATGCTGGCCACCAGGCCGGTGCCGAGGCCCGCCGTCGTCGCCAGGCCGTTCTGGGCGTAGTACCGGAACGCCAGGTCGCCCTCGAACGGCTTGGTGTTGTCGCTGCCCTTCACGTCCTCGGCGGGGGCGGCGCCGAACACCTCGGCCATCAGCTCCATGGACTCGCGCCCCAGGTTCACACCCGCGGCGGCGCCGTAGGTGACCTCGTTGCCGACCTCGGTGCCCTTCACCACGATCGCGCCCTGATCGGCGGGATCGATGGTCTCGTTCGAGTTCACCCACTTGTAGCCCAGGTTGGCCGCCGCGCGGAACTTGCCGGCGAACCGGCCCTCGACGATGGCCTTGGGGTTCAGGCTCACGGCCGCGCTGCTCATGCCGCGCTTGTCCGAGCCCGTGGGCAGGCCGACGGGCATGGCCGCGGCCACGCCGAAGCCGGACTTGCCCCGCTCGCCGAGCACGCGGACCTTGGGCAGCAGGCGCAGATCACCGAGGCCCGCGCCGTCCTTGTTCTCCGCCTCGACGCCCTCGCCGGTCGTGTAGTGCACCGGCAGGTCGACGCCGATCTCGAACCGGTCGAACAGACCGTAGGTGGCCATCAGGTTGAGCGTGGTCATCGACTCCACGAGCTTGAACTTCGTGGCGTCGTTGTCCGGATCCACCGTGACGACGGGGTTGTTGCCGTAGTTCAGCCACAGGCTCGGCGACACCTTGCCCGCCGGCGCGACGAGCGCGCCCTCGACGGTCAGGTAGTTGGTCACACCGGGCGCCGGACGGAACCGCTGATAGTCCTGGGCCGAGGCATTTCGGGCGCCGAGGCCCGCGACCACACCGGCCGCGAGACACGCCAGACGCCAGGTTCGTGTATTGGATGCCATCTCGAAATCTCCTGAAGAAGTCGCAGTTCGGCCGTGCCCGGGCGGATCCCGGGTCACGGCCGGTGGAGGGCGCCCGACTCAGCCGCGCGTGCGGCGTCGACGGATGGCCACCAGGGACAGCAGCGCCAGCAGGGCGGCGGTGCCGTTCGTCGTACGGCCCGGGGTCGTGGTGCACAGCCCGGCGGAGCCCGTGACGCTGTAGACCTGACGCTGACCGTTGTAGGGATCCAGCGGATCGGTGCCGGCCAGGATCTCCTCGCCGTCACTCACGCCGTCGCCATCGCTGTCGGGCTCGTTGGGATCCAGACCGCGGTCGGTCTCCGTGGCATTGGACACGCCGTCGCCGTCCGTGTCGTCGTCGCAGGCATCGCCGATGCCATCCGCGTCCAGGTCGCCCTGCTCGGCGTCGGCCGTGCCGACACACAGGTCCTCGCCGTCCGCGATGCCATCGTCGTCGCTGTCCGTGTCGAGCGTGTCGGGCGTGCCGTCGCCGTCGGTGTCTTCGCTGCCCTCGTCGGCATCGAGCACGCCGTCGCCGTCGCTGTCCACGTCCTGGCTGTCCGGCGCGCCGTCGCCATCGGAGTCCTCGCCACCCTCGTCGGTGTCCAGGATGCCGTCGCCGTCGCTGTCCGAGTCCTCGCTGTCGGTGGTGCCGTCGCCGTCCGTGTCCTCGCCACCCTCGTCGGCGTCGTCGATGCCGTCGTCGTCGCTGTCGGTGTCCAGGTTGTCGGGCGTGCCGTCGCCATCGGTGTCCTCGCTGCCTTCGGCGGCGTCGTCGATGCCGTCGCCGTCGCTGTCCGGGTCCACGTAGTCGGCCGTGCCATCGCCGTCGGTGTCATCGGCGCCCTCGTCGGCGTCGCTGATGCCATCGTCGTCGCTGTCCGTGTCCTCGGCGTCGGGGGTGCCGTCGCCGTCCGTGTCGCCCTCGCCCTCGGTGGCGTCGTCGATGCCATCGCCGTCGCCGTCCTCGGGCAGGCCCGTCTCCTAGGAATCGGGCGTGCCGTCGCCGTCGCTGTCCTCGTCGAGGTAGCTGGGCGTGCCGTCGCCGTCCGGATCCTCGGTGCCCTCGGTCTCGTCGTCGATGCCGTCGTCGTCACTGTCGGTGTCGCCGGCGTTGGGCGTGCCGTCGCCGTCGGTGTCCTCGGTGCCCTCGATGGCGTCGTCGATGCCGTCGCCGTCGCCATCGGTGTCCAGGAAGTCCGGCGTGCCGTCGCCATCGGTGTCGTCCGCGCCCTCGTCGGCGTCGTCGATGCCGTCGCCATCGGAGTCGTCGTCCTGATCGTTGGGCAGGCCGTCGCCGTCCGCATCGCCGGTGCCTTCGGTGGCCTCGTCGATGCCATCGCCGTCGCCGTCGTCGTCACCGGCGTCGCACAGGCCGTCGCCGTCCGCGTCCGCGCCGTCGTTGGCCGGGTCGCGGCTGCCGTTGGCGCAGTCGTCACAGGAGTCGCCGTCGGCGTCGCCGCAGGTGCCGGCCTGGTTGTCGTCCGGATCGCTCTCGTCGTTCACGCCGTCGGCGTCGTCGTCGTCGTCGCCCGCGTCGCAGAGGCCGTCGCCGTCGAAGTCCGCGCCGTCGTCGGCCGGGTTGGCCATGCCATTGATGCAGTCGTCACAAGTGTCGCCGTCGGTGTCACCGCAGGCGGCCGGGTTGAAGTCGTCCGCATCCTGCTCGTCGGGCTGGCCGTCGCCGTCGTCGTCGGTGTCGCCGGTGTCGCAGAGGCCGTCGCCATCGAAGTCCGCGCCGTCGTCGGCCGGGTTCGCGGTGCCGGTGGTGCAGTCGTCACAGGTGTCGCCGTCGGCGTCGCCGCAGACCTCGGCGTTGTGATCGTCGCCGTCCTGGTCGTCGGGCAGGCCATCGTCGTCGTCGTCGGTGTCGCCGGCGTCGCAGAGGCCGTCGCCGTCGAAGTCGTCGCCGTCGTTGGCGGCGTCGGCGCGGCCGGAGACGCAGTCGTCACAGGAGTCGCCGTCGGCGTCGCCGCAGGTCGTGGCGCTGAACGGCTCGGGGTCGTTCACGTCGGGCAGGCCGTCGTTGTCGTCGTCGTCGTCGCCGGCGTCGCAGCGGCCATCGCGCTCGAAGTCGTCGCCGTCGGCGGTCACGTCGAAGGTGCCCTGGCTGCAGTCGTCGCAGGTGTCGGCATCGGAGTCGCCACAGGTGGTGCCGTCCGTCGGGGTCGGGTCGAGCACGTCGGCGAGGCCATCGCCGTCGTCGTCGTCGTCGCCGGCGTCGCAGCGGCCGTCCGCGTCGAGATCCTCACCGTCGTTGGCCGGGTCGAAGGTGCCGTTGGCGCAGTCGCCGCAGGTGTCCTCGTCCGTGTCGCCGCAGTTCGCCGCGTCGTTGTCGTCCGGGTCGATCGCGTCGCGCAGGCCGTCGTCGTCGTCGTCGGCGTCGCCGGCGTCGCAGAGGCCGTCGGCGTCGAAGTCCGCGCCGTCGTTGGCCACGTCACGGCTGCCGTTGATGCAGTCGTCACAGGTGTCCGCGTCCGCGTCGCCGCAGCCGTTGGCGTTGTGATCGTCCGGATCCAGGGCGTCGCTCAGGCCGTCGTTGTCATCGTCGGTGTCGCCGATGTCACACAGGCCGTCGCCGTCGAAGTCCGCGCCGTCGTTGGCCACGTCCGTGCGACCGGAGCGGCAGTCGTCGCAGCCGTCGCCGTCCGCGTCGCCACACACCACCGGGTCGAAGTCGCTGTTGTCCTGCTCGTTGGGGATGCCATCGTTGTCGTTGTCCGGGTCGCCGACGTTGCACAGACCGTCGCGGTCGTAGTCCGCGCCGTCGTTCGCCACGCCGAAGGTGCCCGTGCTGCAGTCGTCGCAGGTGTCGCCGTCGTCGTCGCTGCAGACGCGCTCGTTGGCGTCGTTCTCGTCGACCTCGTCCAGGGCGCCGTCGTTGTCGTCGTCCGTGTCCGTCACGCTGCAGGTGCCGTCGGCGTCGTAGTCCGGGCCGTCGTCCGCCACGTTCACATGACCGGAGGTGCAGTCGTCGCAGGTGTCCGCGTCGGCGTCGCCACAGGTCGTCGGATCCATCGGGTTGCTGTCCTCGGCGTCCTCGATGCCATCGTCGTCGTCGTCGGTGTCACCGGCGTCGCACTGGCCGTCGGCGTCGAAGTCGTCGCCGTCGTTGGCCAGGTCGGTGCGACCGGAGAGGCAGTCCTCGCAGGTGTCGCCGTCGAGGTCACCGCAGACGTTCGGGTTCAGGCGGTTGCCGTCGTCGACGTCGGGGATGCCGTCGTCGTCGTCGTCGCTGTCGCCGTCGTCGCAGGTGCCATCGGCGTCGAAGTCGAAGCCGTCGTCGGCCACGTTGAACAGACCGTGGGTGCAGTCGTCGCAGCTGTCGCCGTCGAGATCGCTGCACACGTTGGCGTTCTGGCTGTCCGCGTCGTCCGCGTCGGCCACGAGGTCGCCGTCGTCGTCCGTGTCGCCGGCGTCGCAGGTGCCGTCCTCGTCGAGGTCGGCGCCGTCGGCGGCCGCGTTCAC
>CAINDO010000122.1 GCA_903847385.1 uncultured Myxococcales bacterium
CGCCGGCCCCGGCGCTCGGGGGGGCGGGCGAGGCCGCGGCGTCCGTCGTGTCGGCCAGGTCTTCCAGCGGCGGCACGTTCGCGCAGGCCGCGACGAGCAGGGCTGTGAGCGCTGTGAGCCTGCGGGCGCCGGGCGTGCGGTCGAACATCCGGTCATCCTGCCACCGCGCGACGCGCCGGTCGAGTGCTCCGCGCCCCGTGACACCCGCGGCCGCCGGTGTCTCTTCGGGCCCATGCGCAGAACCTTGCCCACCCTGTTTCTCGGCCTTCTTCTCCCCGCGTGCATCCCGGACGCCGACGCGGACGCCGACTTCGACGAAGCGGACGCCGCCGAGGGCGATCTCGGCGCAGCCGGCCCGCCGGGGAGGGCGCTGGACGCAGACGAGCTCCTGGCGGGGACGCTCTGCCCGGATCCGCGCGCGCCGGGCGTGCAGTCGCTCTCGTTTCAGCTCCTGAGCCGGAGCGGCGGCGAGGGCATCCTGCCCATTCGCGGGACGGACCATCCGGTTTCGGACGCCACGCCCTATGCCGTGGGGCTCGGGCCGGACGCGCTGGGTTTCGCCCTGCCCCCCGGGGTCGTCGCCCTGGATGCGGACGGCGCCGAGGTGCCCGACGCGAACGGGATCGTCGAGTCCGGGGCGCCCCAGGGTTTCACGGGCGTGGGGGCGGGGCGGCGCCTCGGCGCGAGGCTCACGGCGGTCGAGCTGAAGTACGTCGCCGCCGGGGGCGACGCGCGCGCGGCCGCACCGCTGCAGGTGATTCTGCTGCTCGACCACTCGGGCAGCCTGCGCGGACAGCCCGATCCGCAGTTCGCCCCGAATCCGAGCCGGGCCTCGGATCTGCGCTCCGCGCATCTCGAGCTCTTCGCGCAGGTCGTCCGAACACAGCGGCTCGCGGACGCCACCGCGTTTTCGCTCGTGTGGTTCCACGGTCGGCGCGTCTTCGTCACGCCCGAGTTCGGGGCGGCGTCGACGGATCGCACGCGGCTCGTGTGCCCGGAGGACGCGGCCCCCTGCCGCGCCGACCCCGCCCGGGACGGCCTGGCGCGCCTGGCGGTGGGGCAGGCCGGCGGCACGCCGCTGACGGACGCGCTGGACACGACGTTCGACGGCGTCGTCGCCCCGGCGCTCGCCGCCGGTCGCAACCCCGTCGTCGTGCTGTTCACCGACGGCGTCGAGAACGGGGACACCTCGGCGGTGCCGGAGCGCCTGCCCCTCGTCGTCGGCCGCTACGTCGAGGCCGCCGTGCCGCTCGCCGTGGTCCACCTCGAACCCGCCGCGTCCTCGGCGGACCCGCGCGGGCCGGCCCCCGAGTTCAATGCCCTCGCGTGTGCCACGGGCGGCCAGTACCTGTACGTGGCCCGGCCCGAGGACTTCGGGGCGCAGGACCTGCGCAGTCGCCTTCTGGGCGCGCTCTTCGGGGCCTGGCAGGCGCGCGTGACGCTCGACCTCGCCGGTGCGCCGGCGCCCGGGGCGGCCCTGCTGACCACGCGCCTGAGCGTGGCGAACGGCCCGACGGCGCTCGAGACCACGCTGGCCGAGCCGGCCCTTCCGGGCGCGCCGGACACGCGGGTGCTGCTGATCCCGGGTCGCTGAGCACCCCCGCTCGCATCGGAACTGGACACATCGCCCCGCCCTGGGGTCGAATCCCCATGCGGTCGGTAAGGCAGCCGTCGCAGAGCAAAGGGGGGGACGATGCGGCTTGAATTGGCCTGGGTGATGACCGCCTGTCTGGTCGCGTGCGGCGGCACGGATGGTGATGCTGGCCGTGGGCCGCCGAGCGGCGGGTCGGACGGTCGGTTGATGCGGGACGCGGAGCAGGGCAGGCCGACGGCCGACGCGACGGCGGAG
>CAINDO010000123.1 GCA_903847385.1 uncultured Myxococcales bacterium
CGACCGGCGGCACTCCGACGGGCGGGACCGCGACCGGCGGCACTCCGACGGGCGGGACCCCGACCGGGGGCACGGGCGGCACCGGCGGCACCGGCGGCTCACCCACGCTCGAGACCTTCGAGAACCCCCCGGAGCTGGCCCCCGAGGCGGACGGCGTACGCGAGCTGGCGCTGGCGGCGTCCGAGGTGACCATCGACGGTCAGCGCTTCTGCCTGCGCACGTACAACGGCCTGGTGCCCGGGCCGACGATCCGGATCCCCGCCGGCGAGGACCGCCGCGTGAAGATCAACCTGCACAATCACCTGGAGACGGTGCAGGGGCGCGAGGTCTCGGGGCAGGAGGGCCGCGAGCCGCCGACCTGCCACGACTTCAACCTGACGAACCTGCACTTCCACGGCGGTCACCTGCAGCCGAACTTCGCCACGGACGACCCGGCCGACCCCTGCGAGGGCGACGGCTGCGCCGACGAGGGGCGTTACTACGGCGACAACGTGCTCATCACGGTCGCGCAGGGTGAACACGCCCGCTACCGCTGGGACATCGACGAGGACGGCCCCCACCACGAGGGCACGGACTGGTACCACCCGCACATCCACGGGGCGACGGCGATCCAGGTGCTCAACGGTGCGGCCGGGGCCATCATCGTCGAGGGGCCGCTGGACGCCGTGCCCTCGGTGGCGGCGGCCCGGGAGCGGGTGATGATGATCACCGAGATCCCGCTGACGCACGAACACACCCGCCCGCTCGCCGACGGCGAGGACTGCACGGAGGAGACGCTCTCCGTGAACAACTTCCTGTCGGTCACCGAGGGCAACCCGATCCAGATCAACGGCAAGACGAAGCCGCGGCTGGTGATGGCGCCGGGACAGGTCGAGCGCTGGCGCATGATCTACGCCGGCACGCCCGACGAGATGGCCATGAAGCTGCACCCGGGCCGGGACGCGGACTGCAGCGAGTACGACCGGGACACGGTGATTCAGCTCACGCAGTACGCCCGCGATGGCATCACGATGCCGCAGTTCTACGAGAACGACGCCGTGTGGGTGTCGCCGGGGTATCGCGTGGACTCGTTCTTCCAGGCGCCGGAGACGGCCCAGACGCTGTGTCTCGTGGGCCGCCGCGTGCACGACCTGGAGGGCAGCGTGATCGCGGTGGTGTCGGTCGACCCCGCCGCCGGCGCGCCCACGAGCACCACCCTGCCCACGCAGGAGGAGGTCGCCGCGCTCGCGCCCCCGACGCGGTTCCCCGCCACGGTGGACGGCGTGGAGACGATGGCCGACTGCGAGAGCGTGCAGACCATTCACCAGCGCGTGGGTCTGTTGATGCCACCCCTGCCGGCGAGCTCCGTCGAGGCGGTGTCCGATGGCGGCGAGTGCGACCCCCACGCGGGCGGGCATGGGCATGGCGGGGGGGGGACCGTGGAAGACGTGCCCGTCTGCGAGTGCCCGGCGCCGAACATCAACTGCCGCAGCTTCGAGCGCCGCCGCGCGCTGGGCTATCGCAGCGACCGCGTCGCGGTGGCGGACACGACCGAGAAGTGGGAGATCGTCGCCCTGGACGGCCACCCCTATCACATCCACATCAACCCGTTCCTGGTGTGTCCGACCAACTCCAACAAGGAGCCGAACTTCGCCCACTGGCGCGACACGTACTGGGTGCAGATCGATGACGGCCCGCGCGAGATTCTCAACAATTTCAAGCGCTTCAGCGGCACGTACGTGCAGCACTGCCACAAGCTCAACCACGAGGACGAGGGCATGATGGAGGTCGTCGAGGTGTGTGCGCCCGACGACATGGAGTGCCAGTGCCAGCGCTTCGACGCGGACGGAAACTGCGTGAGCCAGGCCGGCTGCCAGGAGGACGACCTGCAGTGTCAGTTCGCCGCCGCGGTGACGGCGGCCTATCCGGCGCCGGCGCGCTTCGACATGTCGCTCTGCGGCGAGCCCACGCCGCCGCCCCCGCCGGGCCCCTGACCCGAAAATCCGCCCGCCATCGCGGCGCGGCGGAGGGCGTCGATGTGATCCAGGAACACGCGCACTTTGGGCAGGGCCGCCTGGGTGCGCGGCACGCCGATGTAGAGCGGGACGTCCCGGCCGACGAGGTCGGGGAGCACGTGCACCATCGGCGCCTCGCCGGGGCTGGGCGGCACGGGGCCGTCCGGCACCCAGGCGATCCCGGCGCCGGAGCGGGCCGTGGCATGGAGCAGGTCGATGTTGGCGGTGGCCAGCAGCGGCGTGACGGGCACGCGGCGCCCCTCGCGGGTGATGAGGTGGCCGAGGGTGTCGTCCGGCGGCGTCCAGACCAGGAGCGCGTGGCCGTGCAGGGACTCGAGGGTGGTCGGCGTGCCCGCGGCGGCCAGATACTCGCGCGTGGCGATGAGGCGCTGCGGCACCGTGATCATCTCGCGGGCCTCCCAGGCGCCGGGGGGCGCGTGCTCGCCGAACCAGGCGATCATGTCCGCGTCCGGGGCGCGCTGGTGCATGGACTCGTCGGCGAAGGCGACCCGAAAACTCAGGCGCGGCCAGGTGGCGCGGGCCAGGGCCAGGGCGCCGGAGATGGCGCCCACGTGCATGCCCACGGGGAGCAGGACGCGCACGACACCCGCCGGGGAGCGGCCCGTCTGCCGAATCGTGTCGAGGAGCTCGGAGAACTCGCGCTGCATCACGCGGCCCGTCTCCAGCAGGCGCGCGCCGGCGTCCGTGGGCAGCACGCCCTTGCGGTCGCGGCGCAGGAGCGGCACGCCCGTGCGGGCCTCCAGGGCGTCCACCTGACGGCGCAGCGTGGTGCGCGACTCGCCCGTGGCCATCGAGGCCGCCAGGAACGAGCCGTGCTCCACCACGGCCAGGAACGAGCGAAGTTCGCTGAAGCTCACGCGAGCATGCCCGGGTGTTCGGCCAGCCACTGCTCCAGCAGCGCGAGCTTGTCGCGCCAGGCGCGGCGGGCGTTGGGGTCCCAGACCAGGGCGTGGAAGGCGTGCAGGCCGCCGCGGTAGTAGCGGGCCTCGCAGCGGGCGCCGTGGGCGTCCAGGGCGCGCTTGAGGCGGCGGGTGTCGTCCAGCAGGGGGTCGGCCGTGCCGGCGAAGGTGAAGACCGGGGGCAGGGGCCGCGCGGGGGCCTGGCGCTCCAGGATGAGCAGGGGGTCGGCCATCTCGACCTGGTCCGGGCGGGCGCCGTCGGGCAGGTAGCCGTGCGAACACTCGACGATGCGGTCCGTGAGGAACGGCGAGAGGCGGCGGCGGCGGGCGAACCGCTCGGGGTCCGTGACCTGCAGCATGCCGCAGGCGGGAACGGCGGCGCGGAAACGCAGGCCCGAGTCCCAGAGCGCGCGGGCGTAGGGCTCCGGGCGCTCGTAGCAGGTGGCGATCATCAGCGCCGCCGCCAGGTTGCCGCCCGCGGACTCGCCGGCGGCGATCATGCGCGCCGGGTCGCCGCCGTACTCGGCGCAGTGCTCGCGGACCCAGAGGGTGGCGCGGCAGGCGTCCTCCAGGCCGGCCGGGAACTTGTCCTGGGGGGCGAGGCGGTAGTTCAGGTTGAAGACCACGTAGCCGCGGCGCGCAAAAAGCAGGCCCATCAGCCAGTGGGTGTCCTTGGAGAGGAACTGGAACGCCCCGCCGTGGCAGTAGACGACGACGGGCGCCGGGCCGCGGCGGTCGCGGGGGCGGTACACGTCCAGCGTGTGCAGGGGGTTGCCGTCGTTCACGTAGGGGATGTTGCGCAGGACCTCGACGCCGTGCAGCGCCGGGTGGGCGAGCGGCGTGTAGGCTCCGAGCTTCGACAGGCCGGAGAAGCTGCCGATGACGAACTTCGAGCCGACCTGTTTGCGCAGGCGGGTGCTGGTCTCGCGCAGACGATTGATCATCGCGTCGGAGCCCCGGGGCGCTGCTGGCGGTACCGCGCGGCCGTGTCGCGGTAGTGTTTCCAGGCGTAGTCGATCCAGTCCGTGTCCCGCTGGTTCACGGGGCGGTGGATCTTGAAGGGGTTGCCGAAGACGAACGAGCCCGGCGGGATGATCTTGCCCCCCGGGATGAGCGTACCGGCGCCGATGAGGCTGCCGCGGCCGATCACGGTGTTGTCCATGATGGTCGAGCCCATGCCGATCAGGCAGTCGTCCTCGATGGTGCACCCGTGGATGATGCAGCCGTGGCCGATGGTGATGCGCGCGCCCACGTAGGTGTCGGACTTGCCGCCCGTCATGTGGACCACGCTGTTGTCCTGGATGTTGGTGCCGGCGCCGACGACGATCTCGCCCTCGTCGCCCCGCAGCGTGGCCGAGGGCCAGATGCTGCTCTCCGCGCCGACCCGGACGCGGCCGATCAGGACCGCCGAGCGATGGACGAAGGCGGTGGGGTCGACCTCGGGGAAGAAGCCGTCGAAGGCCTCGAGATTCTCAGGATGTTCGGTCACTTGCAGTCCGCTTGCACTCTGAAGAGCCGGGATTAAGGTACGCCGCCGCAACGATACCGGTTCCGTACGACAGGAGCATCCGATGTCCGCCGCCGAGACCCACGTTTTCAAATCCGAGGCCCGCGAGCTGCTGGACCTCATGATCCACTCGCTCTACTCCCACAAGGAGATCTTCCTGCGGGAGCTCATCTCCAACGCCTCGGACGCGCTCGACAAACTGCGCTACGAGACGCTGACGGACGACGCGCTGAAGAGCGCGCTCGCCACGGGGAAGGAGGGCGCCATCCGCCTCGAGGTGGAGAAGGACGCCCGCACGCTGACGCTGCACGACAACGGCATCGGCATGACCCGCGCCGAGGTCATCGCCAACCTGGGCACCATCGCCCGGTCCGGCACGCGCGAGTTCACCGCCCGTTTGAAAGAAGCGAAAGAGAGCCGCCCCGAGGGGGCGGACCAGGCGACCGAGTCCTTGATCGGGCAGTTCGGCGTGGGCTTCTACTCGGCCTTCATGGCCGCCGACCGCGTGGTCGTGGTCACGCAGCGCGCCGGCGAGGGCAGCGCGACGCGGTGGGAGAGCACGGGGGACGGCACGTTCACCGTGGCCGACGCCGAGCGCGAGGGCCACGGCACGACGGTCACGCTGCACCTGCGCGCCGCCGACCCCGAGAACGGCCTGTCGGACTTCACGCAGGACTACGAGATCCGGCGCGTGGTGAAGAAGTACTCCGACTTCGTCACGTGGCCGATCACGCTGGGCGAGAACACGCTCAACTCCCAGAAGGCCATCTGGACGCGCACGCAGTCCGAGGTCACCGCCGAGGAGTACGCCGAGTTCTACAAACACGTCGCCCACGACTGGGAGGCGCCCTACGAGACGCTGACCCTGAAGGCCGAGGGCACGTTCGAGTACCAGGCGCTGCTGTTCATCCCCAGCCGGCCGCCGTTCGATCTCTACTACCGCGAGCAGAAGTTCGGCCTGCAGCTCTACGTGAACCGCGTGCTCATCATGGAGCGCTGCGAGGAGCTGCTGCCCGACTACCTGCGCTTCGTGAAGGGTGTGGTCGACTCGCCGGACCTGTCGCTGAACGTGTCGCGCGAGATCCTGCAGAACGACCGCCGCGTGGCGCAGATCAAGAAGCGCGTGGTCAAGAAGGTCCTGGACTCGCTCGACAAGATCAAAACCGACGACCGGGAGCGTTATCGCAAGTTCTGGGACGCGTTCGGCAAGGTCCTGAAAGAGGGCCTGGCCTCGGACCACGACAACGCCGAGAAGCTGAAGGACCTGCTGCTGTTCCAGAGCAGCGCCGACGCGACTGCCTTGACGTCCCTGAAGGAGTACGTCGAGCGCATCTCGGCGGAGAGCGGGCAGGACACCATCTACTTCGCCACGGGCGAGTCCCGGGCCGTGCTGGAGAAGTCGCCGCACCTCGAGGCGTTCCGCGCCAAGGGCTACGAGGTCCTGTACCTGACCGACCCCGTGGACGAGCTCTTGACCGACCAGCTCGCCGAGTACGACGGCAAGAAGCTGCAGAGCGTGGGCAAGGGTGAGGTCGAGCTCGGCACCGAGACGGAGAAGCTCGCCGCCGAGGAGGCCCGCAAGGAGAAGCAGAAGGCCAACGCCTCGCTGCTCGAGCGCATCCAGTCCGTGCTGGACGCGGACGTGAAAGAGGTCCGCGTGTCGAGCCGCCTGACGACCTCGGCGGCGTGCCTCGTCGGCGACGAGGACGACATGAGCCCGCGCCTGGAGCGGCTGCTGAAGGCCACGCAGGGCGCCGCGGACATGCCGCGGCAGAAGCGGATCCTCGAGGTCAACGCCGACCACGCCATCCTGCAGAAGATGAAGTCGCGGTTCGAGGCGAGCGCGGAGGACGCCACCCTGGCCGACTACGCGCACCTGCTCTACGGGCAGGCGCTCTTGGCCGAGGGCTCGCCGCTGCCGGACCCGGCGGGGTTCGCCGGGATGGTGGCCGACCTGATGGTCCGCGCGGGGTAGCGGGACTTTATTCGAAGCGGCGAATTGCCGTACTTTCCCCCCGATGGGTCGGCGAGTCGCGCCGCACCCCGCGTTTCGAACGGGAGTGGGGAGAGTTCCGCATGAAGCTGATGAGTAAGTCGATCTTCGCGGTCGCGACCGTGGCCCTGATGGCCTGTGGCACCAACGACACCAGCGCCGGTGGCGGCGGTGGCACGGCGGCCGGCGGCGGTGAGGGCAACGGCGGGCAGCGCACCGACGCCGAGGGCGGCGGCGGC
>CAINDO010000124.1 GCA_903847385.1 uncultured Myxococcales bacterium
CCCGCCGCCGCCCCCGGTGGCCGTCGTCGCGGCGCCCCCGCCGGCGACGCCGACCCCGCCGCCGCCCGCACGCCGCGCCCTGGTGGCCCCGAAGCAGATCCCCAAGGAGGCCCCGACCGAGGCCGAGCCCACCGCCGGGCGGGACGCCCCCGCCGAGGCGCCGCCCCCCGTGGAGGCCGCCCCGGTCGCGCCGGCCGCCGCCCCGGTGATCTCCGCGACGGCCCCGCCCCCGGAGGCGCCCAAACGCGCGCGCCCCGCCGCCCACGCGCCCATTCAGATGACCGAGGGCGTCACCCCGCCCGAGGCCGCGCCGGACAACGCGCAGCCCGTGTTCCCCGAAGAGGCCCGCGCCGCGGGGCGCGAGGGTGTGGTGGTCCTCAAGTTCGTGGTGACCGAAACCGGCGCCGTCGAACACATCCAGGTGCTCAAGGGCGAGGAGCCCTTCATCGCCGCCGCGCTCGCCGCGGTGCGCACGTGGCGGTTCTCGCGGCCGGCCCTGCTCGATGGGCAGCCCGTGCCGGTGTTCCGCGTGGTGCCCGTGCGCTTCAAGGTCCGCTGAGCGGGCGCGACTCCTCGATCTCGACGAATACACATCTCGACCGGAAAGGCATCGACCCATGTCCTTCGATCTCGCTCACATCTTCCGCAACATGGATGTGTTCTCGCTCTCCGTGGTGACCGTTCTGGTCCTGATGGGGATCTCCTCGCTCTCCATCTTCTTCGAGCGCATGTGGGTCTACACCCGGGCGCAGTCGCGCTCGCGGCGGTACGCCAGCCTGGCGGCGGACGTCGTGGCGCAGGGCCGTTGGGAGGCGCTCACCCGCATCCCCGGCGAGTACGACGCCACGCCCCTGGCCGACCTGCTGGCCTCGGGCCTGAAGGGCTTCACCACGGCCCGCGGCGAGGGCGGCTCCCACGAGGAGTCCATCGCCCACGCCAACGCCCAGCTCATCCGGGCCCGCGAGCGACTCAACGCCGACCTGAACCGCGGCCTGGGTCTGTTGGCCAGCGTCGGCTCCGTGGCGCCCTTCGTGGGTCTGTTGGGCACGGTGATCGGCATCATCGCGGCCTTCCAGGGCATCGCCCGCGAGGGCTCCGGCGGCCTCGGCGCGGTGTCCGGCGGCATCGCCGAGGCCCTGGTGGTCACGGCCCTGGGTCTGTGCATCGCCATCCCCGCGGTGCTCGCCTTCAACCTGCTCAACGCGCGCCTCGATCGCCTGCTGCTCGCCCTGGATCAGACCAGCGCCGAGCTCCTCGACCACCTGAAGATCGCCGGCCGCACGCTGGTCTTCCCCAGCACGGCCGCCGGCGCGGAGACGCGGCATGTCGCTTGAGCGACCCCGCATCCGCCCGGAGATCAACGTCACGCCCCTGGTGGACGTGGTGCTGGTGCTCCTCATCATCTGCATGGTGATCACCCCGCAGATGGAAGGTCCCGCCGTCGAACTCGCCACGGCGAAACACACCGACGCCGAGGAGAAGAAGAAGCTCGACGCGGTGGTCATCGTGCTGGATGCGGCGGGCGGGATCTTTCTGGGACAGGACGCCGTGGAGTCCGCGGCGCTGCCCGAGCGGCTCGCCGAGGCGCGCCGCCGGCAGCCCGAGGCCCGCGTGGTGATCAAGGCCGACCGCGCCGCGCCCTTCGGCAAGGTTCGGGCGCTGTACGCCGTGTGTCAGAAGCTCGGCCTCACCTCGGTCTCGCTCAAGGTGGGCGACGCCGGGGCCAAGACCGCGGGAGGCACCTGAGTCATGGCCTTCGAAGTCGGCACGGGCGGCGCCCGGCGCATCCGCCCGGTGATGAACGTCACGCCCCTGGTGGACGTCGTGCTGGTGCTGCTCATCATCTTCATGGTCATCACACCGCTGCTCTCCAAGCAGTTCTCGACCAACGTGCCTCTCCAGGAGAAGCCCGACACACCGCCACCACCGCCCGGCGGGCCGGTCCCCGCGGTTTTGTCACTCGATCGCGAGGGAAGAATTCACCTCAACGACACACAGGTCGACGACACTGACTTCGATGCTCGCATCGCCCGCGTCATGGCCGGACAGGCCGAGCCCGTTCTCTTCTTCACCGCCGACGACGCCGTGCCCCACGGCCGCGTGGTCGAGGTGATGGACCGGGCCCGGGGCCACGGCGCGCGCCGCATCGCCGTGTTGGCGGAAGCGCCCTGACCGGCACCCGGAACTCGACTCGCCTCGACAGAAAGCACCCGAATGTCCCTCTCTCCTCCGTGGCCCTCGCGGCGCACGGCGATGGGATCCGTGTTCGCGCTCGCCGCGGGCACACCCGTCGCGCTGCGCGCCCAGCCCGTCGTCGAAGCCCCTGCATCGGCGGACCCCGCGTCCGAGGCCGCCCCCGCCGCGGGCCTCGCCGGTGTCGTGGTCGATGCCCCCACGGGCGAAGCGCTCATCGAGGCGCGCGTCGAGGTCATCTCCGCCGGGCCCGCCCGCGGCAAGAGCGCCACGACGGACATCGACGGCCGCTTCGCGCTGGACCTCCCGCCCGGCACGTACACGCTGCGCGTGCGCTTCGACATCTATCCCCCGCGCCGCATCGAGGGTGTGGTGGTCGAGGCCGGCCGTGGCACGGCGCTGAAGATCGAGCTGCAGCCCTCGGAAGAGGCGGTGCAGGAGATCGTCGTCGAGGCCAAGGCCGACCGACGCACCTCCGCGGCCACGCTGAACGAGCGCCGTCGCGCCGCCGTGGTCACGGACGCCGTGAGCGCGCAGGAGATGAGCCGCGCGCCGGACGGCAACGCCTCGGACGCCGTGAAACGCGTGACCTCGACCACGGTGGTCGACGGCCGCTACGTGGTGCTGCGCGGCCTCGGCGGCCGCTACACCTCGACCCTGTTCAACGGCGTGCGGCTCCCCTCGCCCGAGCCCGATCTGCCCGCCGTGCCGCTGGATCTGTTCCCCTCCGCGCTGCTGTCGAACCTGACGGTGGCCAAGACGTGGAGCCCCGAGCTGCCCGCCAACTTCGGTGGCGGCGCGCTCATGCTGGGCACCCATCAGTGGCCCGCCGGGCCCGAGTGGAAGCTCTCGCTGGGTGTCGGCGGCGACACCGAGACCACCGGACAGAGCCGGCCGAGCAACCCGGGCGGCACGGCGGACTACTTCGGCTTCGGCGCGGACGATCGGGCGCTGCCCGACGCGGTGCCCACCGACCGCGCGGCCAATCGGCAGACCACGCCCCCGCTCACGAAGGACGAGCTCTCGGCCGTGGGCCGGTCGTTCGAGAACACCTGGACGCCGAAGGACAAAACGAGCGGTCCGAACCTGTCGTTCAGCGCCAGCGGCGCGGACGTGCACACGCTGCCCGTCGGCAAGCTGGCCTGGCTGGGCGCGGTGCAGTTCGGTCACAAAGAGGTCCACCGCGAGGCCAAGGTCGTGCGGGCCAAGGCCTCGGACGCCGAGGGTCTGACGGCCCGGGAGTCGTTCCGCACGGAGACGGGCACCGAGCAGGGCAGCGTGGGCGCGCTGGCCCACCTGGGCTACGCCCCGAACGACGCCCACGAGTTCAACGCGCTGGCCTTCTACACCCACGTGGGGGACGCCACGGCCGTGGAGAGCGCCGGTCGCAGCGAATCCGACGCCGCCGACTTCGCCGCCTCGCGCCTGCAGGTGGTCGAGCGCGCGCTGCTCTTCGGGCAGCTCACGGGGTTCCACCGCTTCGCCGACGCCCACGCGCTCGAGCTGCGCTGGCAGCTCAACGCCGGGCAGGTCGACCGCACGGAGCCCGACACGCGCGATCTGGTCTACACCGTGCTCGACGACGACCGCCGGCGATACAAGGACGCCGCCGGCAGCGGCGAGCGGTTCTTCTCGACGCTGACCGAGGACACGCTCGGCGCGGGGGTGGATCTGCGCCTGCCCTTCGAGCCGCTGGCGATCACGTTGGGCAGCCAGGTGCAGACCGGCGACCGCAAGTTCGACGCGCGCCGCTTCCGATTCGAATACACCGGCAGCACGCCGGACGATCTCTTCCTGCCCCCGGAGACGCTCTTCGCGCCCGAGGCCTTCGGCACGCGCATCCGCATCGACGAGCGCACGATGGCGCCGGACCGCTACGACGCGCAGAGCCGCGTGGTCGCGGTGCACGGCGGCCTGGACATCACGGGCCTGGGCGCCTGGCGCATCCTGCCGGGCGTGCGGTTCGAGCATGCCACCCAGCGGCTCGACCCGGGCAGCCCGTTCGCGACGATCGATGACACGCTGAAGCCCGTCTCGCGCGCGGATGACGATGTGTTGCCCTGTCTGAACCTGGTCTACACGCTCTCCGAAGCGCAGAGTCTGCGTGCCGGATACAGCCGCACGCTGGCACGCCCCATCTTCCGCGAGCTCGCGCCGTTTCTGTACTACGACTTCGCCCGGCGCCGCAGCCTGACGGGCAACCCGGACCTGCGCGAGGCGGTCATCGACAACGTGGACTTCCGCTGGGAGTGGTACTTCGGGCCCGAGGAGCTGTTCTCCGTCGGCGCGTTCTACAAACGCTTCCAGGACCCCATCGAGCAGGTGGTGGTCAACGTGTCCGCCGGCGACATCGGCTTCGCCAACGCCGAGGGCGCGGACGTGCTCGGCGGCGAGGTGGAGACCCGCGTGTCGCTCGGCCACGCGAACGAGGCGCTGAAGGACGTCCGCCTGGGCATGAACATGGCCGTGGTGCGGTCCGAGGTCACGCTCTCCGCCGAGGATCAGCGCGCCCAGACGAACCGGACCCGCGCGCTGCAGGGGCAGTCGCCCTATGTCATCAACGCGCAGGTGGGCTGGACGCCGGACTTCGGCCTGAGCGCCACGCTGCTCTACAACGTGGCCGGGCCGCGCATCACCGAGGTGGGCATCCAGGGCCTGCCCGACGCCGTGGAGCAGAGCCAGCACCGGCTCGACGCGAGCGTGTCTCAGAAGCTGCCCGCGGATCTGACGCTGAAGCTCGGCCTGAGCAACCTGCTGGCGCAGTCGCAGCGCGTGAAGCAGGGCCCCCTGACGACCTATGAGACCCGAACGGGAACGAGCGGCACGGTGTCGCTCGAGTGGAAACCCTGACAGAGAGAGAGAACGCATGAAGCGAATCACCCGCATCTCGCCCGCCTGGTTCATCCCCGCGACCTGCGCGCTCGTGCTCGCCGCTTGCGGCAGCGACGACGAAGCCACCACGGACGCCGGCGTTTCCGGCGGCGGCAGCAGCGGCACCGGCGGCACGCCCGCCGGCGGCGGCAACAGCGGCACCGGCGGCACGCCCGCCGGCGGCGGCAGCGTGGACGTCGAGGGCGAGCTCACCGCGCCGACGACCTGGACGGCCGGCAACACCTATCACCTGAAGAGTCACGTGTTCGTGAAGACCACGCTGACCATTGAGGCCGGCACGAAGATCCTGGGCGACGCGGGCTCCTCGCTCGTGATCACCACCGACGGCAAGCTCGACGCGCAGGGCACCGCCGACGCCCCCATCGTGTTCACCAGCTCCATCCCCGCGGGCAGCCGCGAGGCCGGCGACTGGGGCGGCGTGGTGCTGCTCGGCAAGGCCCCGATCAACGTGGCCGGCGGCACCGAGAAGATCGAGGGTTTCCCCGACGGCGAGACCCGCACCACCTACGGCGGCGACGACGCCGCGCACGACTGCGGCACCCTGAAGTACGCCCGGATCGAGTTCGCCGGCTATGAGCTCGCCCCGGACAACGAGCTCAACGGCCTGAGCGTCGGCGGCTGCGGCACGGGCACCACCATCGACTACGTGCAGGTGCACAAGGGCGCGGACGACGGCGTCGAGGTCTGGGGCGGCGGCGTGCAGATCCGCCACATCCTGGTCACGCAGACGGACGACGACGGGCTCGACTGGGACTTCGGCTGGATCGGCGGCGCGCAGTACGTCGTCATCCAGCAGAACGCGCTCGTCGGCGACAACGGCATCGAGGCGGACAACCAGAAGGACGACAACGACGCCCTGCCCCGCTCGGCGCCGACGATCTGGAACATCTCGCTCATCGGCTCGAACGCCGAGCCCGGCATGGCCGGCAAGACGCAGCGCGGCATGACGCTGCGCCGCGGCACCGCCGCGCTCCTGAACAACGCGCTCATCACGGGCTTCGCCGACGCGCCGTACAACATCGCCGACACCTCGACGGTGTCGCAGATCGACGACGGCGCGCTGGCGCTGAAGAACAGCATCCTGTTCGACAACGCCGGCCAGGACACGCCGGCCATGGCCGCCGAAGAGGGCGACGCGGACGACGACGGCGGGTACGACGACAACGCGTTCGCCACGGCCGCCGACGCGGCCAACCGCTTCGTGAATCCGCAGCTCGGCGCGCCCTTCGACCTGGCGGCGCCGGACTTCAAGCCCGCCGCCGGCAGCCCCGCGCTCACGGGTGGCGGCACGCCCGGCGCCGGCTTCGACGCGGCCGGCACCTTCGTCGGCGGCATCGGCGAGACCGACTGGACCACCGGTTGGACCGATTTCAGCGAGAATTGACAGACCGGTTCAGCCGGCCGAACCGGCGCTGAACCTCAGCGCGGCGACTGCCGGTGCCGCACGTCGTCGCCGGTGACCACGAAGATGGCCTGCTCGGCCAGGTTCGTGGCGTGGTCGGCGATGCGCTCCAGGCACTTCGCCGCGAAGCGGACCTGCACCAGCCGCTCGATGGCGGCCAGGTCCGCGCTCATGCGGCCGCGCAGATCCACGGCGAAGTCGCGGTACGCGCGGTCGATGTCGTCGTCGCGGTCGATGACCGCGCGCGCCCGATCCGGGCGCCCCTCCTCGAACGCGCGGATGGCGTCGTCGAGCATCGACTGCACGGGCCGCCCGAGCGCCTCGAGCGTGCGCCGTTCGGGCATCAGGTGATGGTGCATGAGCGTGAGGCCGGCGTGCGCGAGCTTCACCGACTCGTCCCCGATGCGCTCCAGATCCGTCGTGACCTTGAACGCGCTGACCACGAACCGCAGCGGGCGCTCCGTGAGCCCGCCGGAGGACAGCGAGCCCAGCGCCACGCGGTCGATGTCCATCTCCAGGCGGTCCACCTCGCGATCCGCTTTGAGGACCGCCTGACCCGCCGCCTCGTCCCGGCCGGCGAGGCAGCGCACGCCCTGTCCGACCATGCTCGAGGCCCGCGCCGCCATGTCCGCGAGCCGGCTCCGGACACTCTCGACTCTCTTGTCCCAGGGGATGACTTCCACGCGCTCCACTCTCCTCGGTCGTGTCGACATCTGGCGGCCAGAGTGCGCGCGACGCGCGACAGACCGATGACAGGCGCGCGAATTCACGGCGCCGAATCTGGCGCGCAACTGTTGCGGCGACGCCGCGACCGCGTCACGCCGGCGCGGTTCCCTCTCCGCATGACTCGACGCCTCGCGCTCCTGTGCGCGCCCCTGTGGGCGCTGCTGCTCCCGGCCTGCGAACCGACCGCGCCGGACGCCCGCCGCGCGTGGCTGTGGACCACGCTGCGGGACGACGCGCGTCCCTACATCGAGCGCGACCCGGCCCTCGCCGCCGCGCGGTTCCAGCTCATGGACAGCCACCCCTACCCGTTCTTCCGCGGCACGCTGGGCCAGTTCCATCGCGACGCGCTCGAGGGCGGGCCGGCCTTCGGCCCCTCGGCTTACGGCCACGGTGCGGCGGCCGAGGTCCTGCTCGTCGGCGACCCGCACCTGGAGAACCTGGGCACGTTTCGCGCGACGGACGAGACGCTGCGCGTGGACTTCAACGACTTCGACGCCGCCACCTACGGCCCCTACCCCCTGGACGTGCGCCGCATGGCCCTCTCCGTGGCGCTGGCGCTGCGCGTGCTGGACGTCGAGGCCCCCGAGGCCGCCGTCGCGGCCGTGGCCGAGGGATACGCCGCCGAGGTCGCCGCCGAGGCCGCCGGCGAGCCGCCGATCCGGGCGAACAGCGGCGACGCGGGGGAGATCGTCGCGTGGCTGCTGGACAAGGCCAAAGAGGAGGGCGTCGCCGCCGAGCCCCTGCACGAGGACACGGTCTTCGTCGACGGGCGCCGGCGTCTGCGGCGCGGGGAGCTCGCCGAGCGGACCTCCGGCGTCGTCACGCGGGCGCTGACGGACGTGACCGATGCGGAGCGCGCGCTGGTGACGGCGGCGCTGGCCGACTACGGCCCGCAAGTGGGCCTGGCGGGCGGCGCGGCGCGCCCCCTGGACGTCGCGCGGCGCCTCGGCGCGGGCATCGCCAGCTACGCCTCGTTGCGGTTCTACGTGCTCCTCTCGGGCCCGACGGCGGACCCCGACGACGACCTGCTGCTGGAGATGAAAGAGGTCCCCCCCATGCGTGCCGCCCCCGCCCGCGCCTCGCGCCGGCGCCCCTTCGCCGGTGACGCCGAGCGGGTCGTCGCCGCCACCCGCGCGCTGCAGACGGACACGGCGAACGACCGCTGGCTCGGCGTCGCCCGGGTGGGTCCGCAGGCGTTCCGGATCCGCGAGCGCACGGGCTACCAGAAGGGCCTGGATCTGGACAAAATCGACGAGCGGCTGACCGCCGGCAAGTGGACGCCGGCGGATCTCGCCGATCTGGCACAGACGGCCGGTCGTCTGCTCGCGCGGGGTCACGCCCGAGCCCGCGACCGGCACGGGCGCCTCGGCCTGGCCGCCATCCACGCGGATCTCGCCGGTCGCGAGACGGGTTTCGTCCAGGAGACGCTCGGCTTCGCGCTCGACTACGCCGACGTCGTGCTCGACGACGCCGCGACCTTCCACGGCCTCATCGCCGCGCACGGGCCGCTGCTTGGGGCGGCGCCATGAGCACAGCCGGCTTGATTCTGGCCGCCGCCGCGCTCCACGTCGACGCCGAGGCCATCGCCCGCGCCGACCACACGGTGGCCGAGGCCGACACCTTCGACGAGGTGGAGTTGACCCGCGCCCGGCTGGGGGTGGCGCTCGACCTGCCGACGACCTTCGAGCGCGCGGGCCTGGACCTTCGCCTGGAGGCCGTGCGCAGCGCCGCCCGCGACAGCGTGCTCGGCGTGGCCGGGGACTCACTGATCGTCCGGGTCGCCACGGCCCAGGCCGTCTTCGCCGCCGACACCGGCCCGCTGCGCCTCACGGCCCGCGGCGGGCTCGTCGAGGACGCGCATCGTCGGCGCATCGCGAACGCCTGGGATCTCCGCGTGGTCGACGCGCCGCTCGTGGAGCGCGCACAGTTCGGGCACACCGCGGACCTGGGCGGCGCGCTGGAGGCCGCGGCCTTCGGCGGCGACCTGTCGCTCGAGGTCGCCGCGACCAACGGTGAGGGCCTCGCCGAGGCCGAGCAGGACAGCCACAAGAACCTCTCGCTGACGCTCTCGGGCACACCCTTGCGGGCCTGGGATCACGCGCTGGTCGGCTCCGTGCAAGCGGTTCGTGGCACTCGGGGCGCCGGCGGCACGCGCGCGGACGCGCTCTCCGGGCTGGTCGCGGTCCAGGGCCCGATCGTCGGCGCGGGCGTGGAGTACACCCGGCTCGCCGGCGTGCTCGACCGCGGCGAGCGCGAGGCGGACGCGCTGGGCGCCTGGCTGCGCGGGGACGTGTGGCACCCCTGGCTGGGCCTCTGGGCCCGCTTCGACCGGCTGGACACGGACTACGCTGCGCGCGGCTCCGTACAGAAGCGCTTCGGCGCCGGCCTGTACTCCACGCCGATCGACGCCGGCGATGCGGGCCGGCTGCGGCTGGCGCTGGGTGCGCAGCACGACTCGGCCGCCGACGGCTCCGTGCCCCGGCCGCTGCCCGAGGTCACACGGTTTCTGTTCGGCTTCGAGCTCGTCGCCCGCGGGGGCTGAGCCGCCCGACCGGCCGGCCCACCCAGGATCAGCGCGCGGCGCGTCGCCGCCAGCGGAACCCCACGCCACGCACCGTCTCGAGCGCGCGCCCCTCGGGGCCGAGCTTGCGGCGGATGCGCTTCACGGCGCAGTCCACGGTGCGGGCTTGCACGCGGCCGACCTCGCCCCAGACGGCCGCGACGATCTCGTCGCGTCCGAAGACGCTCTCGGGCTGCGCCGCCAGCAGATGCAGGACCTTGACCTCGTAAGGCGACAGGCCCAGGTCCCGGCCCGCGAGCGTCGCCCGGCGACGGATCCGATCGACCTCGAGCCGCCCGTGCACCACGACCTCGCCGGCGTCGTTCGACGGCCGCACGCGGCGGACCAGCGCGCGCAGGCGCAGCAAGAGCTCGCGCACGCTGAAGGGCTTGGCGACGAAGTCGTCCGCGCCGACCTCGAAGGCCACGACACGGTCGATCTCCTCGGCGCTGGCCGACACGAAGATGAACAGCGACGACTGACAGCGTGGATCGGCGCGCACGCTCGCGCACAGGTCGAAGCCGCGGCCGTCGCCCAGGGCGACCTCGGAGATCACCAGCTCCGGCGCGGGTCCGGTGGCGAGCGAGGCCCGCGCGCTGGCGAGGTTGCGGCCGATCTGCACCTGATAGCCCTGGCTCTCCAGGACAAACGCCAGCGTGGACCCCAGGTCGGGATCCGGTTCGACGAGCAGCACGCGCTCGTTCATGTTCGCCCCCGGCGGGCAGCGCCCGAGTTCACATCAGTCATTCACGGGAGCGTGCACGCGGCGCGCGACGCTTCGATGACAGACGAGCGAATTCGTGGCCACGGAGGCGAATCAGTGCGGGGTCAGGGCGTGGGCGGCCGGTGGCGCACGAGGCCCTCTTGCGCGGTGCTGGCGACCAGGCGGCCGTCCCGGGTGAAGATGCGGCCGCGCACCAGACCGCGCGCGCCCTGCGCGGACGGGCTGTCGATCACGTGCAGCACCCACTCGTCCATGCGCACGGGGCGGTGGAACCACATCACGTGGTCGATGCTGGCCACCTGCATGCCCGGTGTCAGCCACGTGACGCCGTGGGGCAAGAGGGCCGTGGTCAGGAGCGACCAGTCCGAGGCGTAGGCCAACAGCGCCGTGTGCAGCGTCGGGTCGTCCGGCAGGGGCGCCACCGCGCGCAGCCAGACCATCTTCTGCGGCGGCTGCGGCGTGGGCGAGAGCAGGTTCGGCGCGGGGTCCACGGGCCGCATCTCCAGCGGCCGCTCCGTCAGCGCGCGGTCGCGCAGCACGCGGGGCAGGCGCTCCATCATGGCCGCCAGCAGGGCCTGCTCGCTCTGCAGCGTGTCCGGATCCGGCGCATCGGGCATCACGTCCGCGTGGTCGAAGCCGGGCTCCGGCGTCTGGAACGACGCCGCCAGGTTGAAGATGGGCTGGCCCTTCTGAAGGGCCACGACGCGGCGCGTGGTGAAGGAGCCGCCGTCGCGGATGCGGTCCACGTCGTAGACGATGGGCCGGCGCACGTCCCCCGGGCGCAGGAAGTAGGCGTGCATCGAGTGCACGACACGCTCGGGCGGCACGGTCTGCATCGCCGCGGCCAGCGCCTGGCCGAGCACCTGCCCGCCGTACACGGTGCCCCAGCCCAGGTCCTGGCTCTGACCACGAAAGAGGTTCTCCTCGATGCGTTCGAGCGTGAGGAGGGCGACGAGTTCTTCGAGGACGCGTGACATGGCCGCGTGATAAGCCCGGGGGGCCGGCAGGGGAAATAAAAAAGGCGCGCGCCGGACCACTCGAAGTGGAACCTTGGCACGCGCCTTGCGCCGCGCTCGCGGCGTTGTCGTTGCGGCCGCCTTTCGACGGCTACGGTGGAGTTGATCCGGCTCCGTCCGGGGTCGAGGCGAGGTGGGTGGTCCCGTTTGCCGAGTGTTTGCCGTCGCGCGAAGCGACCGGCGATCCGCAGTGCGTGCGGGGTGGCGGTTGGGAACACACCCGAAGTTGCAGCGACCAAAGAGAGCATATGCACCCCCGAGCGACGTGCAAGGGGGGCCCGCACATTTTTTTCGAAGCCGCCTCAGGGCGTCGCGCAGAGCCCCTCGACCTCGGCGGGACAGGCCTCGGTGCGCAGCCATCGGTCGGCCATCCCGGCGATGGCCGGGGCCTGCGCGCCGGCGGCCGCGGACAGGGCGTCGAGCATGTCCTGCATGCGTGCGGCCTGCCCCACGCGGGCGCGGTAGAAGTCGGCGATCACGGCGTCGACCACGGCCTCGCCCAGGAGCGCCGCCACCTCGCGGTAGAAGAACGCGCCCTTCATGTAGGGCACGGTCGACCAGAGCGGGTGGTTGCCGATGTCGATCTCGCCGCAGGTGTCCGGCAGGGCCACCGTGTTGACCTCGTTGACCGGGTCGCAGTCGAAGGCCAGGTAACACCCGAAGTCGGGCCACACGTCCACGCCGGCGGCCCCGAGCGCGCGGGCGGAGATGTAAGTGGTCGTGCCCTCGGAGAGCACGAAGTCCTCCCAGCACGCGATGCGGACGCCGTCGCCGAACCAGCCGTGCGCGGCCTCGTGGGCGTGGACCTCGGGGTCGCCCATGTCGGCCCGGCCGATGTGCCAGAAGGGGTGGTGCTCGATGCCCAGGTGCGGATCGTCCGCCCAGTCGGCCGAGACGCTGCCGGCCTCGGCGCCGAACGCGTAGGGCCCGTACGTCCGTTCCAGGAACTCGAAGACGTCGCGCAGGGGCGCCGTGCCCGCGGCCGTGGCCTCCGCCTCGCCGGGCAGGTGCCAGGCGCGCAGGTGCGTGCCCGCCGTCGTCGTGCCCAGGTCGACCTCGGTGAACGCGCCGGCGGCGATGGCCGGCACATAGGCCGGCACGTCCGTCGGGATCTCGCGCGGGTACACCAGCGTGTCACCCGGCGGCCCGCCCGTGACGGAGAGCGTGAACCGCTGCCCCTCGGCCGGGTCCGGGTGGCAGGGGAACAGGTTGCCGCAGGCGTAGGGCCACAGGAAGGTCACACCGTAGTCGGGCAGCCAGCCGTCGTAGGCGTCGTGCGCGCGGAATCGGTACGCCACGGTGAGCGCGACGGGCGCGTCGCCCGCGGGCACGCCGACCTCGAGGCGGCCGCCCGACGAACGGAACTTCAGCGGCCCCTGCGCGTCCGAGACGGAGAGGATCGCCAGGTCGCCGGCCTCGAAAGACGCCGCCGTGCCGGCGGAGGGCGCGAGCGTGAGCACGGCCGTGGCGTCGTAGGTCGTGAGGTCGAGCGCGAGGTCGATCGACAGGATGTCGCGCGTGTCGTCCGCGCCGGGATCGGGCGTGGCGCGGGCGCCGGCGGCCGCGTCCAGGGCGAGCGCGTCCGGGGC
>CAINDO010000125.1 GCA_903847385.1 uncultured Myxococcales bacterium
CGGCGGCCACGCAGCCGCCCATCGCTAGCAGTTCTAAAGGCAGGCGTTCCAGGGCGGCGAACATGGGCCGATCTGGCACGCGGGCCGCCGGTCACGCAAGCGAGTCGGCGCCGCGCGGCCCTTGCCCATTGCATCGACGGGCCGGCCGCTCGAAACTGCCGGCGCCCTTTCGAGGCCCGCGCCTCGACGGCGCGAAGCTTCGCCCCATTCCGGCCAGGGGAGCATTGTCTTGAGTCACGGACCCCGCGCGCACCTTCTGCTCGCCCTGCTGGCGACGGCCCCCGCCGCCGCGCAGGCCGGCGCCCCCCCGGCGGCACCGCCCACGGACGACGACACGGTCTTCCACGTCGGCGTGGACGCCTGGGGCGAGACGCTGTCGACCTTCGAGACCGGCGTCGAACACGAGACCTACGACCCGGACATCGCGCTTGCCGCACGCTTCCGCGCCGGCTTCGACGCCAAGCTGATCGGCCCGAAGCTGCGGTTCGTCGGCGAGGGCGACTTCTTCGCCCGGCGCGTGGCCGGCGAGCCCACCGAGGTCGGCACCTACCGCGTCGACCCCGCCCTGCGGCGCGGCGAGACCTTCCACCCGTGGCCCGTGGCGCTGCGCAAGCTGTACCTGGAGTGGCGGCCGTTCTTCGGCATGTTCCGGGTGGGGCAGCAGGCCTCGAGCTGGGGCCTGGGCATCGTGGCCCAGAGCGGCGACCGCGACGACCGGCTGTTCGGGGACGCCATTCGCGGGAGCCTCTCCGAGCGGGCGATGTTCGCGACCTCGCCGTTCCAGGCCATTGGCGCGCAGCCTGCGAGCGTGCTGGGGCGGCTGACCTTCGTGGTGGCCGGCGACCTGGTGTTCGCCGACGAGACCGCCGAGCTGCTCCACCGGGACCTGACGATGGGCGACGAGGCCTATCAGCTCGTGCTCTCCGCGGTGGTGCGGCCCCGCGAGTACAAGGGCGAGGCCGTGTCCGCGCGGCACGACGCGAGCGGCGGCGTGTACGCCGTGCGCCGCACGCAGCACTACGCCGAGGGGGACGACCTGGACGTGTGGGTGCTCGACGCGGCGATGGCCTCGCAGCACGCCTGGCCCGGCGCCGCCTCGCTGCGGTTCGGCGTCGAGGGCGCCTACATCACCGGCGAGACCAACCGGCTCGAGACCGAGGCCAGCCAGGACGGCCTGGACGTGAAGGCCTGGGGCTTCGCGCTGGAGACGCAGGCGGGCTTCGCCCCCGGCGGCGTGCCCGTCACCGTGGGCCTGCTGGGCGGCATGGCCAGCGGCGACGCCGATCCGGACGACGCCGAGACCAATCGCTTCACGTTCCACGGCGACTACGACGTCGGGCTCATCCTGTTCGACCAGGTCGTGCCCGCCCTGCAGCGCCGCAGCACGGAGCGCGTGGAGAACCCCCTGCACGCCAAGCAGCCTCCGCGCGGCTACGAGAACTTCGCCGGCCGCGGCGGCGTGACGGGCGCGAGCTACGGCGTGGTGCGCACCACCGTCGAGCCGTTGAAGGGCCTCACCGCCGGCCTGCAGGCCATGGGCGCGGCCACGACGGGCCCCTTCGGCGATCCGTACCTGTCCTTCGCCGCGGGCGGCTCGCCGCGCAACCCCTTCGGCGGCCCCGGCGAGGGCACCTTCGGCACGGAGCTGACCGCGGCCGTGCGCTGGGCCCTCCCGACCATCGGCGCCGGTGTGGAGCCCGCCGTGCGCGCCACCTACGGCGTGCTGCTCCCCGGGGACGTCTTGAAGGGCCCGGACGCCGAGCTCGGCACCGTGCACTTCGTGCAGTTGAAACTCTCGCTCGACGCCATCCGGGGAGGGGGCCGCTGATGTCCACCCAGAATCGCAAGCTCCGCCCCCTCACCCTCGCTGCCGTGGCCGCGCTGTCGCTCTCGCAGGTGCAGTGCACCGGCAAGACCAGCCCCGAGGGCCTGGAGCGCACGCAGCGCCAGGGCGGCCCCAAGGTCGTGTTCGACCTGGACGCGCGCCCCCTGCCCGAGATCCCCTTTCCCAACGATCTGGCCACCCGACCGGACACGACGAGCCCCACGGGGCGCCGGCTGAACCTGAGCCTGCTCGGCCCGACGCTGCTCGAGAGCACCGTGCGCGAGAAGGCCGACCGTCTGGACGGCTTCGGCACGTTCTCACCCATCACCGTGCGCTTCGACGCCCCCGTGGACGTCGAGGACGTGCGGGCGCGGCATCGCAACCGCGACCGCGGCGACGACGCCGTGTACCTGTTCGACGTGGACCCGGACAGCCCGGACTTCGGCAAACCCGTGGACCTGGACCTGGGTTACTACCCGGACGCGCCGAAGGACTTCCCGCTGCCCGAGGGCTACCACGTGCCCAAGACGGGCCGGTTCCCCTCGCTGCTCGACGAGCCGGACAACTACTTCGAGTTCGACCCGCGCGCCGGCACCTCGACGCTGCTGTTCGAGACCCGCGCCGAGACCGACACGAACGGCAACGGCGAGCTCGACCCGGACGAGGACACGGACGCCGACGGCGTCTGGGACCGCGCCAACACCGTGGACGGCAAGGCCCGCGAGCCCGCGACGATGGAGGAGGTCGACGACACGATCCCCTTCTACGAGTTCGAGACCAACACGCTCATGATCCGGCCCATCGTGCCCCTTCGCGAGGGCACGACGTACGCCGTGGTCCTCACCACGCGGATGCACGGGACCGACGGCGGCCCCGCCGTGGAGTCGCCCTTCGACTGGGTGAACCACACGCGCCAGAACGACGCGCTCTCCGACCTGCCGGGCATTCTCGAAGATCACGACCTGACGACGGGGGACGTGGCCTTCACGTGGACCTTCAGCACGCAGACGGCCACACGCGAGCTGCACGCCATCCGCGACGGCCTGAACGGCCTCGGCACACTGGCCTGGATGGGTGAGCAGTTCCCCGCGAAGATCGACCTCTTCCCCTGGTGGACGGAAGAGAGCATCGCCACCTGCGGCGGCGCCGACAAACCCAACTGCAAGCCGGCCTACCCGGACGCGGGCGTGCTGGACGCCGAGCGCCTGCTCAAGGCCCTGCGGCTGGTGGCGCCCATCGTCGCCGGGGACGACGTGCAGGGCCTGCTGGACAGCTACAAGTACGTGTCCCACATCATCGCGGGCACGTTCGAGTCGCCGGACTTCCTGACCGACCGCGACGGCGTGGCCACGGAGACCTACCCGCAGGACGACGACGAGAGCTTCGACGTGGACGTGGACAAGGGCACGGCCGTGGTGGGCCCGGGCAAGGTCACCTTCTGGTGCACCATCCCGAAAGAGCTCGACTACACGACGCCCGACGGCCAGAAGGGCGTGCACAAGGCGCCGTTCCCGGTGGTGTTCTACGGCCACGGCTACGGCGGCGCGCGCTTCGAGATGCTGGGCTTCGCCGGCCACCACGCGCGCTTCGGCCTGGCCACCTGCGGCATCGACGCCAAGGGCCACGGTCTGGTCATCCCGCCGGAGTACGCGCCCATCGTGGACACGCTGCTGCGCACGCTCAGCGCCGCGGGCATGGACCCCGAGCTGGCCAAGCAGGGCGTGACCGCTGGCCGCGCCCGCGACCTGAACAACGACGGCGTGCGCGACTCCGGCGGCGACTTCTGGACCGCCGACACGTTCCACACGCGCGACATGATCCGGCAGTCCGCCGTGGACCAGCTCCAGCTCCTGCGCATCCTGCGGGGCTTCGACGGCAAGGGCGGCCTGAAGGGCGGCGACTTCGACGGCGACGGCGTGGCCGATCTCGGCGGCGAGTCGAACGACTACTTCTCCTGGGGCCAGAGCCTCGGCGGCATCCTGAGCGTGCTCGCCCCCGTGGTGGACCGCCACTTCGCCGCGGCGGCGCCCGTGGCCGGCGGTGCGGGCCTCATCGACATCGGCATCCGGTCGTCCAACGCCGGCGTGCCGCAAGCCGTGGTGCTGCGCATGATGGGCCCGCTGGTCATCGGCGAGCCCCTCTACACCGGCGAGGGCGATGCCCGCATGCCCACCGGCGAGTACCAGATCGACTGGGTGGTGCCCAACACGTCGCCCCCGGGCAGCGTGCCGGACACGCAGCGCGTGCCCGTCGGCAAGCTCCCCCTGAAGGACGGCGACGTGTTCGTCGTGCGCAACCTGTCGCGCGAGGAGAACGTGGCGCTCGGCGAGCCCGACCGCCGCTGGGCCTACGTGCACGACGGTCTGGGCTTCCGCACGCAGTTCGCCGCGGACGCCTGGAGCGCCACGGAGAAGCGCGGCCGGCTGGGTTTCGACCCCACCGCCGAGGACTTCGTGCCCTACCGGATGAGCCGCGAGCAGGTGCTGCAGAGCGGCGACCGCTTCGTGTTCGAGGTCTGGCGCGACGACATGCTCGTCGAGGTGATGGACACCTGGCACCAGGACACGGAGTTCCAGGGCACCGTGTACCCCGAGGGCGCGCCGCTCGTGTCGCCCGCCGTGGGCCTGGGTCACCGCCGGCAGACGCCGGACCTGCGCCGATTCTTCAACGTGGCGCAGGCCATCCTGGACGCCGGCGACCCCGCCGCCTACGCCCGGCGCTACTTCGTCGACCCGCTCGACCTGAAGTACCAGGGCGTGAAGGGCCGCGAGGAGACCCGCGCGCTCGTGGTGCCCACCACCGGCGACCAGAACGTGCCGGTGAACTCGGGCATCAGCCTGGCGCGGTCCATGGGCATCGTGGACTACAAGTCGCCTCGGGACGACCTGCACGGCGCCACCGAGGACGACTTCCTGCTGCTCAACGGCGTGTACGAGGGCGCGCAGCGCTACCCCCGCTGGACGGACGCGCGCGGGCCCTTCAACTTCGACCCGGACGACCTGGACAACGGCACGGACGGCCTGAACGTCACACCGGCCGCCAACGCGAAGCTCCGACTCTTGAAGAAGACCCCCGGCGGCGGGTTCTCGGCGCTGCGCATGCCCTACACGGCCCGCAACGAACACGATGGCGAGAACGCCAACAGCGACACGCACGGCTTCGACGCCTCGACGCCGAACCGCAAGTTCGACATCAACAGCTACATGGCCCAGCAGATCAGCTTGTTCTTCATGATGCGCGGCGAGGACGTGAAGACCGAGGACCTGGACGCGCCCTGCCTGGAGTTCCTGGGTGACTGCAGTGAGAGCTGCGCCTTCGCGCCGACGTTCCCCGGCGAGACGCCGAAGTCCTGCACGGAAGTCGCGACCCCCTGATTCCGCCGCGACCTTCGGTGTAGACTCCCCGGCGTCGTTCCCCACGCCCGCCGGAGGTCCCGCTTGCGTCGCCAGGTTCCCGTCGCCCTGATCCTCGCTCTCGCTCTCGCCGCTTGTGGCTCCACGGACTCCGCGGGCGCCGACCCGGGCGAAGACGCCGCCGGCCAGGGCACGGGCGGCTCGCCGACCGCGGACGCCGGCGCGGGTGGCGCGCTCGCCGGTGGTACGACCGGAGACGCCGCGCCCCAACCCGGCGGCGAGCCCACGGCCGACGCCGGACCGCCCCTGCCGGACCTGGCGCCGGCCCCCGGCGATCCCTGCCCCGCGGCCTGCGCGCGGCTGAGCACGTGCATCACGGAGACCTGCGGCGGCGCCTCGGCCGACTTCACCGCCGCCGCGGACGCCGCCTGCGCCCACGAGTGCGGGGCCAACCCTTCGCTGGCGCTCCAGGTCGCCGACGCCGCCGACTGCGCGGGGGTCGTCGCGCTGGCCGGCACGAGCATCGGCGCCCCGCTCGTTGACGGCTGCCCGACGGGCTCGGACGCCTTCGTGCACCACGCCGTGTGCGACGTCTTCGGCGAGCGCTTCTCGACCTGTGTCGTCGAGCGCTGCGCGAACGCCGCGGAGTACGCCTCGACCTTCACGCCGGCTTACGCCCGCTTCTGCGACAACTCCATCAACGGTGGCGACTTCACCGAGGGGCAGCTCAACGCGCTCATCTCGCCGAACACGCCCTGCAACTCACCGGTGCTCGGCGGCGTGCTCGACAGCGCGACGGCGGAGGACGGCGCGATCCGGGCCTTCTGCGACAACGGCCCCGCCGTGGATCTGCAGACCTGCCTGGACGCCTGCGACACCGTGGCCCCCTGCCTCACGCAGGACACCGGCTATGGCATCGCCCAGGACCCCGCCGTGTGCGCCTTCGTGTGTCTGGCCACCAACACGCTGCCCGCGGGCGTCTGGGCCTGCGGCGCCGCCCTGCCGAACGACGCCACCTGCGACACCTCGCTCGCCTGCCTGGACCCGAACGCCGTGCCCGATGGCCCGCTCCCGGAGTGCGAGGTCGTGGCCGCCCGCGTCACGGCCTGCACGCTCGAGCAGTGCCCGGGCATCGCGTCCGTGACCGAGGGCCACACCCTGGCCGCGCGCGGCGCCTGCAACGACGCCATCCACGGGGCGCCGGACACCCGCCCGCAGTACCAGGCCGTGACGCCGGACACGCCCTGCGACGACCCGGCCATGGCGGCCTACGTCGCGGCCTACGTGTCCGGGCCGGACGCCCGCATCTGCCAGGACGGGCCCGTGAACGACCTGGAGACGGTGTGCCGCCCGGCCTGCGCCGTGGTGGCGCCCTGCCTGCCCCCCGAGGGCGACCTGGCCGCCCTGCGCGACCTGGCCGCCTGCGAGTACTACTGCGCCCAGGGGCCCGACCAGGTGCCGGCCGAGGCCTGGGGCTGCTTCATCGCGGCCCAGAGCTGCCCGGACGCCTTCGCCTGCGTGCAGTAAGGGCTCGCTCGCGAGCCGCCTGCGAGAATCAGGCCCGGCGCATCGCCTTGATGTCCGGCAGGCCCGTGCCCGCCGTCGACACGCCCAGCGTCTGCACGATGCCCGAGAAGAGCTCCTTCTCGGTCATGTTGCGGCCCGGCTCCGGGGCCCCGGTCACGGGGTCGCAGCCGTAGGTCAGCGTGGTGTTCGGGTCCACGCCGCCCAGGATCGTGTTGCCCTTCACCATGGGCGACACGATCAGGCAGCCGTTGTTCAGGTGGTGGCCGCTGCCGAACTCGCGCGCGCCGTCCGCGCGGTTGCGCGTGCGGCCGAAGTCGCTGGCGAAGTACATCAGCGAGTGGTCCCAGTAGCTCTTGCCGTCGCCGTATTCGACGCCCTCGAGCAGCTCGATCAGGCGGCCGGCCACGCTGAGCAGGCGGCTCCACATGATGGCCTGCGCGCCGCGGTGCGAGCTGTGGCTGAAGTCGAACGCCAGCGGCGGGCTGTCCACGATCTGCTGACCGCCGACGTTGGGCGACAGCGACGGCCCGATGGTCACGGTCACGGAGATGCCGTTCTTGATGAGCAGGTAGGCCAGCGCCGCCTGCGCCTCGAGCGGGTCCGTCGCCGAGAGCGGGAAAACGCGCTGCAGCAGGGCCGCGTCCTCGGAGGTGCCGAGCCCGAACTGCCCGAGCGGGTTCTGGGGCGAGTCGGCCACGGCGTTGAGGCGCGTGATCAGGTCCTGGGACTCGACGCGTTTGGCGTCCTCGCGGCGGGACTTCCACGCGGAGAGCAGCTCCGACCGCGTGAAGGTCTTGTCGAAGAGCG
Organism: uncultured Myxococcales bacterium; assembly: GCA_903847385.1. Classification (GTDB taxonomy): domain Bacteria; phylum Myxococcota_A; class Bradymonadia; order UBA7976; family UBA1532; genus CAINDO01. The sequence continues at coordinate 7,513 of CAINDO010000125.1, forward strand.
ACTGCGTCTCGAGCTGACCGCGGGCGGCGCGCGCCTTGTCGATGAGCGTCTGCGGGGGGGCGTTGCGGATGCCGCGGGAGCCGTGCAGGCCGAAGGGCCAGGTGAGCGCGTTCGTGACCGGCTCGGCGCGGGCCCAGGCGGGCAGCGCCGGGTCGATGCCGGGCTCGATGTAGCCGCCCACGCCCATGTTCACGTTGGGCAGCGCCAGGCCCTCGCCGTAGACCGCCGCGGTGATCTCCTGGAGCGTGCGGCCGGCCCAGGCGTCGTTGCCCGTGAGCGTGCGCTTCTCGGCCACCAGGTGGTTCACACTGGTGCCCGTATAGGTCATCACGCACATCTGGTCGGCCCGGCGGCGCACGAAGCTGCTCTGGTTGGCCGGCCCCGAGTAGGGCAGCGGGCCGATGTCCTCGAGCTGCTGATCGATGACGCGGAACGGCGAGCCCTCGACGTTCTGCACCATGTTGTCCGGGTAGACGTTCAGGCGCTCCGGGGTGGCGCACTCGCTCTCGCGCACGGCGAGCATCGAGTCGATGATGGAGGCGCCGCCCGTGCAGGTCACCACGATCAGGAATTTGCGGTCGGGCTGCTGGGCGCGGGCCTTCCAGGGCAGCGCGCTGGCCGCCGCCGCGGCGGCGAACCCGCCGAGCACCGCCCGCCTCGAGAGCTTGGAGTCGAAGTTCATGGGGGTCCTCGTGCGCCTCAGAAGAGCAGCGATTCGGTCATGGTGAGCACGGACAGGCAGGCGAGCTGCGCCCAGGTCTGCGCCGGATCGGCGCCGCCCTCGGCCACGGTGTCCGCGTACAGGCCCTTCAGCACGGCCAGGTCCTCGCGGGAGGGCTCGCGAAGCAGCGCCTCGCGGAAGAGCCGCGTCAGGGCCGCATCGACTTCAGGCGCGTCCACGGAGGTCAGCGCGCCGCCCTCGATGGGCAGCCGCCCAAAGAACACGGCGCTCGCCGGCGTCGCCAGGTCGCGCCGCACGCGCTCGCCGCACGCCGCCAGGGCCACGCGCTCGACGGCCAGCGGCGCGCCGACGGCGACGCCGGGGAACGGCACGAAGATGTTCGCGCGGTAGGGCTCGACGCCGCCGAGCGAGATCTGGTGGATGTCGTCGATGCAGTCGTAGCGGCCGAGCTCGCTGCAGAGGGCGTCCGTCGGGAGCTGGAGCACGCGGGCGAAGTCCTCGCGGATGCGGGCCGCGCCCTTGAAGCGCAGGTTGGCGCGGGTGGCCTCGAAGCGGCCCTCGGGGACTGCGCCACCGGTGCCGGGGTCGCCGCCGACGGGGCCGCCGCCGCCGCCGCTGCCGCCGGTCGGCGTGCCGCCCGTGGGGCCGGGGCCGCTGGCGTCCGGCGTGGACGCGGGGTTCGAGCCGCCGCTCCCGGAGGTGTCACACGCCGCGACGAGCACGGCGCAGGTCAGGATGCCCAGGGGGGCCAGGGTGGACGCGCTCAGCGCGCGCCGGAGTTCAGGGAACACCGTAGGCCTCCGTCCGGATCAGGGCGTGCAACATGCGCTCGACGCGCCAGGCGTGTTCGACGGGGAACGCCGCGACGAGCGCCTCGAACTCCGAGAGCTCCGCCGGCGTGGGGTCGTGGCCCATGAAGTGCCGCCAGTAGTCGCGGACCGTGGACCGGGCGAAGTACTCGCTGTTGGCGCCCTTTTCGGCCCACTCGAGCAGGTCGGCCACGGGCTCGCCGAACAGCGCGCCCGCCTCGGGCAGCTCGCCCAGGCGGCTGCCGTCGGCCGGGTCGAAGCGGTCGGGGCGCGAGGGGTCGTAGTAACCCGTGTAGTCGTTGGCGATGCCCCAATAGCGGCTGAAGGGGTAGGCCAGCGGGTCCAGCGTGCGGTGGCAGGCGGCGCAGGCCTCGGCGTTCACGCCCTTGTCGTCGTAGTCGACCAGGGGCCCCTCGGGCTCGATCAGGCCCTGGCTCTTGGCGATGTCCAGGCCCAGGTACGACCGATAGGCCTGGGCCGCGGTGGTGCGGGGCACGGCGGTGAACATCGTGTTGATCACGAAGAACCAGCCCGTGGTCAGCATGCCGGCGCGGCGCTCGGGCTGCCCGAACTGCCGCACGCCCTGGTCGTTCGGGGCGATCTCGTAGCGCGTGGGGCCCACCTGGCGCACGTAATACTGCGCCGTGAGCGTCTCGCGGGCGTCGCGGTCGTCCGTCTGCGTCCACGTGAACAGGGCGTAGTCGTCGTCGTAGTCGGCCAGCGGCACGGGGCCGCCGTCGTCGCCGGCCTTCACCGCCCAGAGCGGCCGGATCTTGGCGTGGGCGATGCGCCAGAGCACGCCGTCCCGGCCCATCCAGAACGCGCTGTCCAGGCAGTGCTCCAGCGCGGCGTCCAGCGCGGCGGGCCGCGCCTCGGGCGCGAGGTCCTTGAAGGCCTGGAGCGCGTCCCAGCCCGGCGCGCGGCCGCAGACGTCGAGGTTGACCTTCTTGAACGCGTACACGGCGTCGTAGCCGCAGACGTCCCAGCCCGGGTTCGTGCTCTCGCCGTCGCAGGCCTCGAAGGCGTGCGGGAACGAGGTCTCGTCCCCCGGGCCGGTGCCGGCGAGCAGCTCCGTCTCGTTGTCGAAGCCGTCGCCGTCGGCGTCGTCCGCGGCGAGCTCGGCGAGCACGGCGGGCAGCGCCGCGGCGAAGGCGTCGTCCGTGAGCGGGCGCGGCGCGTCCGGCAGCAGCTTGGCGGCGACCGTGTCGCCGAACACGTTCCGGCCCGGCGGGCTGGTGTGGCAGGTCGTGCAGTCGGGCACGCCCGCCTGGCAGGCGGCGGACTCGGGCCAGGCCTCGCACACCACGCCGGGGCCCGGCGGGCGGGCGTGGGCGGCGGGCGCGACGGCCCACAGCGCGGTCAAGAGCCCGAAGGAGACGATCGGTCGAGCGGCCAAGGGACCTCCGGAGGAGCGGGATTCGCAGGACGCAGCTCCGGGGTCTCCCCCGGCGCGTTCGTCAGATTGCGGAATCCCCTCGACCAGGTCAACGGGCGCCGCGTCTACTTGATGCCCTTGGAGATCAGATGGGGTCCATACTTCTTGTCGCTGCCCTGAATATGTTTCACGAGCCAGGACTTCAGGAAGTTCATGACCTCGAGCGAGAGCGTGCTGGTGGCGCCGCTCTTGTACTTGGCCTGCACGTCGAGCACCTGCTTGACCAGGTCCTCGTGCTCCTTCTTGTGGGCCACGCTGTCCGGGTAGCCGGTCTGGGCGAAGTAGCGCTCCTCGCGGGCGAAGTGCTCGGCCGTGTAGCTGATCAGGCCGTCGAGGACGCGGCCGAGGACGTCTTTCCCGTGGCCGGCGACCACGCCGTCGTACAGGTCGTTGACCATGCCGACGAGGCGCTTGTGATCGTTGTCGATGCTGGCGACGCCGACGCTGAGTTTATCGTTCCACTGCATCAGGGGCATGGCGAACCTCTCTGAAAGTCTGAGTCAAGACGACAGTTGCGCGCTCTCGCCGGCGCGTGCGGCGGTCTCCCGGGAGCGCTCCGCGATGCGGTCGAGCGTCCCGGCGATGTCTTCGACGCTGGTGCAGGCCTCGTCGGTCGAGGCCTGAATGGTCTCATAGGCGCCCGCGGAGTCGCGCACGGCCACGGAGATGCCCTGCACGAGCTCACAGATGCTCTCGAAGCTGTCGCTCACCCCGCCCACGGACTTCACGACCTCGTGGGTCGCCTGTCGGATGGTGGCGAGGCGGCGGTCGATCTCCTCCGTGGCGTTCGAGGTCTGGTCGGCGAGGCTCTTGACCTCGTTGGCCACGACCGCGAAACCGGCGCCGGCGGACCCGGCGCGGGCGGCCTCGATGGCGGCGTTGAGCGAGAGCAGGTTGGTGTGTCGCGCGATGTCTTTGATGAGACGCGCGACGTTGGCGATCTCTTTCAGGGTCTCCTGCAGGCGGTCGATCTGTTCCTTGGCCCGGGCGGCGTCCGCGGCGGCGGCGGCGGCCCGCGTCTGCGAGTCCACCACGCGACCGTCGACCTCGTGCAGGCTGCGGGCGACCTCGCCCATCATGCCGGTGACCATGCGCACGTTCATGACCACCATCGACGCCGACTCCGAGGCCGAGGCCAGCTCTTCGCTGGTCAACTGCGCCTCGGTGCCGAGCGCGCGGAGGGCCTCGGCGTCGCGGGCGGCGGCCGCGATGGCCGCATTCGTCGCCGCCGTGGCCCCGCCCCGTGACGCTGGGCCGATCTCCTGGGCGACGACCGGCTCGTGAGACCTCCAGAACATGGCGAAATCGCTCCGGTCGTCGATGCGCTCGGGATTGAGCGCCTTGACCCGCGATTCGGCACATCCCGGGGGGCGCCTACAGCGGCGAACCCGCATCCGTCGTCCGATGACCCAGGGAAAACCCTGATGCTTGACCCAGATCAAGCGGAGCGCCCCTCAGGGCCGCGCGACGCTCCGGTTCTGGGGCAGGTCGAAACAATCGAAGGCCACGCCGTCCAGGTTCACGGCGCACAGGTTCACGGCCCGGCCCGTGCTGCGCAGGCGCACGAAGGCGTGCTGGCTGATGCTCTGGAACGCCTGGTAGGCGCCGTAGTCGCCGGGGCCGCGCGTGGGGTACAGGGGCGCGCCCCCGCTGCCCACCACCATGTAGTTCAGACCGTAGGCCGCCCGGCCGCGCTCGTAGTAGTGGTCGTGACCGCTCACGAGCAGGTCGAGCCCCAGGTCGTACAGGCGGTGCACCAGGTCGCGCACGCCCAGGTTGCCCGTTCGCACGGGGTTGCTGCTGAAGGGCCCCTGGTGCAGGAACGCGATGGTGTGGGTGATGGCCGGGTCGCGCTCCGCCCGCCGCACCTGGTCCACCAGCCAGGCCGTTTGCGCGGCGTCCGGCATGCCGGCGTCCGCCCGAACGTTCACGTCGATGGCCAGGAACCGCAGGTTGCCCCAGGTGAAGCCGAAGTAGAACTCCCCGTTGGGCAGGTGGAAGTATTGCCGGAAGCGTTCGATCTCATCGTCCCCCGCCTGCTCGTGGTTGCCGGCGACGGGGAACAGAGGTCTGTTGCGCAACAGAGGCTGCGCCACCTGAAAGAATGACTGCCAGTCGGCCTCGAGGCTCCCCGCGACGACCAGGTCGCCGGTGTGGACCATGAAGTCCGGGTCGTCCTGGACCACGCGGTCCACGATGGCCGCGTGCGCGCGGGGGTCCGAGCGATTGTCGCCGTAGATGGCCGCCGAGAACGGTTTGCCCGCGCGCGGTGCCATCTGGAGCTCGCCCTCGGCGCGGTCGGCCCCCTGCTCCACCGTGTACACATAGTGTTCGCCGGTCTGGAGCCCGTTGACCGTCGCCTCCCAGATGGGCGCGCAGTTCGTCGAGGGCACGATGACCCGGGCGATGTCCTTGTTCTTCCCCGGCTTTCGCACGGTGACCTTGGCGCTCTCGCTCGAGGCCGACGACCACATGATCGTCGCCTGCCGCGTGTCCACATTCTGGACATAGGGCCCCTTGTCGAAGGCCGCGGCGGGGTGGGGGGCGAGGGCGGTGAGGGCCGCGAGGGCCAGGGCAGTCAGGAGATTGTAAGGTGTGCGAGGCATGCGCCCGGAGCCTACCATGGGTGCGCGGCGTGGACGAAACCGACCGCGGACGCGACTTGCGCCCCGCCCGTTGCCCCGCCCCCCGGCTTTCCCCTACTCTCCGCGCGCTTTTTCACGTTCTCCGGAGAGAGAGACATGCGCAGAGCGATTTTCAGCCCTTCGATGTGCACCCTGGCGGCGGCCGCGGTGCTCAGCCTGTCGGCGTGCGGCAAGAGTGCCTCGGACGACGGCGCGAACCCCGACGCCGGCATCGGCGGCGCCGGCGGTGAGCCCGTCGGCGGGTCCGGCGGCGC
>CAINDO010000126.1 GCA_903847385.1 uncultured Myxococcales bacterium
CGCGCCCGTATCTGCGGCGGTGCCGGCGCCCGTTTCCGCGCCCGCCCCCGACGCCGAGGCGCAGCGTGACGCCGCCGCGTGGCGGGGCGCCCTGCTGGCGGCCCGGGACAAGCTCCTCGACGGCGAATTCCAGGCGGCGGCCACGGCGCTCCAGAGCCTGATGAAGGCTGCGCCCACCCCGCAGGACCACGCCGTGGCGCAGGCCCTGGAGCAGCTCGCGGCGCGCTGGCAGCAACGGGGCCTGATGCTGGTGCGTCGCACGGACGTCGGCGAGTCGGACTACAAGGCCAAGGCCACGGATCGGCGCTCGACGGGCGAGCTGGCCGCCCTGTACCTGGGCGCCGTGGGCTACGGCCTGGGCACGGGCGCGTACGTCGCGATTCAGGCCGAGCCGGAGAGCATCTCCGGGGTCACGGTGCCCATGCTGGTCTTCGCCGCCGCGGTGCCCGTGGGCGTGTTCCTGCTCGACGACAACACCCGGGTGCGTTACGGCACGCCGAGCGCCATCACCAACGGTCTCACCCTGGGCCTGCTCGAGGGCGCGCTGTGGACCGGCTGGTACCAGGCGCAGGCGCGACGCAACGACGAGGTCTCCGGCAAGACCGCGGCGACGCTGGTCTGGCTGCCGACGACCATCGGCGGTGTGGCCGGCGGGCTGCTCGGCGAGAAGCAGGGCACCACGCCGGGTCGCGCTGAGATGATCGGCGCCGGCGGCACCTTCGGTGCGGCGCTCACGGCGCTTTTCCTGTCCTCGGCCCTGGACGCCGGTCAGGAGCAGGACGACGCCGTGCTGCTCGGCTCGGCCATCATGGCCAACGTCGGCGCCGTCGCCGGTTACATCGGCGGGCGCGCGTGGTCCCCCGGCGTCGCGCGCGTGCGCTACATCCAGCTCGGCGGGCTCAGCGGTGCCCTGTTGACCAGCCTGCTGTACCTCTCGGTCGCGGACGAGAACAGCGAGGCCGACTCCGTGGGCGCCATCACGGCCGTGGGCATGGCCGCGGGCCTGGGCGTGTCCACCTGGCTGACGAACGACATGGACCCGGACCTGCGCCGCGAGCAGTCGCAGACGTCGGCCCAGCTCCTGCTGACGCCCACCCCCGGCGGCGGTCTGTCCCTCGGCGCCGTCGGGCAGTTCTGAGGTCGCTCAGGCTTCGACCCGCATCCGGTACCCCACGCCGGGCTCCGTCGCGACGACGCGAGGTCTGGCGGGCTCGCGCTCGATCTTCTTGCGCAGCTCGGCCATGTGAACCCGCACGTAGTGCGACTGGTCGGCGTAGCCCGGCCCCCACACCTCGGTCAGGATCTGCCGGTGGGTGAGCACCTTGCCCTGGTGCCGGGCCAGGAGCGCCAGGAGCTTGAACTCGATGGGCGTCAGGTGGCGGGGCTCGCCGTCGAGCCGGACGGTGCGGGCGGTGAAGTCGACCTCGAGGCCGGCGAGGGACAGGGTGGGCGGCGCCTCCCCTGCCCCTTCACGCGAGGCGGCGTGCCGCAGCGCCACCCGCATCCGCGCCAGCAGTTCGCCCACGCCGAAGGGTTTGGTCAGGTAGTCGTCGGCGCCCGCGTCGAGGGCCTCGACCTTGTCGTCCTCCCGGCCCCGCGCCGAGATCACGATGATCGGCGTGCGGGTCCAGCCGCGCAGCTCCCGCGTCAGGTCGATGCCGTCCGCGTCCGGCAGGCCGAGATCCAGCAGAATGAGCGCCGGGTTGTGGCTCGTGATCAGCGCGATGGCCTCGGCGGCCGTGCCCGCTTCGAGCGGGTGGTAGCCGTGCGCCCCGAGCGAGGCGCGCAGAAACCGGCGCATCTGCGGCTCGTCCTCGACGACCACGACCTTCGACGGCGCGCTGTCGTTCACTCGACGACCTCCGGGTCATGCTGGGACGAGGGCTGGGGCTCTGCGGGGAGCATGCTCGGTGCGACCGCCGCCGGCAACTCGATGCGGATGATCGCGCCGCCGCCCGGCCGCGAACGCCCCGTGACCGTCCCGCCGTGAGCCTCGACGATGGCCCGGCAGATCGACAGGCCCAGACCCACCCCGGGCACGCCGGGGTTCGGGCCGCGGTGGAACTTGTCGAACACACGCTCCTCGTCGCCCTCGGGCAGCCCCGGGCCCCGGTCGCGGATCTCGACGACGACGCGCGGGCCCTCGAGCAGGCCGCCGATCTCGATGGGCGAGCCCGCCGGCGTGTACTTGGCGGCGTTCTCCAGCAGGTTCACGAAGACCTGCTCGAAGACCACGGGATCGACCTCGAGCAGGGGGAGTTTCGGGGCGAGGTCGAAGCGGAGCTCTCGGCCCCCGAGCCTCGACTCCAGGCGGTCCAGGGCCGACCCGACCATCTCCTCCAGCGGGACCCAGGTGCGCTTGAGGGCCACGGCGCCGTTCGCCAGCCGGGTCATGTCGAGCAGGTTCGTCAGCAGCCGCTCCAGCCGCTCGGCCTCGTCGGCGATGCTCTCCAGCAGACCTTCGCGCTCGCCGGGGGTCAGGGCGGCGCCGCCGGCGTCCCGCAGGGTGCTCGTCGCGCCGGTGATGGTCGCCAGGGGCGTGCGCAGATCGTGCGAGACCGCGGAGAGCAAGGCGCTGCGCATCTCCTCGGAGCGTGCGCGCAACGCCGCCGCGGCGGCCCCTTCGGCGAGCCGGATGCGCTCCAGCGCCAAGGCGGCCTGGCGACAGAAGGCCTCGAGGAACGCGTCCTGTTCGCCCGTGAGCGGGGTCCGCTCGCGCCGGACCAGCGCCAGCACGCCCAGCGTCGTCTCACCGACGCGCAACGGGGCGCAGTGCGCGGCGGCGCCCGGCAGCGTGTCCGTCCCCAGGCCCGCCGGCCGCCCGTGAACGAACGCCCAGCGGCACACGCTCAGGTCGTGCGGACCCAGGCTCGCCCCCTCGGGACGCGCGGCGGCCAGCGCGAGCGGGCCGTCCGGCGCAGGGCGCAGCAGGAAGGCCTGCGCGTCGAAACACGTCGCCGCATGCCGGGCCACGGCGTCGAACGCCTCGGCGGCGGGGGCACCGCCGACCTCACGGCTCAGCCCGTAAAGCGCGGCCGTACGCTCCTCGCGCGCGACCGCCGCCTGCTCCTGGCGCCGGATCCGCGCCGCCAGCTCGCTCACGACCAGCCCGATGCCGAACATCATTCCGAACGTGAGAATGTACCGACCATCGGCGACGGCGAACGTGAAGTAGGGCGGCACGAAGAAGAAGTCGTAGGCGGCGACCCCGAGCGCGGCGGCGAGGATCGCCGGGCCACGCCCGAGGCGGACGGCCGCGATCATCACGGCGAGCAGGAAGAGCACCTCCGCATCCGGGATCGGAACGGCGGCGCGGATGGCCAGGGCCACGAGGGTCGTCGCGGCCACGAGCCCGGCCGAGGCCGCATAGCTCCGGGTGTCGAGGGGCTCGCCGCCGCGGGCGCGTGGCGGGGCAGCCACCGGCGGGCGCGAGTCCCCCGCGGCCCCCGAGATCACGTGCACGTCGATGTCGCCGCTGCCGCGGACGATCTCGTCGAGCAGCGAGCCCCGGAGCCGGTCGCGCAGCCGGGAGTGGGTGGGTTTCCCGATCAGGATCCGCGTCACGTTCTGGCGCCGGGCCCAGCCCAGCAGCACCGTGGCGACGTGCCCGCCGCTCAGGCGCGCGATGTCCCCGCCGAGCGACTCGGCCAGGCGAAGATGCTCGTCGAGCCGGGCGCGATCCGCCGCGCCGACGGGCGCGAGGGTCGCGTCCTCGACGCAGGCCGCCGTCCAGGGACACCGAAGCCCGGCCGCCATCCGCGCCGCGGTGCGGATGAGCCGCGATGAGCTCGGCGCCGGACCCACACAGACCAGAATCCGCTCGCCGGCGGGCCAGACGTCGTGCACGCCGTGGGCTTCGCGGTAGGCCTGCACGTCGTCGTCCACGTGCTGCGCCGTACGGCGCAGCGCCAGCTCCCGCAGCGCGAGCAGGTTCCCGCGCCGGAAGAAGTGCTCGGCCGCCCGCATCGCCGCGTCGGGCAGGTAGACCTTGCCCTCTTCCAGGCGCTGCAGCAGCTCGTCCGGCGCGATGTCCACGAGCTCGATGTCGTCGGCGGCGTCCAGCACGGCGTCCGGCACGGTCTCCCGCACCTGCACGTGGGTGATCTGCGCGACGACGTCGTTCAGGCTCTCCACGTGCTGCACGTTGAGCGTCGTGTAGACGTCGATGCCGGCCTCGATGAGCTCCTCGACGTCCTGCCACCGTTTGGCGTGGCGCGAGCCCGGCGCGTTCGTGTGCGCCAGCTCGTCGAGCAGGAGCACCTTGGGCCGCCGCGCGAGCGCGAGGTCGAGGTCGAACTCCTCGAGCGTCTGCCCGCGATAGGCGACGGCCTTGCGCGGCAAGAGCTCGAGCCCGAGCAGCATCGCCGAGGTGTCCGTCCGCCGATGCGTCTCCACGAGCCCGACGACGACGTCCAGGTGCTGGTCGCAGATCAGATCCCGCGCGACCTGCAGCATTCGATACGTCTTCCCGACACCGGGCGCGAACCCGAAGAAGATCTTCAGCCGGCCCCGATGGGCCCGCGCATCCTCTGCGTGGACACGGCGGAGGAGCTCGTCCGGATCCGGCCGGTCCGGGGTGTCGGTCATGCGGCGATCCTCATCGGCGAGTCTCGGCCGCGAGTGTATCCAACGCGACGTTCAGCTTCAGCACGTTGACGCGGGGTTCGCCGAAGAGCCCCAGGGTCCGACCAATCGTGTGGGCCGCCACGAGCGCCTCGACCTGCTCCGGGGCGAGGCCCCGGGCCCGCGCGACCCGGGCGCTCTGCAGGTGCGCGTTCCCCGGGCTGATGTCCGGGTCGAGGCCGCTGGCGGAGCGGGTCGCGGCGTCGGCGGGGATCAAAGTGTCCGGCGCCAGGCCGTTTTCGGCTCGGTACTGCGCCGCGAGTTCCCGGAAGCCCGAGAACGACCCGTCGCCGAGCCCGTTCACGAGCTTGTCGCTGGTCGGCCCCAGGTTCGTGCCACCGGAATTGGCCGCGTCGTAGCCGGCGCCGGCCGCCGAGGGCCGCGGGTGGAAGTACTCGGGTCGCGAGAAGGCCTGGCCGAGCAGGCTCGAGCCGATCACGGTGCCCTGGGCGTCGCGCAACAGGCTGCCGCGGGCCGCGTCCGGGAAGAGCGTGCGGCCGAGGCCCCACACGACGACCGGGAACGCGAGGCCGGTCAGGACCACGAAGAAGAGCGTCAGGAGCAGGGCGGGGCGAAGGTGCTTCATGTCAGGCGAGCCTCGTCAGGACGAGCAGACGGTCGATGAGCCAGATGGCCGGAAAGGGCACGAGCACCCCGCCCACGCCGTAGAGGAGAAGATTGCGCCTCAGCGTCGCCGCCGCGTCACTCGGACGGTACGCCACGCCGCGCAGGGACAGCGGGATGAGCGCGATGATGATGAGCGCGTTGAAGATCACGGCCGCCAGCACGGCCGACTGCGGGTTGGAGAGGCCCATGAAGTTCAGGTGGCCCAGCGCGGGATAGGTCACCAGGAACATGGCCGGGATGATGGCGAAGTACTTGGCCACGTCGTTGGCGATGCTGAACGTGGTCAGCGCGCCCCGGGTCATGAGCATCTGTTTGCCGATCTCGACGACCTCGATGAGCTTCGTGGGGTTGGAGTCGAGGTCGACCATGTTGCCGGCCTCCTTGGCGGCCTGCGTGCCCGTGTTCATCGCCACGCCCACGTCGGCCTGCGCCAGCGCCGGCGCGTCGTTGGTGCCGTCGCCGGTCATCGCCACGAGGCGGCCGCCCGCTTGTTCTTTGCGGATGTAGGCCAGCTTCATCTCGGGCGTGGCCTCGGCGATGAAGTCGTCCACCCCGGCCTCGGCGGCGATGGCGGCCGCGGTCAGGGGGTTGTCGCCCGTGACCATCACGGTCTTGATGCCCATCTGCCGGAGCTGCGCAAAGCGGGTCTTCATGCCGCCCTTGACGATGTCCTTCAACTGCACCACGCCGAGCGCCCGAGCGCCGTCGGCCACCACGAGCGGCGTGCCACCCTCGCGGGCGATGCCCTCGACGATGCTCTGGACGTCCGCGGGCCAGGCGCCCCCGTTCGACTCGACGAAACGCTTCACCGCGTCCGCCGCGCCCTTCCGGATGTGCCGCTGGCCAACGTCGACGCCGCTCATGCGCGTCTGCGCCGAGAACTCGATGAACCGGGGGTCGCCGAGCTCGGCGGGCGCCTGGGCCGGCACGCCATACTTCTCCTTGGCCAGCGCGACGATGCTGCGGCCCTCGGGCGTCTCGTCCGCGAGCGAGGCGAGCTGCGCGGCCCGGGCGAGCTCCTCGACGGCCACGTGGCGCGCCGGGTGGAAGAGGGTCGCCTGCCGATTGCCGAGCGTGATGGTGCCCGTCTTGTCCAGCAGGAGGGTGTTCACGTCGCCGGCGGCCTCGACGGCCTTGCCGCTCATCGCGAGCACGTTGTGTTGCATGACCCGGTCCATGCCCGCGATGCCGATGGCGCTCAACAGACCGCCGATGGTCGTCGGGATGAGACACACGAGCAGCGCCACCAGCACCGTGACCGTGGGCACGCCCCCGGACTCGCCCGCCGCGTACTGCGCGAAGGGCAGGAGGGTCACGGTGGCCAGCAGGAAGATGATGGTCAGACCCGAGAGCAGGATGGAAAGCGCGATCTCATTGGGTGTCTTCTGACGTTTGGCACCCTCGACCAGGGCGATCATGCGATCGAGGAAACTCTGGCCGCGCTCCTGCGTGACCCGCACGACGATGCGATCCGAGAGCACCTGGGTGCCGCCGGTGACTGCGCTGCGATCGCCGCCGCTCTCGCGAATGACCGGCGCCGACTCACCGGTGATGGCCGACTCGTCGACGCTGGCGACACCCTCGATGATCTCGCCGTCGGCGGCGACGACGTCGCCGACCTCGCAGACGAAGACATCGCCCTTGCCGAGCCGGGGCGCCGGGACCCGCTCCTCGCGGCCGTCCACCAGCTTGCGCGCCAGTGTATCCGTGCGGGTCTTGCGCAGGGCGTCGGCCTGAGCCTTGCCGCGACCTTCGGCCATGGCCTCGGCGAAGTTGGCGAAGAGCACGGTGAACCAGAGCCAGAGCGTGATCTGGCCGGTGAAGAGAGCGTCGTCGGCGCCCGTGAAGAGGCTGCGGGCGAAGAACCAGGTCGTGATCGCCGCGCCGATTTCGACGACGAACATGACGGGATTCCTGGCCACGAGGCGGGGGTCGAGCTTGACGATCGCCTCTTTGGCCGCCCGCCGCAGGATGGCCCCCTCGAAGAGGGCCCGCGGCGCGTTCTTCGGCCGTGTTTGGGTGTGTGTCATGGTCATGCGCCTCAGTGTGTCGCCAGGGCGGTCATCTGGAAGTGTTCGACGATGGGTCCGAGCGACAGCCCGGGGAAGTAGGTCAACGCGCCGACGATGATGACGACCCCCACGAGCAGGACCGCGAAGGTGACGGTGTCCGTGGGGAACGTGCCCGAGGAGGCCGGGACGTGGCCCTTGCGCGCCAGGGCGCCGGCCATCGCCAGCAGCGGGATGATCATCAGGAAGCGGCCGACCAGCAGGGCGAACCCGATGGTCACGTTGAACCAGGGAGTGTTGGTCGAGAGGCCGGCGAAGGCCGAGCCGTTGTTCCCCGTGGCCGACGCGTAAGTGTACAAGAGCTCGCTGAAGCCGTGGGGGCCGGCGTTGTTGAGGCTCGCCAGCGCCGTCGGCGAGGCGCTCGAGAGCGCGGTGAAGACGAGCACGCTGGCGGCCAGCACCAGCGTGGCCAGCATGGCCATCTGAACCTCGAACTTCTCGATCTTCTTGCCCAGGTACTCCGGCGTGCGCCCGACCATGAGACCCGCGATGAAGACGGCCAGCACGGCGAACATGAGCATGCCGTACAGGCCCGCGCCGACGCCCCCGAACACGACCTCGCCCGTGAGCATGTTGAACAGGGGCACGAGCCCGCCCAACGGCGTGTAGCTGTCGTGCATCGAGTTCACCGCGCCGCAGGACGCCCCCGTGGTGACGACGGCGAAGAGGGCCGAGCCGGCGATGCCGAAGCGGACCTCTTTGCCCTCCATGTTCCCGCCGGCCTGAGCGTCCGTCGCCGAGGTCTCGATCTGAGCCGCGGCCAGGTGCGGGGTGCCCGCCTGCTCGGCCGCGGTGCAGATGAGCGCACCGACGAGCGCCAGCGCGGCCATGGCCCCGAAGAGCGCCCAGCCCTGCTTCGGATTCCCCACCATCTTGCCGAACGTGTGGGTGATGGCCGCCGGGAGGCTCCAGATCAGCAGGAGCGTGAAGAAGTTGCTCGCCGGCGAGGGGTTCTCGAACGGGTGCGCCGAGTTGGCGTTGAAGAAGCCGCCGCCGTTGGTCCCCAACTGTTTGATGATCTCCTGCGAGGCCACCGGGCCCTGCCAGATCGTCTGCCGGCCCCCCTCGAGGGTGGTGGCCACCGTCGCCGGGTCGAAGTTCTGCGGTACGCCCATCGCCACAAAGACCAGGGCACCGACCAGGGCCAGCGGCAGCAGGAGGTAGAGCGTGCACCGCACGACGTCCGCCCAGAAGTTGCCCAGACCTCGAGCGCTGCGGCGCGCGAAGCCGCGGATCACCGCGATCGCGACGGCCAGGCCCACGGCCGCCGAGGCCCAGTTGTGGATGGCCAGGCCGACCATGTTGGAGAAGTACGAGAGCGTCAGCTCGGGCGAGTAGCTTTGCCAGTTGGTGTTGGAAGTGAACGACGCGGCCGTGTTGAACGCCAGGTCCGCGGGCATCTGGGCGGCGCCGTACCCCTGCGGATTCAGGGGCAGGACACCCTGCAGCCGCAGCACCGCGTAAGTGAAGACCATCGACGCCAGCGAGAACGCGAGCAGCGCGAACGCATAGGTCGTCCACTTCATGTCCTGCGCAGGGTCGACGCCGAGCAGCCGGTAGGTGCCCCGCTCGAGCCCGCCGAGTGCGGGATGGAGCAAAGTCCGTTCACCGGCGAAGACCCGGGCCATGTAGCCACCGAGGGGCTTCGTCAGCAGGAGCAGCAACCCGAAGAAGACGATGATCTGAACCACCGACGGCGCAGTCATCAGAACTTCTCCGGAACGAGCATCGCGTAGAGCAGGTAGCCGAAGACGCCGAGCGTCACGAGGCCGAGCCAGAGCGTGTCGTTCATGGCGTGCCCCGCCCGAGCCGCTCGCACCCGTGCACATACGCGGCGGTCAGCGCGTGGAACGCCACGATCGCCGCCACCAGAATCAGGTCACCCATCGTCACACCTCCGGGCCCGGGCAACGACTGCCGGGCCGTTCGTCGTGGTGTGACTCTAGGCGCCGAGTGATCAATCCGGCGTCAAGGTCGGGACGGACGGCATCAAGAAGGTATCAAGACGGGGATGGACGCGCTCGGGCGGCGCTCAGGCGGGCGCGCTCGTGCGGATGAGGTGGTCGAAGGCGGAGAGGCTGGCCTTGGCGCCCTCGCCGAGGGCGATGACGATCTGTTTGAAGGGCACGGTGGTGGCGTCGCCCGCGGCGAACACACCGGGCACGGAGGTCGCGCCGCGGGCGTCGATCTCGATCTCGCCGAAGCGGCTGAGCGCGATGGTCTCGCGCAGCCAGTCCGTGTTGGGCAGCAGGCCGATCTGGACGAAGATGCCGGCGACATCCAGCCGCACGCGCTCGCCGCTCGCGCGGTCCGTGTAGAACAGACCGTCCACCTTGGCGCCGTCGCCCGTGACCTCAGTGGTCTGGGCGTTCACCCGGATCTCGACGTTGGGCAGGCTGCGGAGTTTGCTCTGCAGCACGGCGTCCGCGCGCAGCTTGGAGTCGAACTCGAGCAGCGTGACGTGGCCGACGACCCCGGCGAGGTCGATGGCCGCCTCGACGCCGGAGTTGCCGCCGCCGACCACCGCAACGCGTTTGCCCTTGAACAGGGGGCCGTCGCAGTGGGGACAGAACGCCACGCCCTTGGTGCGGTACTCCGTCTCGCCGGGGACCTTCATCTCGCGCCAGCGCGCGCCGGGGGCCAGGATGACGCTCCGGGCGCGCAGGACCGCGCCGTTGGCCAGCGTGAGCTGATGCAGGCCGTCCGCGCCGGCGGGGGTCAGGCGCGTGGCGCGCTGCAGGTCCACCACGTCCACGCCGTAGCTGCGCACGTGGGACTCCAGCGCGGCCACCAGCTTGGGGCCCTCGGTGTATTCGATGGAGATGAAGTTCTCGATGCCCAGCGTGTCGCCGACCTGGCCGCCGAACCGCTCGGACACCAGGCCCGTGCGGATGCCCTTGCGGGCGGCGTAGATGGCCGCCGACGCGCCCGCCGGGCCGCCACCGACCACCAGGACGTCGTAGGGGGCCTTGTCGGCGAGCATCGCCGCCGCGCGGGCCTCGGCGCCGGAGTCGAGCTTGGCGACGATCTCGTCCAGGGTCATGCGGCCCTGACCGAAGGCGGCGTCGTTCAGGAACACACTCGGCACGGCCATGACCTGCCGTGTGTTCACCTCGTCCTGATACATCGAGCCATCGACCATCACATGCGTGACGCCGGGGTTGATGGCCGCCATCAGGTTCAGGGCCTGCACGACGTCCGGGCAGTTCTGGCAGGTCAGCGACACGTAGGTCACGAAGTGCAGCGGGCCGGGCAGCGCGCGCACGGCGTCGAGCGTGGCGGCGTCCACCTTGGGCGGGTAGCCGCTCGCCTGCAGCACCGCGAGGATGAACGAGGTGAACTCGTGGCCCATCGGCACGCCGGCGAACCGGATGCGGGGCGCTTCGCCGGTGCGGCCGACGCTGAAAGAAGGGCGCCGCACGTCCGCGAGGGTCGAATCCTCGCGCACGGTCAGCTTGGGAGAGAGGCCCCGCAAGGACTCGAGGAACGCCCGCATCTCGGCGCCGCCGTCGCTGGCATCCAGCGTGGCGACGAGGTCGATGGGCGCCTCGAGGCGCTCGAAGTAGCCGGAGAGTTGAGTCTTGATGCCATCATCGAGCATGGGTGCCTCTTCCCTGGAAACAGACGGACCGGCGCGGGTGGCGGCGGTCCCGGGGGGGCGGAAACTCCGCCGCGCTCAGATCTTGCCGACGAGGTCGATCGAGGGCTTGAGCGTGCTGGCGCCGGGCGTCCACTTGGCCGGGCAGACCTCGCCGTTGTGGGACGCGACGTACTGGGCGGCCTGGACCTTGCGGAGGAGCTCCTTGGCGTCGCGGCCGATGCTGTTGTCGTTGATCTCGGCGGCCTTGATGACGCCGTCCGGGTTCACGATGAAGGTGCCGCGCAGGGCGAGGCCGGCCTCCTCGATCATCACGTCGAAGTTGCGGGTGATCGTGCCCGTGGGGTCGCCGACCATCGGGTACTTGATCTTCTTGATGGTCTCGGAGGCGTCGTGCCAGGCCTTGTGGGTGAACTTGGTGTCCGTGGACACGGAGTAGACCTCGCAGCCGATCTTCTGGAACTCGGGGTACAGGTCGGCGAGGTCACCGAGCTCCGTGGGGCACACGAAGGTGAAGTCGGCGGGGTAGAAGACGACCACCGACCACTTGCCCTTGAGGTTCTCGTCGGAGACGGGGATGAACGCGCCGTTGTGGAAGGCCTCGGCCTTGAAGGGCTTGACGGTGGTGTTGATGAGGGCCATCGATGTTCTCCTGCGATTCGGGGTTGCGCTCGGCCGCGCTCATCGCGGCTTGCAGGGCAGAAGATGCGCGCTGCGGCGCCCGGTTGCCAAGACAACGTTCGAAACACTGTGATAGGTGGGCGTTATCATGAACCTCGCCCCGCACCCCTTCACCCTGCGCCAGCTCCAGTACGTCGTGGCCGTGTCCGACCTGCTCAGTTTCCGCAAGGCGGCGGAGCAGTGCCGCGTGTCCCAGCCCGCGCTCAGCGCGCAGCTCGCTCAGCTCGAGGACATGCTCGGCGTGCAGCTCTTCGAGCGGGACCGGCGCCGCGTGCTGCCCACCCCCGCCGGCGCCCTGCTCATCGAGCGCGCCCGCCGCCTGCTGGTGGACGCCGACGGCCTGCTGGACACGGCCCGCCGCGCCGCCGACCCCCTGGCCGGCACGCTGCGGCTCGGCGTGATCCCCACGATCTCGCCCTACCTGCTGCCCGCCGTCACGCCCGTCTTCCGCAGCCGCTTCCCGCAGTTGACGACCATCTGGACCGAGGACAAGACGCCCGTGCTGATGGGGCGGCTCGCGGCGGGCACGCTGGACGCCGCGCTGCTGGCGCTCGAGGCGGACCTGGGTGAGGTCGAGCACGCCGTGGTCTGCCACGACCCGTTCGTTCTGGCCACCCCGCTGGACCACCCGCTGTCGCAGGGCAAGAAGCCCGTGCGCGAGAGCGAGCTCGCCGGCGAGTCCGTGCTGCTGCTGGACGAGGGCCACTGCTTCCGCACTCAGGCCCTGGCGTTCTGCACCCGCGCCGAGGCCCACGAGATGGCCTTCCGGGCCACGAGCCTGGGTACGCTGGCCCAGATGGTCGCCGGCGGCGCGGGCCTCACGCTCCTGCCGCGGCTCTCTGTGCCCACGGAGTCGCGGCGCGCGGCGCTGGCCCTCCGGGATCTGGCCGCCCCGGCGCCGTTCCGCACGATCGCGCTGGTGTGGCGGCCGCGGTCGCCCCTGGCCGGTGCCCTGCGGCAGCTCGGCGAGGCGATGCACACCGCCGCGGCGGCCGAGTAGCCGCGCGCCGCCTCAGTCGACGAGGCAGCCGTACTGCATCGTGCACGTCGCCGGGGCGTCGAGCGCGTTGCGCGTCTGCCGGCAGCCGGCGAGGTCGTCGAAGCCGAACGCCCCGGTCAGGTCCGGACCGAAGCTCGGCGCGCTCCAGATCGCGTTGATGCCGTGGCCGCCGCAGTGCGTGATGGACACGGCCTCGAAGGCGACGTCCGCGGGCTGCGTGAGCACGATCGCGGCATGGTCCTCGCTGTTCTCCGGGCGGCAGTTGGCCGACGTGAGCTGATTGTCCCCGCCCGCGTAGGCGAGGTCGACATGCGACAGGCGGCTGCCCGCCGCGGCCTCGAAGTAGAAGCCGACCCAGTCGCCGGGCGCGGGCGTGTCGCTCGCAGACGTGAACCGCACGGGCGCCGGAGCGGTGCCCTCGACGCGCAGCACACCGGCGTGCATCGGGTCGTCGCCGACCTCGATGCGGCCGATCATCGTGACCGTGGCCCCCGCCTCGACAGTGAGCGTCGGCGTCGCGCCGCCGAAGGGGTCGTAGACGCGGATGTCGCCCTCGACGGCCACCGGCACGCCCCGCGCGGGGAGCGTCGCGTCCCCGGCCATCCAGGTGCCCGGCGCGACCGCGATCGCGTCCACGGCGTTGCCCGTATAGGCCCCGACGGGCACGCTGCCCGCGCCGGCGAGCCCCACCCGCACGGCCGGCGCCGCCTGCACGCTGCCGGTGCCGGTCACGG
The DNA here is from genome assembly GCA_903847385.1 of uncultured Myxococcales bacterium. Taxonomy (GTDB): domain Bacteria; phylum Myxococcota_A; class Bradymonadia; order UBA7976; family UBA1532; genus CAINDO01. The sequence continues at coordinate 13,333 of CAINDO010000126.1, forward strand.
TCAGGTCGTCGCTGTCCGGCGTGAACCCCGCGCTCAGGGTCAGCGCAACGCCGCCCGACTCCGAGCCATCGATGATCACGTGCGCCGCGCGCAGGATGGGCGTCGACCACGCCGTGTCCGTGCCGCGGAGGTCGATGACCGCCGGCGTCGCCGCCGTCGCGCCGCCGCCCACGAGGCGCACGTGCTCGAGATCCACGCCGCTCGACGCGTAGACGCTGGAGATCGCGCCCCACGCCCGCGCGGCGTCGAGGCGCTGAAAGACGACCGGGTGGTCGGCCTCACCGTGCGCCCAAAGGTTCGCCGGCCCGGCCTCCACCTCGGTCAGCTGCAGGCTCGCCTCGGGTCCGAGGCGCACGTAGGCGCAGGGCTCGATGGTCAGCGTCGCGCCCCGGATCGCGAGCGAGCTCGGGACCTCGTGGATCGCGCCGTCGCCGGCCCACGTCTCGTCCGCCTCGATGGGGGCGTTCGCGTCGTGAACGATGGCCGGGCCGCTCGGTGCGGGGCAGGCCGCGACTCCCTCGCCGTTCACGTCGGCGTCCGCGGTCCCGGTGACGCCCGAGTCGTCGCCGTCGTCACAGGCGAAGAGGGCCAGGGCGCAGAGGGCCAGGGCCCGAGGCGCCCGCAGTGTGTCCAAGGTCATCGCCCGCTCAGACCTCGATGTCGCTGAACAGCAGCGAGGAGTGATACCGGTCGCCGGCGTCCGGCAGGATCACGACGACGGTCTTGCCGGCGAACTCCTCGCGGGCGGCCACGCGCAGGGCGCCCACGACGGCGGCGCCGCAGGAGATGCCGCACGTGATGCCTTCGTCCTTGTGCAGGCGGCGGCCCATCTCGATGGCCTCTTCGGAGGACACCTGCTGGATCTCGTCGACGAGATCCAGATCCAGGATATCAGGCTTGAAGCCGGCGCCGATGCCCTGGATCTTGTGGGGGCCGGGCTTGGGGGCCTCGCCCTGCTTCAGCGGCAGCAGCACCTGCGACGTGGTCGGCTCGATGGCCACGGAGTGCAGCTTGGCCTGGCGGTCGAGCTTGAAGTACTGGCTGACGCCCGTGATGGTGCCGCCGGTGCCGACGCCGGCGACGAACACATGCGTCTCGCCGTCCGTGTCGTTCCAGATCTCCGGGCCCGTGGTTTCGCGGTGGATCTTGGGGTTGGCCGGGTTCTTGAACTGCTGCGGCATGTAGAAGTGCGCCGGGTCGCTGGCGGCGATCTCCTCGGCCTTGGCCACGGCGCCCTTCATGCCGAGCGCGCCGTCCGTGAGCACCAGGTTCGCGCCGAAGGCCTTGAGCATGCGCCGGCGCTCGATGGACATCGTCTCGGGCATGGTCAGCGTGATGGGGTAGCCCTTGGCGGCGGCCACGAAGGCCAGCGCGATGCCGGTGTTGCCCGAAGTCGGCTCGACGATGGTGACGTCCTTGCTGCCGGGGGTGAGCTTGCCCTCTTTCTCGGCGGCCCAGATCATCGCCGCGCCGATGCGGCACTTGACCGAGTAGGCCGGGTTGCGACCCTCGATCTTGGCCAGCACGCGGGCGCCGAGGCCCTTCGTGACGTGGTTGAGCTGCACGAGGGGCGTGTTGCCGATGCTCTGGCTGTTGTCCGAGTAGATACGCGCCATGGGGTCTCCTGCGGTTGAAGTCATATTTCCGACTGAATCGGTCGGGATATGAGGTTTTCGGAAGTTCTAGCGAAATGCGAGGATCGGCGCAACGGGCCGTCAGAATCGACCGCTGGCCAGCGGGATCATCAGGGGCACGGCGTTCTCGGCCGCGGTGTCCTCGGCCGGTGCCTCGCGGTCGTAGTGCCGCGTGAGGTACCACGCCGTGCCGATCCCGATCGGGATGCCAATGGCCACCGCCGACAGGTACCAGGTGCGGATATTGTCCTCGGGGCCGTAGACCATGAACAGCGCGGCCGGGCCCGCCAGGCCGCCGGCGAGCGCGCCCAGGTCCAGCAGGCGCGTGCGCTCCTGGCTGATGCCGCGGCCGAACATGCCCTTGGACGAGAGCACCAGGCCGAGCCCCAGGCCCGCATCGGCCGCCAGGGTGCCGAAGAGCGAGTACCCCTCGCCCGCGTTCGCCGCACCCATGATCAAGAGCGCCTCGGCGCCCGTCCAGGTGGCCACGGTGTTCATCAAACCCACCTGCCCCGCCGTGCGGTCGGCGTTGGCCGCGGTGAGCACGCCGATGGCCTGCCCCGCCCAGCCCGTCGTGACCGTCGTCAGCAGGAAGTCGCTCGTGTCGGCGTCCAGGGCGACGCTGCCGCCCGTGCCGTTGAGCACCGCCCAGAACAGGCTCGAGTTGAACATCGAGGCCTGGGCCTCGTTGACGCCGTAGGCGTTCGTGACCGCCGCGGCGCCGAAGTAGGAACCGCCCGTGGTGAGGAGCGTGATCAGGGAGCCCCCGAAGAGCAACCCCTCGCCGCTGTCGATGATGTCGTGCTCGTGGAGCAGCATCGTGGTGGCGATGCCCTCGTAGAACCCGAACCCCGTGGCGAAAATGAGCGCCTCGGCGCGCCCCGTCTGCGGTTTGCCGGCGTGCGCCGCGGTCGGCGCCCACAGGAGCCCCGCACAGGCCGCGGTCAGCGCGCGTCGCATCAGAACCGCCCCGAGGCGAGCGGCATGAAGAACACGCGCTCGGCGCCCTCGGCCGTGTCCGTGGTCTTACGCTTCGACTTGCCGCGACGGTCGAAGCCCTGGCTGCGGACCGCCAGCCAGCCGCCGACGCCCATGCCGACGACTGCGGTGCCGGTGGCGACCTCCCACGCGTCGAACACCACCGCGCCCATCAGGCCGACCAGACCGCCGCAGAGCCCGCCGGCGAGCATGCCGCCATCGAGGTACAGCACCTGCTCGCGGGTGGGATCGTACTTGTGGGTCAACGCCACGCCCACGCCGAGGCCGGCGACGTTGAGGAGCAGCAGGTCGCGGAACGTGTGCTGGCCGGTGTTCAGGTGCAGCGTCAGGCCCGTGAGCGCGCCGGCCACCGGCATGAAGAGGCCGCCGGTGTTGACCAACGAGAGCTGGCCGGCGCTCGCGTTCACCGCGCCGAGGGTCGCCAGCGCGGTGCCCGCCCCGACCGCGCCGGCGGCGAAGCCCGACCAGCCGAGCCAGGCGCCGTCCACGTCCAGCTCGGCCTCGAGCAGCATGGTGTCGACGGCCAGCCAACCGGCGGCGGTTTCGATGTAGCGCACGTCCGCGGTCTGCAGGTCCATGCGCCCCGAGAGCGTGTACGACCCGTAGAGCATGCCCCCGCCCAAAGCCGCGGCGATCCAGGCCGCGGGGCGCGGCGTCAGGTCGAGCTGCAGCGAGGTCCACACCCCCAGGCCGGCGCCGTAGAGCGTCGAGGTCGTGGTGAGCTCGATGCGCGCGGCGCGGTCCTCGGCCCGAACGACCGCTGGCGCGGCGAGCACGGCCAGGGCGAGCAGGACCCGGGAGCCGGTGAGGCCCATCGTCACGGTCCGAAGATCTGCGCCGCGATGCGGTCGAGCGCGAACGCGTCCGCCGGGCCGCCGGGGTGGTGATCGAAGGCGTGATCCACGCCGGGCAGGCGATGCAGCTCGGGCGCGTGTCCGGCGCTCTGCAGGGCGGCGACCATGCGCGCGCTGTGCTCGACGGGCACCAGGCGGTCCGCCTCACCGTGGATGAGCAGGACGCGCAGATCCCCCGCGCGGGCGGCGTACTTCACGGGCGAGGCCGCGGCGCCGCGCTCGGGGTCCTGCGAGGGCGCGAACCCGAGCAGGTCGAGGTAGGCGCCCCGGTTGTCGATGGGGTCGGGCCAGGGCGGGCTCGCGTCGCCGTACACCAGGTCCGTGGTCGGATACATCGCCGCCACGCCGCGCACGGGCAGGTCCGGCACGGGGCAGCTCGGCGCGAACTCGGGCAGGCCGTGCGTCAGCGCCGCCATGAGCACCAGGTGGCCCCCGGCGGAGCGGCCCAGCAGGTGCACGCGCTTCGAGTCGACCTCGGGACGGGCGCGCAGCGCGCCGATGGCGCACTTCACGTCCGCCAGGGGTACCGGGAACGGGCTCGCCGGCGCCAGGCGGTAGTGCACGTCGGCGACGACGGCGCCGAGCCGTGCGAGCGCGGTGGATACGTGGGGCACCTCGCCCTTCTCGCCGGCGTGCCAGCTGCCGCCGTGCACCACGACCACCAGCGGGAACGGGCCGGCGCCGGGGGGCGTGTACAGGTCCGCCGTCACGTCCGGAGAGAGCGCGACGTCGCGCGTCACCGTGGGCTCGGGCCCCAGGACCCGCTCGGCGGGCGGCGGCAGGTCGCCGAGAAACAGCCGCGTGCGCTCCCCGGGCACGACCACCAGCAACGCCGCCAGCAGCGGGGGCGCCCGACCGCGCCACGTGCGCAGGGCCACCGCCGCCGCCAGGGCGCAGAAGGCGATCTGCCGGCCCAGCTCGACGGAGACGAAGTGCGCCATCCACAGTCCGAACGACGGCGAGGGCAGCCACACGAGCAGCGCGGCCGCCACCACCATCACGGACAAGAGGAACCCGGTGACCCGGCGGAGCCTCGAAAAGTAGCCTTCGTTCATCGGCGCGGGCGCGTCAGGCGTGGCCGGCGGGCGCGGCGTTCACGCGGCGCCGGTGCTCGGCGAGGGCGGCCTGTAGCGTCTCCGCGGGCCAGCGCTTCTCCAACGACTGCAGAATCGCCTTCACCGCCTGCCCGGCCTCCGGCCCGACCTGCTGCTCCAGCGTGATCTTGCAACCGAGCAGCACGCCGAGCACGCCGGCGAAGTCGCCCAGCCGCTCCTGAGCCTCGGCGATGAGCATGCAGGCGAGCGTGTAGCGGTACACGTCGTTGGTTTCGAGCGCGAGGCGGCGCACCTGCTCACCCAGGGCCAGGCCCTCGGTGAAGGCACCCGCGCGTACCCGCTCGGCGCCGGCTTGCAAACGAACGTCCGCCGCGATGTCCAGTGCGCCCACCGCCTCGGCGGCGGCGCCCAGAGCGTCGAAGCTCTCGCCCTTCGGCCCCCCGGCGACCAGGTCGCCGAGGACGCGCCGTTCCAACCGAAGTTGCAGCGTCAAGTGCTCGTCCGGCTCGGGCGCGGCCTCGGAGAGCGCAACGGCGGCCTCGAGATCCGCGAGCGCGGCGCCCAGGCGGCCCTGCGTCTGCAGATACACCGCGCGGACGCGCAGCAGGCCGACGCGCGTCTCGTCCAGGCCGGCCTCGGAGGCCCGCGTCAGCGCCAGGTCCATGCGGGCGACGGCGCCGGCCATGTCGCCGCGGTTCAGGTCCAGCTCGGCCAGGCGCTGCAGACCGCGCACCTCGAGGGCGGCGTCGTCGGCCACACGGGCCGACGCGGCGGACGACTTGAAGGCCTGCGCGGCCTCGCCCTCGCGGCCGGCCACCCGCGCGAGCAGCAGGCCCTGCGCGTGCAGGTACTCGGCGCGCGGCCCCGGGGCGTTGGCCGACTGCGCCAGCGCGGCGCACTCGCCCAGCGTGTGCACGGCCTTGTCGTAGGCGCGCACGGCGGCCTGGAGCTGCGCCTTCTCGGACAGGGCAAGGGCGGCGCCCACGGCGTCCCCCTCCCCGGCCAGGCGGGCGGACTCGGCCTCGGCGGCGCGCACCCGCGCCTGCCACTCCGCGTCGAGCGTCTCGGGGATCACGCCTTGCTCCCACCCTGCGCGGCCAGCGCCTCGACCTCGGCCATGCCCTTCGTGCGCGTGGCGGCGTGGGTCTGGACCCACTCGTCCGCGCGGGCCAGGGCGCCCGTCTGCACCTGCTGGAGCTGCTGACGCTCGGTCGCGACGGCCTTCAGGCGCGCCGCGCCGGCGGCGTCCGCCTCGCCGAGCTCACCGCCGATCTGGTCCGTCTCGCCCTGCTTGGCGAGCAGGGCCTGGTCCGCGGCCGCGAGCTCCTGACCGAGCGCGCCGGCCTCGTTGGCGGCGGCCCCGGTCTCCTGCTTCATCTGGCCCACGTCCGTGCCGGCCTGTTTGCCCATGGCGGAGGCGCCCTCGGTCGCCTTGCCCTGGTCGCCGAGCCCCTTGGACAGGTTCTGCGTGGCTGCGGCGCCCTGTTGACCCTTGCTCGTGATGCGCGAGGGGATCATGCCCATGAGCTTGAGCATGCCGCCCACGATGGGGTTCAGCATGCTCTGGGCCTGCGCGCCCTTGGTGCCGGCCTCGCCGCCCTTGCCGCTCGTCTCGGCGATCTTCTGGGCGGCCTTGTCCTGCTTCTGGCCGACGGTCTGCGCCTCTTTCGCCTGGGCCCCCGTGGCGGCCACGCCGGCCTTCGCGGCGCCGGAGAGCGTCTTGAGGGCGCCCGACTCGGTCTTGGCCTGGGCCCGCATCGCGCCGACGGTCAGGCGCTTGTTGCGGAGGTCTTCTTCTTCCTGATCCAGCGCCGAGAGGCGGGACTTGGCCGCCTGCGCGTCCGTCTTCGCCTGGAACGGCGGGGCCTGGAGCTCGTCGGCGAGCTTGGCGAGCCGCGCGCGCACCTGGTCGGCGATGGGCGAGGCGGCCTTCGATTCACCGCCGGGCGCCTGGCCGGACATCGACTGATTCACGCCGTCCACGCCGCCGGCCAGGGACTCGATCACCCCGACGGCCGTCTTGTCGCCGGGCTTGTGCGTGCGGTCGAGCATGTCGACGGCCGAGCGGCCGGCGCTGTTCTCGGCGCCATGCAGCCGCGTCGGGCCCGCGCCGTCCAGCGCCGTCGAGAGACGGTGGCCGTCCGCCCCGGACTTCTGCTCGGCCCAGCGCGTCTTGGCGGCGTCGTCCGAGGACTTGTCCCGGGCGTCCAGCCCCGCCTGGGCCTGCGATCGGTCCCCCGCCGCGTTCTGCTGCGCCGCGTTGGCCGTGGCCACCTGGGCCGCCGCCGCGCGCTCCGCCTGCGCCGCCGCCGCCGCGTCCGCCTCGAGCGACGCCACCGCGGCCTTGCGCTCGGAGACCTTGGCCTCGGCCTGCTGTACGCCGGCGCGCTGCGCCTGGACCTGGGATTGCGTTTGCGCCAGCCGCGTCTCGAGCGTGGCGACGTTGGCCCGGGAGCTCTCGACCATCGCGTCGTACTGGCCGGTCTTGGCGCCGGCCTGGTCGTGGGCCTGGCAGTACTGCGCCATCTGCAGGACGTCCCGCTCGTGCTCGAGCTGCGTCTGCGTGCGGCGGACCTCGGCCTGCGTCTCCACGAGCTCGCCGCGCCGGCGGTTGGCCACGTTCTCGGCCTCGGCGATGCCCGGGCGCTGCGCCTCGCGGGCGGCGTCCAGGCGCTGTTCGGCGTCCCTTCGCGCGTCCGTGGCGGCGGCGAGCTTGTCGCGGTCGGCGTTGGCCGAGGTCTCGGCCTGCTGCGCCTTCGCGGCGGCCTCGGCGAGCCGTTGTTGGGCCCGCTGCTCCTCCATTCGCACGGTGCCCTTCTGGCCCTGCTTGCGGAGTTTCTCGTCGACGAGCTTCTCGTGGCCCTCGCTGATGAACACGGTCGCGCCGGCCTGCTCCTGGGCGTGCAGTTTGCTGGCCGTGTCGCCGCTCTTGAAGGTCGCCCGGGTCACGTCCCCGCCGCGCCCGACCTCGGCCTTCATCTCGGCCATGTCGCGGCCGAAGCCGCGGTTGCCTTTGTCGTCCGCCGGGCGAAAATCGCCCGCCGCCATGCCCAGCACGTTCAGCACGCGCGAGGACATCGAGGGCTTCGGCGCGCCGCCCCCGCCCTGGGGTGCCGGCGCGGGCGCCGGGGCCGGAGGGGCCGCCGCGGCCGCGCGTCGGGACTTGACCTTCTCCTGCACGTGCTCGCGGGCCGAGCCGAGCGAGCGGGCGGTCGCCTCCTTGGTGAAGTCCTTCGTCTGCGACTTCAGGCTCTCCTGCTTCTTCAGCAGTTCATCCGGTGACGCATCCGAATACATGATCTCCAGCGCGCGGCCCGCCATCACCACCAGCCGCAGCAGCGTGGTGAAGACATCGATCACGGCGCCGATCTTGGTGAGCGTCATGGCCCACTGAGACGCCAGGACCACGAAGGGCAGCAGCGCCGGGAACGCCAGGCTGATCAGGAAGCCGGCCCCGGCCACGATCCACAGGACCGAGTTGAGCGTGCCGATGAAGCTCGACGCGCCCTCCAGCAGGTTCACCACCCCCTCGATCTTGTCGACGATGCCGCCGCTCTTGAACTTGTCGAACGCGGCGCCCCACTTGCCGACGATCGCGTTCTCGCCGGTCAGGTTCTGCGCCAGCCAGGCCTTGGGCCCGCCCTGGCTGAGCGTCATGATCATCCGGCCCGTCTCGAGCACGGACGAGGCCATGGGGATCTTGCTGGCCGCGACGTTGACGACCGTCTCGATCAGGAAGGCGGTGGCGCCCTCTTTCAGGCCCTCCTTGCCGCCGGCCTTGAGGGCGTCGAGCACCATCTGGCCGCGGTCCTGCGTCTGCCCTGGTGCGGGCGCGGGGGCCGCACCGCCGCCGCCGGGAGCCGCGGGCGCGGCGCCCTTGAACTGCTGGAAGTGGTCGTGCCAGGCGACCTCGGAGTCCCAGTCCACGCCGCCGCCCTTGGGGGCCGGGGCCGGCGCCGGGGCCGGGCCGGGGGTCAGCGCCGAGGCCGTGGAGTCCGTGGCGATGGGGGCGGGCGAGGTCGTGCCGTCGGGCGTCTTCGCGTCGCCCTTGCCCGGCGCGACGGCGGGCGTCTGGCCGTCCGGCGTCTTGCCTTCGTCGGCGGGCGTCTTGCCTTCGTCGGCCGCCTTCGCGTCCTCCGGGGCCTTGCCGTCGGGCGTCTTGCCGTCGGGCGCCTTGGGGTCCACCGCGGACTTCGGGTCGACCGCGGTCTTCGCGTCGGCTCCGGGCGTCTTTGCGTCCCCCTGCACCTTCGCATCCGGGGCCGGCGCCTTCGACTTCGGCGCGCCCTTGGCCTTCTTGGGTTTGGCGGCGGCGTCCGGCGTGCCGCCCGACGTGTCCGCGGTCGAGGTGGACGCGGGCGTGCCCTTGGCCTTGCGCGTGGCCGTCGACTGCTGGTCCTTCAGGAGCTTCGCGATCTCGGCGCTCTGACCCGTCGCGGCGTCCGTCGGCCCGCTGTCCTGGGCCGCGTCGGGCGTGTCCTGGGTCTCCGGGGTCTGCCGGGCTGCCGCCCGCTCTTCATCCGTCTGCATCGCGCGTACCTCGACCGAAGACGCCAGGCCAGAGCGCGGGTCGCGCGCACGCGACTCGCCGGGTGGCAAGTTAGAAGAATCACGGTCCCGGTGCAATCGCGGGCTATGGTTGCGGCGATGCGAGCCACCGTGTTCCTGGGCGCGGCCCTCCTGTTCCTGGTGCAGCCCTCGACCGCGGCGCGCTGCCTGCCGGCGTTCGGCGGCGGCCCGCTGGTCTGGACCGTGGGGCTGCTGGTGTTCCAGTCGCTCCTGCTGGCAGGGTATCTGCTGGCCGCGCGCGTGCCTCCGACGCGCTGGCGCCGCGCCCTGCCCCTCGCCGCGGGGGCCGCGCTCCTGCTCGGGCTCGCCGCACCCGCCCCGGAGCTCTTGGCCGGCGTCGGCCTGCCCGTGCTCCGCGTGGCGGCCGCACTCTTGATGCTGGCCGGGCCGACCTACGTGCTGCTGGCGGCCACGGCGCCACTGCTGACGCGCGCGGCGGGCGCGGATCACCGGCTCTACGCCCTCTCCAACGCCGGTTCGGTCCTGGGTCTGCTGGCGCCGCCCTTCCTGCTCGACCCCTGGCTCGGGCACGCGGCCCAGCGCGGGCTGTTCCTGGCGCTCTTCGGGGGCTGGGCCCTAGGCGTGTGGCGGGCGTTGGAACGCGCGGCCCCCGAGCCGACACCGTCGCCCGCGTCGCCGGCCACGATCGAGGCCACGAGCGGGCGCGCGGGCCGCGTGCTCGGCGCGGCGCTGGGCACGGCGCTGTTGAGCACCACCACCGCGGCCCTGGCGCAGGACCTGAGCGTCACGCCGCTGCTCTGGATTCTGCCCCTGCTGGCCTATCTGGCGAGCTTCATCGTGGCGTTCGGCGTGCATCGACTGCCCGGGCGCGGACCCCTGGCCGCCGCCGCCGCGCTGTCCCTGGGCGGGCTCGCGGCCATGCTGCACGCGGGCTGGCGGCTGTCGTGGCCGGTGCAGCTCGCCGGGGCGCTGGCCGTGCTCTTCGTGGGGTGTCTGGCCGTGCACGCGGAGCTCGTCCGTCGGCGGCCGGCGAGCGGCGCGTTGGGCGGCTTCTACCTGGACCTGGCCGCCGGCGGCGCCCTCGGCACCCTGGTCGCCGGCCTCGTCGCGCCGAGCCTGCTCCCCGTGCCGCTGGAGCAGTCGCTCTCCGCGCTCGCGTTGTGGCTCTACCTGCTGCCGCCGGTGCTGGCCGAGGCCCGCGAGCGCCACCCGCTGCGGCCCCCCGCGGCCCTGCGGGGCGTGCTGGGGGTCGCCACGCTGGCGCTCTCCCTGGCCTTCGCGACCCACGCCTGGTTTCGCCTCCGGGACGGAGCCACGTGGGCGCGCAGCGTGTTCGGGGCCCTGCAGGTCAAGGAGTACGGCCGCGGCGATCGGGCGATCCGTCACCTGCTGGACGGTCGAATCAGTCATGGTTTTCAGTACTTGCAGCCGGAGCGGCACATGACCCCCACGGCCTACTTCGCCGCGCCGACGGGCATCGGCCGCCTGCTCGCGCAGCCCGGTCCCCCGCGCAACGTGGCGGTGCTCGGCCTCGGCGTCGGCACGCTCGCCGCGTACGGGCGCGCCGGCGACCGCGTGCGCTTCTTCGAGATCAACCCCGCCGCCATTCAGGTCGCGCGCGAGCGCTTCACCTTCCTGAGCGACGCGCCGGCGCAGGTCGACGTCGTCGAGGGCGACGCCCGCGTGACGCTGGCGCAGGACCCGACGATCTGGGACGTGATCGTCGTGGACGCCTTCAGCGGCGACGCCATCCCCCTCCATTTGATCACCGAGGAGGCCGTCGCGATGTACCTGAGCCGCCTGGGCTCGGACGGCGTGCTCGCGGTGAACGTCTCCAACCGCCACGCCGACCTGCCGCGCGTGTTGTGGGCCCACGCCGAGCGTTTCGGGTTGAGCGCCGCGGGGCGCACGGCCTCGGTGGACTCGCCCCTCGGACCGTACCGGAGCGACTGGGGGTTCCTGGCCTTCGATGCGGGGGTCCTGCGGTTCGCCGGCGACGTGCTCCCCGGGGGCGACGCGCCGGTCCGCTTCACGGACGACCACGCCCCGCTCCTCTCGATCCTTCGCTGAACGCGGGCCCCCGCCTCCCGCCGAATCCGCGGGAATCGCTTGACATCCCGCCGGGCATCCCGAAGGGTGCGCGCCCCATGCGTTTCGACGAACTCGACCTTCTCCCCGCCCTCCTCGAGGCGCTCGCCGCCGAAGGGTACGACACCCCCACCCCCATCCAGGCCCGCGCCATCCCGCACCTGCTGCAGGGCCGCGATCTCTTCGGATGCGCGCAGACGGGCACCGGCAAGACCGCCGCCTTCGCGCTCCCCGTGATCCAGCGGCTCTCCAAGGAGCCCCCGATCCGCGGCCGCCGCCCGGTGCGCACGCTGGTGCTGGCGCCGACCCGTGAGCTCGCCGCCCAGATCGGCGAGCGGTTCACGGCCTATGGCCGCTTCCTGCACCCGCAGCTGCGCACCACCGTCATCTTCGGCGGCGTGGGCAAGCAGCCCCAGATCGACGCCATGCGCGCCGGCGTCGACATCCTGGTCGCCACGCCGGGCCGCCTGCTCGACCTGATGGGCGATGGCCACATCAAGCTCGACAAGGTCGAGGTCTTCATCCTCGACGAGGCCGACCGGATGCTGGACATGGGCTTCATCCACGACGTGAAGCGCGTCGTGGCGGCCGTGCCCCGCGAGCGGCAGACCCTCCTGTTCTCGGCCACCATGCCGGACGAGATCATGCAGCTCGCGCACAGCATCCTGCGCGACCCGCTCAGCATCGAGGTCACCCCCGTGGCGACCACGGCCGAGAAGGTCGATCAGGCGCTGTTCTTCGTGGAGAAGAACGAGAAGCGCCTGCTCCTCTCGTGGCTGCTCGAGGATCCGGACCTGACTCGTACGCTGGTCTTCACGCGCACCAAACACGGCGCGAACCGCGTCGCCGAGCACCTCGTCAAGTCGGGCGTCGGTGCGGCGGCGATTCACGGCAACAAGTCCCAGGGCGCGCGCGAGCGGGCGCTGGAGCACTTCCGCTCCGGGCAGAACCGGGTGCTGGTCGCCACGGACATCGCGGCCCGCGGTCTCGACATCGACGAGATCTCGCACGTGATCAACTTCGACCTGCCCAACGAGCCCGAGACCTACGTGCACCGCATCGGCCGGACGGCCCGCGCGGGCGCCACGGGCGCTGCGCTCTCGTTCTGCGAGGACGAGGAGCGCGGGTACCTGGTGGACATCGAGCGCCTGACGCGGCAGCACATCTTCCGCATCACGGACCACCCCTTCGTGTCGCCCAAGGCGCCGCCTCCGATGACGGATCTCGCCGGCAAGGGTCGGAGCCCCGTGCCCGCGAGCCATCAGCGCGGCGGTGGCGGCGGACGCTCGCAGGGCGGCGGCGGCGGTCGTTTCGGCGGCGGCGGCGGTGGTGGCGGTCGGCCCGGTCAGGGCGGCGGCGGCGGTGGCGGCCGCC
>CAINDO010000127.1 GCA_903847385.1 uncultured Myxococcales bacterium
CCGCTCGCACACTGCGCGTCGAGGCACCGCACCGCATCAGCCTCATCCTGGATCTTCCGTCCCGCCATGTCGTCCTCCAGTCCTGGAGGAAGCGTTTCACGATGAGGACACGAAGGCACGGGGGCTTCGCTGATCGGTCACGTGGCCGCGGACCCGATGAGGAGCTGACCCCCCACGACTACGACAGAATCGTGAACTGCAACGGTGCCGTGCTTCTGATCAATGCCAATGTTGAAGAGGTGCGCATTCGTGTGAGGACTTTCGACGGCACTTGGAGCTCCAACGGCTGGCAGACCGTCCAGACGGTGTTCCCCGCAGAGTGCGGCTGTCAGGTTTGGACCATCAAGGTGAACGGGACGTGTAACATCGGCGGGACCGATGCGGACCCGCCGCAGAATGAGCCCGGAGGCCACGATGCCGGCCGGTAGCCGTCGACCCGGGCGCAGGCACCGCCCCCCAGGTGTTCCACTTCTCCGCTCGGGGGAGGCCGATCGATGAGAACCGAGGTCGTCGGCGCGCGGGCGTCCGCTCTTGTGGCGTCGCTGGGCGTCATCGCCGGCGCCGTTGCGGGGGCCACCGGCGGTTGCACCTCGAGTGACTGCGTCGACGGTTGTCCTGGCGGCACGGTGTATCCGGCATGGAGAGAAGACGACCCCGTGCGAGACGTCGAGACCGTCGAGTGGAAGCTCGAATTTGACGGCGATCACTACGAAATCACGTGCACCACGGGGCCGGAGTACCCCGCGCCGGTCCCCATCGGCCATGGAGACCAGATCACGTGCGAAGCCACGTACGTCCACATTTCGCGGAACATCGGGCCGATGAGAATCCAGGCCCGCGACCGCGAAGGGCGTTGGTCCACGGATGGGTGGTACGAAGTCGTACCGAACGGAGGCCCCGACTGCGGCTGCAGCAAGTTCGAAGTCATCGTGCCGATCGTCTATCGCCGACCAAACCCCTGAAACTCCGGGCACGCGCCGCAGCGAGAACGCCCCCTACCGCACGACGAACTCCACCGACGCCCCGACCGCCCCCAACTGCCCGACCTCGTCCACCGCGCGCACGGCGAAGAAGTGTCGCCCGACGGGCAGGCCCGTGAGCACGATGGCTTGGGGGGCGCCGGCGGGCAGCGGAGCCAGGTCGGCGTCGACGACGTCGGCGGCGGCCCAGTTGCCCACGGTGAGGGGGGCGGCGGCCCGGGCGACGCGGTAGAGGGCGGCGCGGCCCACGTCGCCGTCGTCGCCGGGGGCCACGAAGGTCAGCGTCACGGCGTCGGGTGCGGCGGCCTCGAAGACCTCGACCTCGGCGACGACCACGAAGAAGCGGTCGGCGCGATGGGCCCGCTGGGCGCGCAGGCGCAGCTCGGTCACGGGCGTGGGGTCGAAGCTGAACGCGGCGGCCCGGGCGGGGTCGGCGACGTGGCCGGTCACAGTGACCAGCGGGGCGAAGGTCGTGCCGTCCTGGGTGCCCTCGACCACGAAGTCGGCGGGGAACAGATCGGCGAGGCCCACGGCGGCGCGCAGGCGCAGTGTGTCGATGGCCACGGGCGCGGCGAAGGTCAGACGAATCCACTCCTCGCCGGCGCCGGCGGCGGGGGGCGTGGCCCAGGCCGTCGCCGGGTCGGCGTCGACGGCGGCGGCGGGCACCAGGTCGGGGA
>CAINDO010000128.1 GCA_903847385.1 uncultured Myxococcales bacterium
CGCGGGACGCCGGCCTTCTGGGCGGGCCTGGCCAACGTGCCGGGGTTCGGCGGCTGGCTGCGGCGTCAGGCCGAGGTCGAGGTCGCGCACGCGCTGGCCGTGCTGGGCGAGGACACCCGCGCCACCCCCGCGGCCTGGACGACGGCGGCGGCGCTCGTGCCCCTGCCGGCGCACCGGGCGACGCTTCGCACGCTGGCCGAACACGCGGCGGCCGGCGAGCCGGCGGTGCCCCTGACGCCCTGGCATCCGGCGCTGCGGCTCACGGTGCTGGGCGGTACGGCGGCCGGGCGGCTGCGCGACCGCGCCCGCGCGCTGGCCGAGGCGGGGGACGCCGCGCTCACGGGCCGGCTGGTGCTGGTGGTCCGCCTGCTGGCCTTCGCGGCGATGATGGCCGTGACCGGCGCCGCCGTGGACAGCCTGCTGGACACCGACATCCAGCTCCCGGGCCTGCCGAAGATCGACCTGAGCAACCCCTACGGCGACCTGGAGAAGATGCTCGAGCAGGAGCTGAAGTAGCGCTCAGGCGTCGTTCAGCGCCTCGATCACCTGCGCCGCGGCGCGCTGGCCGGAGAGATAGGCGCCGTGCACGGTCGAGGGCGCGTCGATGTGCGTGTGCTCGCCGGCCAGGAAGAGGCGCGGCCCGGCGGGCTCGGCCAGGGTCTCGTAGTCGGCCTCGGTGGCGCCGGGGGCGATGTGGCTGTAGCTGCCGCGGGCGAAGGGGTCCGCCGCCCAGTTCGTGCGTACGAAACCCTCGGGGGCGGGCAGGCGCTCGCCCGTCAGCGCCTCCAGCGTGGTCAGCGCGCGGTCGACGATCTCCGAGTCGCTCAGCTCGGCCATCTGCGCGGCCGGGTCGCCGGCGTTGAAGCCCAGGAGTACGGGCACGCCCGCGACGGCGGCCAGGTTGACGAACTCGGGGAAGATGCGGTCGCCGTCACCCACGAAGCCGAGCATGTGCGCCGAGGTGCGGGACGCCCACGTCGCCTCGGAGAACTTCAGGTACAGCTTGTCGAGCACGCCGACACCGAGGCGGTCGATCGCCGCCTGGTGCGCGGTCGGGAGCGCGGGGTCGAGCTCGATGTCGCCGGCCTTGAGCACGCCGAGCGGGGCGGTCAGGACGACGTGGTCGGCGGTGAGCACCTCGCCGGAGACCAGCGTGACGCGGGCCTCGGTGTCCGTCTGCTCGATCTTGGCCACGACGGCCTCCAGCCGGATGTCCAGGCCGTCGGCCAGGAGGTCGATCACGGCGGACCAGCCCGAGGCCATGATGGCGTCGTCGTCGCGGGCCTCGCCGGCCTCGTCGAAGTGGACGACCGACAGATCATCGGCCTCGGCGGCGAACTCCTGCTCGATCTCGGCGGCCAGCAGGTACTCCAGCAGGTCGCGGGCGGTCGCGTCGAGGCCCTGCGCGTCGGCCCAGGCGTCCACGAAGGTGCGCAGGTCGCTGTCATCCTGGGCATCTGCGTCCAGGCGGCGTTCGCGCTCGGCGGCCAGGGCCTCGGTCAGGGCGGCGCTCAGGGCCTCGAGCGTGTCCTCGTCCACCGCGGCGCCGTCGGCGTCGAAGACCGCGCGGGCGTCGTAGTTGGTGGGCGCGAGCTTCAGGTCGTTCTCCTCGGCCAGCGCGGTCATCGGGTTGCCCGCGAGGCCGTGGATCCACGAGGCGCCGATGTCCGCGGGCACGCCGGGCCAGCGGCGGTCCGTGTGGGTCCGGCCGCCGACGCGGTCGCGGGCCTCGAGCACGGTCACGGTCACGCCGGCCTCGATCAGCGCGCGGGCGGCGGCGAGGCCGCTCATGCCCGCCCCGATGACCAGCACGCGGCCCGTGGCGGAGTCCGTCGCGTCGTCGGCGGGGCTGCCGCAACTCGGCAGGGCCGAGGCGGCGGCCAGGGTCAACAGAGCGCGGAGGACATCACGGCGATGGGGCTTGGCGGGCGTGTGCATGGGCGAACGATGCCACGTTCGCCGCGCCGCGTCAGCGGGGGGTTGCCAGCCCGGCCACCAGGGCATCCCGCAGGAGCGCGACGCGCTGGGGCAGGTGACGCGCCGAGGGGTAGACCAGGTGCAGCGGCGAGGCCGAGAAGCGCCATTCCGGCAGCACGCGCACGAGCGCGCCGGAGCGGGCCGCGTCGTGCGCGACGAAGTCCGGCAGCAGGCCCACGCCCACGCCGTCGAGCACCGCAGCGCGGGCGAAGCTGAAGTCGTCGACGGCCAGGGGCCCCGTGACCACGACCTCGACCGGGTCCGTGCCGCCGGGGCACTGGAAGCGCCACGTCGCGCGGCCCTGCGCGCCCCGGAAGAGGACGCAGGGGTGGGCGGTCAGATCCCGCGGGTGCTGCGGGGCGGGGAAACGCGCGAGGTGCGCGGGCGTGGCGTACAGCGCGAGCTCGCCCCCGTCCAGCCGGCGGGCGATCAGGTTCGTGTCCCGCAGGGCGCCCGCGCGCACGGCCAGGTCGAAGCCCTCCTCGACCATGTCGACCACGCGGCCGGTGAGCACCACGTCCACGTGCACGGCGGGGTGGCGCTGCGCGAAACGGCTCAGCACGGGCGCCAGCAGCCACACGCCCAGGTCCGTCGGCGCCGTGATGCGCACGTGCCCGCGGACGGCGCCCTGCAGATCCGCCGCCGAGGCCGCGGCTTCCTCGAGCTCCGTGAGGCCCCGGGCGGCGCGCTCGTAGAAGTCCACGCCCGCCGCAGTGGGGCGCGAGGTGCGCGTCGAGCGCTGCAGCAGGCGCACGCCGAGGTCGGCTTCGAGCAGCGTGACTGCGCGGCTCACTGAGGACTTGGGGAGCCCGAGCGACCGCGCGGCGGCGGTGAAGCCCCCATCGCGCACCACCCGCACGAAGATCGCCACGCGGTTCAGGTCCATTGTTCGTCCTGCAGCAACAGTCAGTTCGAATCCTGGCCCATAGTGCACCCCGGCGCAACGCCCTATGGTTCACTCGTCGCGGCGGTGGTCGCCGCACAGCCCCCGAGAGCCTCCAGAAAGCGAGCGTCCCCCATGTCCAGCGCCACCCGTTATGTCCTCGATGCCAGCCACTCCCGCGTCGGCTTCTCCGTGCGGCACATGATGATCACGAACGTCCGCGGCGAGTTCCGGTCGGCCACCGGCGAGGTCGCCTTCGACGCCGCCGCCCCGGCCGACACCCGCATCACCGGCACCATCGAGGTCGCCTCGATCAACACCCGCGAGGAGAAGCGCGACGCCCACCTGCGCAGCGCCGACTTCTTCGACGCCGAGCAGTTCCCCCAGCTCACGTTCGCCTCGACGGGCGTGAAGGCGTCGGCAGACGGCCTCGACGTGACCGGCGACCTGACCATCCACGGCGTGACCCGCAGCGTCGTACTGCACGTGACCGAGATCACCCCCGAGCACACCGACCCCTGGGGCAACCGCCGCATCGGCGCGCTCGCCCGCACGCAGATCAAGCGCTCGGAGTTCGGCATGACCTGGAACGCCGCGCTCGAGGCCGGCGGCATCCTGGTCGCCGACGACGTGAAGATCGAGATCGAGGCCCAGCTCATCCGCCAGGCCTGAGCTTCACATCACGGCCGCCGCCGCCGGCGTGGCGGGCGTCTTCAGCGCCACACCCTCGGCGTGGAGTGTGTTCCACAGGGCCTTCAGATAGTCCGACTCGATGTCGTCCTTCTGCTCGAAGCCCTCGATCCAGATGCGGATCACATACCGCTGACACAGGGGCGTCGCCCCCCGGAGCCAGGCCCGCGGCGCCGGATCCGCGAGCACCCGCGGCACGGCCTCGCCGGCGGCGAGCACGGCCCGCTCCACCTGCTCCGGGCTCGCCTCCAGGGTGACCAGGACCTCCAGGTTGCGGCCCGTCAGGCGCGCGGGCAGGTCGAAGTTCTGCACCCGCGCCTTGCCGATCACCGCGTTGGGGATGGCCACGATGTCGCGGGTCAGCGTGCGGATGCGCGTGGCGCGCCAGGCCATCTCCACGACCTGCCCCTCCACGCCGTCCACCGAGATCCAGTCCCCGATGGAGAACGGTCGCTCCACGTGCATCGACAGGCCGGCGAACAGATTGCCGAGCGTGTCCTGCAGCGCCAGGCCCAGCACCACCGTGACCACGGTGGACGTGGCCAGAAGCGGCATCACGTTCACGCCGGCGACGTTCCCCAGGATGAAGATCGCCGCCATCGTGTAAAGCAGCGTGAGCACCAGGTGCCGGACCACGGCCGGCGGCTGAACGCCTTTGCGCTCGCCCATCCAGTAGTCGAGGATCAGGGTCTCCATGACCTCGATCACGATGTAGGCCAGGATGGCCAGCTCGAGGGCGGAGAGCACCGACCAGGCGCGCGTCGCGCCGCCCCCGCGCAGCACCAGGAACGTGTGGGCCGCCAGCAGCAGCAACAGCCCGCGGGCCGGCGGCCGCATGCGCTTGACGAGCAGGTCGTCCAGGTGGGTGGTGGTCAGCGTCGAGAGCCGGGCCATGGCCAGAAAGACCAGCCGGTACAGGATCTCACCGCCGAAGAGCGTGCCCGCCGCCACGCCCAGGGCCATGCCCGTCTCGACGGGCAGCCACAGGAAATCCGACCAGAAGTGGTGCAACCAGGAGTTTTCCATCGCGCGGATGGTCCGACATGCGCGGCGACGATGTAAACCCCGCGCTGATCTGGATCACTCGCAGCCCGCGCCGCCGCGGTCGTCGGTGCCGGTCGTGCGGCCCAGCCGGGCGCAGGGCAGGGTGATCACCCGGCCGGTGGCGCAGCGCCTGGAGCCCGAGGCGGGCGAAACCTCGGTGTGTCGCTCGCGATGTGTGGGGCGCCTCAGTCGTCCAGGCGCGCGGCGTTCATGAAGAAGCCGCCGTCCGGCGCCGCGCCCGTGTCGACGAACAGGTAGACCGTCTGGCCGGCGAGGACGTCGACCACGACGACCTGGCCCTGGGCCATGGCCGCGCCTGCGCAGGCGAGCTCGGCCTCGGGCGCCTCCGCGCCACAGAAAGCGCGCGCGTAGAGGACGAGGTTCTGGAGCTCGAAGCTGAAGGTCGCGATCTCATAGCGCCCGCTCACCGCCGGGGTCAGCGAGAAGACGCTCGCGTGCCCGGAGCCGCCACAGGTGCCGGGGCCGATGCCGTCGACCTGGGTGGCGACGTTGCCGTCGGCCGTAAACGTCCCGTCTCCCTGCGGTGACATGACACTCGGCGACCACGCCCGCGGGCAGAGCCGGGGCACCCCCAGGCCGTCGGGATCGCCCGCGCGCCGACGCTCGACCGCAACGAAGTAGGGGCCGCTCGAGGCCGGCATGCGATCGGCGGAGTCGACGAAGAGATGGACGGTCTGACCCGCCTCCAGCCAGGCGAAGAGCTGCCGTTGCGTGCCCTCACCGAGAGGCGCGGTGGCGCAGGCCAGTTCGTCCGCGGGCCCGCGGCCGTCGCAGCTCGTGCGCAGGTACGCGGTGACCTCGCGCGGCGCCACGCCATCGACCTGGAAGACATACTGCCCGGCGACGTCCGCGGTGAAGCGGTGCGCCCGCTCGCGACCGAAGGCGCCCCCACACGTGCCGCCGGTCTCGAGCTCGCCGGTGGTGTTGTCCCCGCGGTAGAGCCAAGCCTCGCCCAATGGGTGCGCGGCAAGGTCGACCACCTCGCCGTAGCTGGGGGGGCACGATTCGGCGATTCGGCTGACCGTCAGCGTGTACGGGCCGACGTTGTCCTCGTTGGGCACGACACCCGCGCCATCGACGAACACGTAGGCCGCCTCGCCGACCCCCAGCTCGAGCTCGAGCCGGCTCGCGAGGTGGGGCCCCGAGTCGTCATTGCACCCGAGGTCGCTCATCAGCCCGCGGTCGTCGCAGGTTCGCCGCGCGTAGAGGACCGTGTCGCGGTTGCCCGCCGCTTGGGTGGTGAAGGCGTAACGACCCGCCTCGGGGGCGGTGAAGACGTGCGCGACGTCGTCGATGTCGGCGCCACCGCAGTTCCCGTCCGTGTGCGAGCCTGCCCCGGCCGTCGTGCCCCGGACGACGAAGGCGCCCCCTTGGGCGAAGGCGTTGATGTCCACCAGGTCGCCATACGCCGCCGGGCAGGTGGGCAGCACCGGCGCCGGCTCGATCGGCGTGGCCGTCAGGACGTAGGGGCCGTTGTCCACGCTGTCCCAGGTCGACCCGTCGACGACGACGAAGATCGTGTCGCCCGCGGTCAGGTCGAGGTCGAGGCGGCCGTTCAACATCCGGGCGCTCAGGTCGTCGTCGCAGCCGAGCTCGTGCACCCGGGCGGCGCTGCCGCAGTGGCTGCGCGCGTAGAGCACCGTGTCCCGGCCGACGGACGCCTCCGTGGAGAAGCGGTAGCGCCCGGTCGCCGGCGCCGTGAAGCGATGGAAGACCTCGTTGGCGCCGTCTCCGCCGCAGGAGCCCGCCGTGGCCGACGGCGCCCGGGACGTGTCGCCCACGTAGCGGAATCCCGCGCCGGCGGGGTGCTGGTCGAGGACGACGGGCGCGGGGCCGTCCGCGGGACACTCGACCTCGGCGACCGCGCAGACGCCGCGGCCATCGGCCTCCGGCAGGCAGAGCGTGCCGCCCGGGCAAGCGCCCAGCGTCGCGGTCACCTCGCAAAGGGCCCCGGCGGCGAGC
Source organism: uncultured Myxococcales bacterium (assembly GCA_903847385.1). Taxonomy (GTDB): domain Bacteria; phylum Myxococcota_A; class Bradymonadia; order UBA7976; family UBA1532; genus CAINDO01. Next base: position 6,578 of record CAINDO010000128.1, read on the forward strand.
GCGGGCGGCGCCTGCAGCAGCGCCCGACGGGTCCGGCTGCGGTGCCCGGCCGCATCGTAGACGTCGACGTCGAAGCCCGACAACGGCGGCAGGCCGGTGACCTCCGGATCGCCGAGCCGGAACAGGAACCGGGTGGAGAAGGCGCCGTCGGGCCCGAGCGCAAAGCCGTCGAGCCCCACCTCGGCCTCGAGCCGGAACACCTCGCCCTCGGCGCCGGGCAGGGGCTGCCCGTCCGCGCCGACGAACGTGACGCCGACCCCCAGGGGATCCGCGTCGAGGTCGACGCCCGCGCAGGTGATGCCCACGTAGACGTCGTGCGGGTCGGTGTCGTTCCAGAACGCCTGGGCCGAGTCCAGGGTCGGGGCGTGGTCCTCGGGGGGGGGCGGGGGGTCCTGTGGCGCGGGCAGGCTGAGGGCGTCGCTGCGCAGGCCCGTGGCGTCGACCAGGGCGACCTCGACGGCGGCCACCTGCGCCAGGAGCGCGCGGCCGACGCCCAGATTGAGGGCGATGGAGACCGCGCCGTCGTCCGAGGTCGACAGCGTGCCGGGGTCGAGCGGGATCAGGTCCGGGTCGAAGGGGCCGGCGGCGCCGAGGGGTGCGCCCGCCGCGTCGAGCAGTCGCACGCGCACGGCGCGGACGTCTGCGTCCGGATCCGACCCGGACGCCTCCACGTCGATCTGCAGGCGCGCCGGGTCCACCGTGGCGGTGGCCCGGTCCAGCACCGGCGGGTGGGCCCGGTAGGCGGCCACCGCATAGGCGGCGGCGCGCCCGCGATCGGAGACGAAGAGAAACGCGGTCTCGTCGGCCTCGAAGGCGACGGGCACGATGGTCGGCCAGGCGTCCGGTCCGCCGGTGGGCGCGTGCTCGGCGCAGGATGCGGTCAGGGCCGGGTCGTCGGCGGCGCAGTCCCGCCGGACGGCGACCTCGAGCGCGTCTCCGGTCGGCGACGCGACGGCGACCCCGAAGACGTCGCCGCGCCGGCCGGGGAGCGCGAAGGCGATCTCGCGATCGGCCACCGCGTCGCAGGCCTCGACGAGCCCGGCGGCGGCCTCGAAGGTGCCGGTGATCGAGACGCAGCCGTCGGCGGCGCCCTGCAGGTCCACCGGGATGACACCGGGCGCGCACGTGGCCGGCGGGGCGGCGCAGACGGGGGCGGCGTCCCCGATGCGGTCGCAGACGAGGCCGGGGGCGCAGCGGACGAACCCGAAGGCCAGGTCGCAGGCCTCGCCCGCCCGGGCGGTGGGGGCCGGCGCGACGGGCTGATCGAGGATCAGGCTGTGCGTGCCGAGCGAGTCGTAGACGGCGATCTCCACCACGCGGGCACCCGGTGGGATCTCCCGCAGCGTCGCCCGCCCGGTGAACTCCGCGTCTGCATACCGGAGGGCGCCGAAAGGTGCGTGGACCGTGACGTTGCCCGGCGCGGGCCCCGGGAGCTCGATGTAGGCGTCCGCCGCGTCGCGGAAGGCCAGGGTCACGCCGATCAGGTCGGCGTTCGGCTCCAGGCCCGCCACGTCGATGTGGAGGACGCCGTCCTCGAGGCTGGCCAAGGCCCGCCCTAGGCGCGGCGGGTGGGCGGGGGCGCAGCGACCGAAGGCGCCCATCGCCGGCGTCCCGCTGCACGCCAGTCCCGGCGCGCAGGCGCCCGCCAGGCCGCGCAGATCACACTCGCCGCCCTCGGGGATCGGGGGGCGCTCGGGAAACGCGCTCAGCATGACCGGGCCGCCGAACGGGGCCTCGACGACCGCGTAGATCGTCTCGCCGGCCTCGAGCTCCACGGCCACGAGCCCGGCGCCCGAGGCGGGGTCGAGGTCACACCCGAGGAGCGTGCCCGGGTCGCCACAGCGGGTGGTCAGCGCGAGCCCGGCGAGGGCACGCCCGGTGTGGTCGAGGTCCCACGTGGTCAGGAGCCAGGGACCGGCGGTGGGCGCGGTGAAGGCGACCACGGCGTCGACACCGTTGGCGCCGCAGCCGAGATCCAGGGTGTCCGCAGCGCGCTCCATGTGGCCGCGCAGCGTGAAGCCCAGGGCGCTCGGGTGGGCGTTCAGGTCCGCCGGCGCGTCGCAATCCTGCACCAGGTCCGGTGCGGGCGGCACCCCGGGGAGGGGCGCGGCGGGCGGGCCGTCCGCCAGGCGCCCGGGGAGGGCGTCGCAGGCCATCGCCTCGCCGCCGGACCCGCCGGACCCGCCGGAGCCGCCGGAGCCGCCCGACCCCCCGGCCGAGCCG
>CAINDO010000129.1 GCA_903847385.1 uncultured Myxococcales bacterium
CATCCGGGGCGGCGTCCGGCGCGGGCCCGACCGCGGTCGCGTCCGGAGGTCCGCTGGAGGGCGCCGAGTCGGGCGCGGGGTCGGGCGCGGCGTCGGGCGTGGCCGGACGCACGAAACCATCGACCCCGGCATCGCTGCCGCGCGCGTCGGGCGCCGCTTGGGGCGTCGCATCCAGCGCCTCGAAGGTCAACGCCGGCACGTCGATGCACCCCGTCACCCCCAGCAGCGTCACCCCGCAGAGCAACACATGGCGGGCGGTCCTGCGGGCAGGGGTGGAGACTTCGTCGCGCATCGCGCCGGACAGTGCCACAAGCGGCCGGATCAGGCGAGCGCGGCGTCGACGTGGCCCACCAGCCGGCCGAACGACGACTCGGCGCGCAGGTCGGCCAGATCGGCCCGCGCGCGGGCGTCGTTCCAGCACGCGCGGGCCTCGTCGTGCCGGCCGAGGTCGAGCAGCACGGCGGCCGTTCGATACAGCGCCAGGCTGACGTCGAAGCCGCCGTCGTGGCCCTTCGACAGATGGTCGACGCTCCGGCGCAGGGCGACGAGCGCCGCCGCGGGCCGAACGAGCTGATGCAGCGCCGCGCCCTCGGCCGAGAACAGGATGCCATCCTCGAACCGCGGTCCGAGGTCGTCGCGGATGGCATCGACCTCGCGCAGATGGGCCAGCGCCTCGTCCGGCCGGCGGTCGGACAGGGCGAGCTCGGCCAGTCCCCAACGCGCCAGACACTCGTACTGCCGGCTGCCGAGCGCCCGATTGAGCGCGAGGGACTGCTCGGCGCACATCCGCGCCAAGACCGGCACGCCCTCGAACAGATAGACCCGCGCCAGGCTCGCCAGGCCGATGGCCTCCCCGAGTCGATGTCCGATCTCCCGGTGGATCGTCAGCGCACGGTCATAGGTCGCGTGGGCGTCCTCGAGCTGCCCGAGCGCCACGCACCACTGGCCGCGGTTGTTCAACGCGGCGGCCTCGGCGCGGCGGTTGCCGACCTCGCGATGGACGGCGATGGCGGCGTCGATGGCGCGGATCCGCTCGGCGAGCGGCGTCGAGTGGCTCGTCACGAGCACCCGATGCCCCAGGAGCACCCCCTCGCGGTGCCGGTCGCCCAGGCGCTGCGCGACCTCCAGGCCCTCCCGAACGCGGGCCTCGGCCCGGCGCGCCTCGCCGGACTCCCAGGCACCCGGGCGACGTCGCTGGCCAGGTACGCGATGCTCGCCGGCTCACCGTGCGCGCGAATCAGCGCCTCGGCCGCCTCCAGCGCCGCGCCGGCCTCGGCGAAACGCGCCAGGTCGGACAGGAGCGCGCCGAGCGCATGCAACGCCCGCCCCCGGTCGAGGGCCGCGGCGCGGGCCGTCGTCGCGGCCATCAGGTCGCGCAGGCAGGCCTCCGCGGCCGGCACGTCACCGGACAGGCGGTGCGCCAGCCCGAGCGCCAGGCGGGTGGCGTGATCATCGGCAGGCGAGAGCGGGCCCGCCCCCAGCGCCTCGGCGAGCAGCTCCGCCCCCCGTCGGCACGGGCCCACGTCCTCCATGATGGCCCAAGCGGCGCGCGCGCAAGCGGCGGCCACGGCGGCGTCCCCGCGCCGGACGGCGCGTCCGTGGGCCTCGAGCAGGTTGGGCAGCGCGACGTGCAGGCGCGCCCGCGCAGTCGCCGCGCCGGACCCGCGCAGGGCGGCGAGCGAAGTCGGCGCGCCCAAGGCCGCGAAGTGCCGGCCGTGGCGGACCTCGAGGGGCGTGGGATCGCCGGCCAGCCGCTCGGCGGCATACGCCTGCACCATCTGCAGCAGCTCGAATCGGTCGGCGCCGACGGGCCGCACCAGCGACTTGTCCACGAGCGCCTGCAGCACGTCCGCGCTCCAGATCCCCGGGTCGCCCGGGTCGACGACGGCCTCCACGGCCTCGACGTCGAACCCCCCGCGAAACACCGAGAGCTGCGCCAGGACCGCCCGCTCGGCGGTGTCGAGCAGGTCCCAGCTCCAGTCCAGGGCCTTGCGCAGCGTGGACTGTCGCTCGGGGCGTCCGGTGCCGCCGGTCAGCACCCGGAAGCGGTCGCTCATCCGCTCCAGCAGCGCCCGCGGCGACCAGAGGCGCACCCGCGCCGCCGCCAGCTCCACGGCCAGGGGCAGCCGGTCGAGCAGCTCGCACAGCTCGGCCACGATCACCGCGTCGCCCGCGCCCAGCTCGAAGTCGTGCCGGGCAGCCCGGGCGCGCCGTTCGAACAGCGCGAGCGCGTCCTCCGGCGAGAGCGGGCCGAGGGCCAGCACGTGCTCACCTTCCACACCGAGGCGCTCGCGGCTGGTGAGCAGGAAACGCGCGTTCGGCGCCCGGTCGAGCCAGCGCCCCAGGATCCGGCGCGCCGGCGCCACGACCTGCTCCAGGTTGTCCAGCACCAGCAGCGTCTCGCCGCGGGCGGCGATGGCCAGCGCCAGCTGTTCGCCGTGCTCGCCACGCAGCAGGGGCACGCCCAGCACCGCCGCCACGCGGTCCACGATGGCCGCCTCCGTCTGCGCCTCGGCCAGGTCGCAGAACCACACGCCGCCGGGCCACTCCGCCGCGTACAGACCGGCGTAGCGCAGCGCGAGGCGCGTCTTGCCCGTGCCGCCGAGCCCCAGGAGCGTCACGGCGCGGACGTCGTCGTGGAAGAGTGCCCGCACGGCGCGCAGATCGTCCACGCGCCCGACGAAGCGGTCGTGCTCCGAGGGCAGGTAGCCGCGCGCCGGCGCGTCGGGGAAGAGCGAGGTCGAGCTGTCACCGATGGAGCCGGCGACGGTGGGGTCGGCGTCGAGCGCGACCCGGGCGTCGAACGACACATCGAGCGCGCGGGTGGCCGGATCGGCCAGCACCAGCGCCGCGTCCATGGCGGACACGAAGTCCAGCATGGCGTCGAAGCGCTCCTCGGGGGCGCGGGCGAGGGCCTGCATCACCACCGCCGCCACGCCGGGGTCGATCTCGACGCCGGGCGTGCGGCCCGCGAGCGGCGCCGGCGGTTTCATCATCTTGCAGGCGATGACCTGGAGCGGCTCGTCGGCGTCGTGCGGCAGGCGCCCGCTGAGCAACGAGTAGAGCACGATGGCCAGCGCGTGCTGATCGGCCCGTCCGTCCGTGGGCTCGCCGGCGATCTGTTCGGGTGCCATGTAGTTGGGCGTGCCGAAGATCTGCCCGCGTCGGGTCAGGCGATCGGCCTCGTCGTCCCCGGCGAGCGCGACGCCGAAGTCGAGCAGCACCGGGCGAAACCCGGCCTCGACGGGCTCGACCATGATGTTCTGCGGCTTGAGATCGCGGTGCACGATGCCCAGGTCGTGGGCCGCCTGGAGCGCCAGCGCGATGGGGCGCAGCAACGCCCAGGCCTCGGTGACCGGGAGCGGCTCACCCCGCCGCCGCGCGAAGCGACGCAGGTTCTCCCCGCCGACCAGGCGCATCGCAAGATACATCCGACCGTCTTCGGTCACGTCGAACGCGTGGAGTTCGACGATGTGGGGATCCGACAGCCGCGCGAGGGCCCGGGCCTCGCGCCGCAGACGCTCGACGGCGTTGGCGTCGGCCTGCATCGCGGCCGGCAGGAGCTTCACCGCGTCGTCGCGGTCGTGGCCCGTGTGGCGGGCCACGTAGACCTCGGCCATGCCGCCCTCGTCGAGTTTGCGGAGCAGCATGTAGGGCGTGCCCGGCAGCGGGCCGATCAATGCGGCGGGCTCCGGCGGCGGCGGCGGCGGTGGGGGCATGGGCGCATTGTGCGCGCGGGCACGCCGGCCCGCAATGTCCGCCCCGCGACGCCGCCCCTCGACCGGAACCGCCGTTCGCCCCATCATGGGGCATGCCCGCCCTTGCCCTCGCCCTCGCCCTCGCCCTCGCCGCCGTGGCGCTCGAGCCCGAGTCGGCCCTGCCCGCCGAGACGGCCACCGATCTCGCCGGCCGCGCCGAAGCGCTCGATGCCGCGCCCGACGCCTGCCCGTTCGGCCTGGGCCTGGGCGATCCGGTCGCCCTCGACCCCGCGGTGCCGGGTGGGCGCCAGCGCCTGCTGCTCCCGGGACTGTTCTCCGCCGGCGGCATCGGCCCGTACCGCTCCGTGGCCCTGCTGAGCGAGGACGCCGGCCGCTCCTGGCGCGAGGTCATGCCGACCACGCCGGGCAGCGAGGTGTCCGAGGTCGTCTCGCGCGGCGACGAGGTCTTCGCGCTGGTGGCGTTCGGCGTCGAGGGCCCCGGGCCCGTGGACCTCTGGCACAGCCCGGACGCGGGCCGCACCTGGTCGCTGCGCGCGCACTTCGAGAAGCGCAACCCGCTCGGCGTCGTGCACGGCCTGGCGTTCACGGACCCGATGCACGGCCGCGTGATCGTGGACTACGACGGCATGGACCTGGTGCCGCCGGCGGATCTCCAGGTCACGGAGGACGGCGGCCGCACCTGGCGCATCGCCGGGCCCGCACCCAAGGCCGCGGCGCCGTCGCCGGCATCCGACGCACCGGGGCTCTGGCGCGTGCGCCGTGGCCCCAAGGACACGCAGGTGGTCGAGCGGCGGTCGCCGGGCTCGAAGCGCTGGCGAACGGCGGCCACCCTGCCCCTGCGCTACCGCCGCGCGGCCGACGGCACGTTCACGCCCTGCGTCGGACCGCCCGCGAAGCGCTGACGCGCGGCCTCAGAAGTTGGACACGACCGGCGCACAGGTGGACACGCCGGCGCCCACGATCCGCCGCCCCGTCTCGCCCACGGCGACCGCGGTGTCCCCCGTCGTCGGGTCGAACCGCAGCACCCGGGAGACCACGCCGCCGGCGCCGTCGCTCTCGCTGATGAACACGAAGTAGCGCCCGCCCCAGTGGGCGAAGGCCCAGCCCGCGGGCTGACCGAAGAGCGGCGGCAGGGACCACTCCTGCTCCACGCTCGCCGAGGCCTTGTCCACCCGCGCGACGACGCTGTCGATGCCGGGCCAGTAGGCCCAGAGCTCACCGTTGCCGTTGCCCGTGAGCTCGGCGCCGTACTCGTGCTGCGGCAGCGTGCCGACCTCTGTGACCCCGCTGGCCTGCGTGTCGATGGTGCCGAGCCGCCCGCGCTCGATCGCGCCGACGCGCCCGCCGGCGATGTGCAGTGTCTCGGTCGCGGCCCCGGGCCCCTCGCTGACGAACGCCATGCCGAAGAGCTGGAAACCCGCGTCCCCCGGCGGGAACGGCGATCGCGTGCAGGCGGCCGTGGCCGTGTCCACCCAGAAGATCTCGCCGGAGCTGTGGAGGATCCAGGCCCGCGCCTGCCGGTCGACGGCCATGGAGAACGGCGTCGCGCGGCCCTCGCCGAAGTCCGGCCAGGCATCGGCCGCGGGGCAGTCGAGCCGGCCGACGGGCGTGAACGCGTTCGTGCGCGGGTCGAAGCTGAGCAGGTTGTCGTCGACGTCGACCACGTAGACCAGCTCGGCGCCGACGGCGCACTCGGCGGTGCACTGGCCGTTGGCGCAGCCGGACGTGCAGTCGCGGATCTTGTCGCCCCTGGCGCCCTCGGCGGTGCAGGCGTAGAGCGCGTCGCCGTCGCAGATGGCCGCCTCGCCCGGGTTGCACGCGCGGCACCCGACGCCGGGCACACACGTCTCCGCGCCCTGACAGAGCTGCGCGTTCACGAACACGCCGTTCTGGCAGACGGAGTAGGCGTTGCCGGCGCAGGTCCCGGCGCCCTCGACGCAGCCGGCGACGGCGGCGTCGACCCCGTCGACCTTCGTCGTGGCGTCCGCCGTTTCGGCGCACGCGGCGAGGCAGAGCGAGAGCGACACGAGAAGGCGAGCGGTGGGGTGCAGGGCGTGGGCGTTCTTCACACCCCGACTCTCACAGAGGTCGCCGCGCCGGGCAAGTCGGGCTCTACCCTCGAACGTCCCGGGCGCGCATGGCCAGCACGCCCACGCCGCCGCGGGTCCGCACGGCCACGCGAATCTGCGGGTCGTCGGCCAGCGGCCCGGGCAGCCAGCGCACCGTCTCACCGTCGCCCTCGATCACGCCGTCGCCCTCCCAGCGCAGGCTCGCCGGGCCCAGCCCGCCCTCGACGCGCACGGTGAGGCCGCCGAGCGCGCTCTGCGCGGTGATGCGCAGGTCCGGCGGGGCCCAGAGCGGCAGGTCCATCGTGCGCTCGGCGCGGCGCGGGGTGGTGTCGCGCCACTGGTCGATGCCCGGTCCGTTGGAGGGCTCGTTCATCGCGTGGTCCGGGGGCGGCGGATCCACCACGGGCGGCACGTCCGGCTGCATGTCGACCGCGGCGTCCCGCGGCAGCGGGTCCACGACGAAGGGCAGGTCCGCCGCCATGCCCGCGTCCTGCGGCAGCGGGTCCACCACGATGGGCAGGTCTGGGGCCATACCGGCGTCCACCGGCAGCGGATCGGCCACCAGGAAGTCCGCGCGACCGAAGTCCGCCGGCGGCGGGTCGGACACCAGGAAGTCCGCGCGGCCGAAGTCCGGCGGCGGCGGGTCGACCACCATGAAGTCCGGACGCCCGGCGTCCTGGGGCAAGGGGTCGGCGACCATGTAGTCCGGGCGACCGCCGTCCGGGGGCAGCGGATCCACGACCATGCCGCCCGTGCCCTGGTCGACCTCGGGATCGGGGCTCGGCGAGGCGGTGTCGTCACAGGCGGCGGCCACGGCGGCCAGCGAGGCGCCCAGGGCGAGCCGCTTGACCGTGCGGACCACCCGCGCGCCCACGCCCCGGGCGGACGCGGCCTCGCGGGCCAGCGCCGACATCTCGGCGTACAGCGCGTCCAGCGCGGCGTGGCGGGCCTTGTCGGCCGCGGCCACGCGCAGGCCCAAAAGCGCGGTCTCGCGCTCGACGAACTCGCGGCCGAAGGGGCCATCCAGGTCGCTCGGATCGGCGCGGCGGGCGAGCGCCAGGGCCTCGTCCAGGAAGTCGGCCGTCTCCGTGGCGATGGCCCGCGTCAGGGCCCGGCACTGCCGGCGCAGGGCCTCGTGCCGCGACGCGCCCAGCTCCGGGTAGAAGTGTTCGAGCACGACCTGCGAGTAGCCCAGGCCCATGTAGCGGTTGGCCACGCCCGAGGCGTCGAAGTTGCGCTGCCGGAAGGCCGCGGCGGCGATGCGGAACAGGAGCTCCGTACGGTCGTCCGTGATGCGATAGTCGTAGCCCAGGTAGCTGCCCGTGAGCGCGTCCCGCGCGGCGAGCTGCTGGGCCAGGGGCGTGCCGGCGTAGGGCTCCGCGCGGCAGAAGTTGACCGGGTGGTCGGCGTGCCCGCGGATGAAGGCGATGTTCTCGGCGATGTCTTCCAGCTTCGCGTCGGGCTCGAAGATCAGCAGGTTGTAACAGACGAAGATCCCGGCCTCGCGGCAGGCGGCCAGCGCGGCGTCCACGTGCTCGGTCTGTCGGGCGCGGTTCAGGTGCAGCGCGCCCATCTCCGAGGCGTTCTCCACGCCCACGTACAGGCGGATGACGCCCATCTCGCGCAGCGTGCGGGCCAGCGCCGGCGTCACGCAGTCGGGACGGCACTTGCCGATGATGCCCAGGCGACCGACGCCGTCCGCGTCCAGGGCGCTCCGGATGGCCCCCAGGCGGCTGAGCGTGTCTTCGGGCCGGGGTTTCAACAGATTGTCGTCGTGGAAACAGAAGATGCAGGGGCCGCCCTCGCGGTGCCAGAGCGCGGCCATCTCCTCGGCCACGTTCTCGGGGCTGCGTTCGCGGAACGTGCGCCCGCCGCCGTGGGTCCGCGCGTCCCGGAAGGTCGACGTGATCGAGCAGTAGGTGCAGGCGCCCCAGCACCCGCGGCTGGCCATGATGGGCACGAAGGGCACGCCCAGGTGGCGCGTCGGCGCGCGATAGCGCAGGGGCAGCGGCAAGGTGTCCAGGGCGTCGTTCAGGGGTCGCCCGGGGGTCCGGCGGGGCACGCCGTCCGCGGTGCGCAGGCCCAGGCCCGGGATCTCGTCCAGCGGCGCGCGGGCCTCGAGGGCGGCCAGCAGCTCGGTGAAGGTCTGTTCGCCGTCGTTGAAGACCACCGTGTCCAGGCCGTTGGCCTCGCTCAGGACCTCACGCCAGGCCAGCGAGGGGAACTGCCCGCCGCAGGTCAGGTGGCCCTTGAACCCCGAGGCCCGCAGCGTGCGCGCGAGCGCCAGGAAGTCGTGCGCCCGGTGCTGGAACTGCATGCTCAGGCCCACCACGTGCGGGCGTTTGGACAACACCGCCCGCGCGACCGCGACCCGCTGGTCGGGCCGGTCGTAGGTGACGATCCGGACCGTGTGACCGAGCTGCCGCGCGACGGCGGCGATCATGCCCACGCCCAGGTTCTCTTCGAAGTCCGCCCCGACGAGCACGATGCGCATATGTGACCTCCGGCTGTAGAGCCATCGGGCACAGTGTCACGTTCACCCCGCGGCCGCCTTGACCCTGGTCACGGCGCGGGGCGGGCCCGGAGCGCGAAGCCGAAGTCGTCGTCGCCGTTCACGTCCCCGCTCATGTCGACGCGGTGGAAGTTGCCGTCGCCCATGGTGCTCGTGCAGCGCTGCCCGTTGGCCTCGCCGGCCGCCGCGCCGGGGCAGGTCCCCCACCCGCCGGCGCCATCTCCCGGGCCGCGGTTGCTGTCCGCCCAGCCCAGGAAGAAGTCTGCGGACTGCTGCAGCGACCACGCGCGGCCGGGGTCCGCCGCGTCGGCGCACTTGAAGGCCACGGCGAAGTCGTCGTTGCCGTCGACGTCGCCCTCGAGGTTGATCTTGCGGAAGTTGCGGTCGAAACCCGACGAGGTGCAGCGCAGGCCGTTGTTGTCCCAGTTCACGGCCGGCGGGCACTGACCCCAGCTCGCGGTGCCGTCGGGGCCGCCGTCGTTGTCCGCGTAGCCCAGGTACACGGCGCAGTGGGTCTGGATGTAGTTCGCCAGCCCGGGGTTGGCGCCGTCGTCGCAGTGGAAGGCGAAGGCGAAGCGGTCGTTGTCGTCCACGTCCCCGGCCATGTCGAGCTGCATGAAGAGGCCATCCCGGCGCGTGCCGAGGCAGCGGATGCGGTCGCCGTACCACTTGTCGCTGTTGAACGGGCACTCGCCCCAGGCGTTCGTCACGCCGACGGGGCCCGTGTTCTCGTCGCTCCAGCCCACGAACCAGCGGCAGGTGTTCTGGATGTATGGCCCGCAGACGCCGTGGTTGTCGGTCAGGCCATCGCAGTCGTCGTCCACGCCGTTGCAGGTCTCGCCGGGCTCCGGGCCGCAGGCGTTGCAGCGGTTGCGCAGGCCCTCGTCCGTCTGCCCGTCGCAGTCGTTGTCCACGAAGTCGCAGACCTCGCCGGGGAGCGGGCCGCACAGACCGCAGGCGTTCAACAGACCCTCGTCCGTCTGGCCGTCGCAGTCGTCGTCGGCGCCGTTGCAGACCTCGTCCGGGGTCGGTCCGCACTGGCCGCAGGCGTTGAGCAGGCCCTCGTCCGTCTGCGCGTCGCAGTCGTCGTCCACGCCGTTGCAGATCTCCACGCCGCCGTTCTGCAACACGCAGGCGAACTCGCAGCCGTCCTCGGGCACGCCGTTCAGGTCGTGCCAGTCCGGCGCGCAGTCCAGGAAGAGGCAACGCCCGGCGTCGCAGGTCCAGTCGGCGTTGGGGCGGGCGCACGCGCGGCCGCAGAAGCCGCAGTTGTCCGGATCGGCGCCGAGGTCGAAGTCCTCGTCGGCGAGGCCGTCGCAGTCGTTGTCGATGCCGTCGCAGGCCTCCAGACCGCCGTTCGAGATGAAACACCCGAACTCGCAGCCGTTCTCGGCGAGGCCGTCCAGGTCCTGAAAACCGCCCAGGCACTCGTTGATGACACACCCGCCCTGCAGGCAGCGGCCGTCGGCGTTGGCCAGGTTGCAGCGGTTGTCGCACAGCCCGCAGTTGGCGTCGTCCGTGAGCAGATCGATGCCCTCGTCGATCTCGCCGTCGCAGTCGTTGTCGAGCTGATCGCACAGTTCGTTGCCGCCGTTCGTCACGGTGCAGCGGTACTCGCAGCCCGTGGCCGGGTCGGCGTCGGCGTCGGCGAAGCCGTCGTCGCAGGCCTGGATGCGACACTCGCCGACCACGCAGGCCCCCGCCGCGTGCAGGAAGTCGCAGGCGACGCCGCAGTCGCCGCAGTTCGACGCGTCCGCCAGCAGGTTCGTGTCCTCGTCGGTCTGCCCATCACAATCGTTGTCGATGTGATCACAGGCCTCGACGCCCCCGTTCGAGGCGAAACACCCATACTCGCAGCCGTTCTCGGGGTTGGCGTCCGCGTCGTTCCAGCCGACCTCGCAGACGCCCAGGACACACTCGCCGGCCTCGCAGGATGCCGGGGCGTGGGCGCCGGCGCAGGCGCGCCCGCACCGCCCGCAGTGCTCGACGCTCGTCTGCAGGTCCCAGTCCTCGTCGGCCTGGCCGTCGCAGTCGTTGTCCTCACCGTCACAGACCTCGCCGCCCTCGAAGCCCTCGTCGATGCGGCCGTTGCAGTCGTTGTCCAGGCCGTCGCAGACCTCGACGCCGCCGAAGCTCGGCACGCACAGATACTCGCAGCCGTTCCCGGCGTTGCCGTCGACGTCGTTCCACCCGGCCTCGCAGGGGCCGCGCTCACACTGCGCGTCGACACACTGGGCGGCCGCGTTGGCGAAGGCGCACACCTGCCCGCACAGCCCGCAGTTCTCCGGATCGGCGAGCAGATCGAAGCCCTCGTCGGCCTGCCCGTCGCAGTCGTTGTCCAGCAGGTCGCAGGTCCGTTCGTCGCCGGCTTCATGGGTCGCCGGGTAGTCACAGCTCCAGGCGCCCTCGCGGCAGCGGTTGGCCGAGCCGGCGCACACGCCCTCGGCGCGGCAGTCCGGCAGGTCCACGGGCAGCTCGATGAGCTCGAGCTCGTCCGCGCGCGAGTTGCAGTTGTTGTCCCGCCCGTCGCAGACCTCGGGCGCGCCGGTGTAGACTGTCGGATCGCCGTCGTCGCAGTCGGCCCCGCGGCAGCCACCGCCGTCGCCGAAGCCGTCGCCGTCCGCGTCGCGGCAGGGAACACAGCCCTCGCCGCCGGCGGGGATGCACTGCCGACCGCGCATCGTCACGCCGTCGTCCGCGAACGCGTCCGCGCACACGTAGCCCTCGGGGCACAGGCCGTCCGCGGCGCAGTCCTCGCCGCAGAACTGGCCGTTGCCAATGGTCAGGCAAAGGTCCTCGGTGTCATCGCAGTCGCGGTCGGTCTGGCAGGGTTTGCACAGATCGGGCTGGTCCACGGTGCACACGAAGATCTGGTCGGCGCCGGTGTTGCCGATGAGCGTGCAGTCGTAGCCCTCGGGACAGTCCCCGCAGAACTGCGTGCAGATGCGCCCGGCTTCGGGGCCCTCGATGCAGTAGCCCGAGACACACTCGACGTCCTCTTCGCAGGGCTCGCCGAACTCGCGCAGCCGCTCGCCGCCGCCCAGGTCGGGCGAGAGCGCGTCCAGGGGCGGCCGGAAGGCGTCGGGCGCGGCGGCGTCCGTGACGAGCACGTCCGCTTTGTCCAGGCTCGTGGCGGTGTCGCCGCAGGCGGCGACGAACGCAAGGGCGGCCAGGCTCACGGCGCGAGCCGCGGTGAAGTGTCCGGATCGTGTCTGCATGACTCGGGACGATAGCAAAAGGGCGCCGGAATCGCCTTTTCCGCCGCGGTGGAATCCGCTAAAGGCAAGCCCATGTCCTCGCCCCGAGAAATCGACCCCGAAATCCGCGAATTGCGCACGTACACGCTCTTCCGCTCCCTCAACGAGGTCGAGCTCGGCGTGGTGCGCGGCCTGCTCGAGCCGTTCGTCATCGACAAGGCCGGCGGCGTGCTCTTCGACCGCGGCGCCGCCCCGGACGGCGCCTGGCTCGTGCGCCAGGGCCTGCTGCGCGTCGAGATCCCCCGGCCGGACGAGCGCGTGCTCGAGGTCGCCCGCCTGGGCCCCGGCACGGCCGTGGGCGAGCTCGCCCTGGTGGACCCGGCCCCGCGCGGCCTGCGCGTGCGGGCGCTGGAGCCCTCGCGCCTGTGGCGGCTGGACGGCGAGAAGTTCGCGGCCCTGCGCCGGCAGAACAACCCGACCGCCTACCGCATCATCCGCAACGTGGCGCTCATGATGTGCGACCGCCTGCGCAGCAACAACCTGCTCATCGAGCACGACCGCCTGACGCAACGCTCCCAGGTGCTCGCCGAGGTCTCGCAGGTCGGCGGCGCCGCCCCCGCCGGCGGCGGCTCTCTCTGGGACACCCTGCGCAACATGTTCGCCTGAGCCCGGGAGCCCCCACGTGAGCACCATCGCTGCCATGCAGCTCTCCAACCTGCCCGTCTTCCAGATGATGTCGCCCAAGGAGCTCGAGGTCCTGGCCCTGGCGCTGAAGGAGCGCAAACTCGCCGCCGGCGAGGAGCTCTACCGCCAGGGCGAACGCGGCTCGACCTGCCACATCGTGCTGCACGGCGCGCTCTCGATTCAGCTCGACGTCGCCGCCGGTCAGCGTCGCGAGGTGGGCCTCGCCCTGCCCGGCGAGATGCTCGGCGAGGTCGCCCTGCTCGACGGCGGGCCGCGCTCGGCCACGGTCTGCGCCGGCCCCGAGGGCGCCCGCGTGGGTGAGCTCGCCAAGGCCGACTTCGACCAGGTCTTCGGCGCGGGCAGCCCCTTCGCCTTCAAGTTGATGGATCTCGTCGCCGAGCGCATGGTCGGCCGCATGCGTGAAGCCATGGAGCGCCTCGTCGCCGCCGTGGTCCTCGAAGACGAGTCGAACGCGAAGTGAGCCCCGATGCTGGTCGTCCGCCCCGCCCGAACCGATGACGTCGACGCTCTGGTCCGCCTCGCCGAGAGCGCCGGCATCGGCCTGACCACCCTGCCACCGGACCGCCGGCTGCTGAAAGACCGCGTGCTGCGCTCCGTCCACGCCCTGGCGACGGAGCCCGTCAAACCCGGGGGCGAGGCCTACCTGTTCGTAATGGAGGACCTGCGCAGCGGGGCCCTGGCCGGCACCTGCGGCATGGTGGCCAAGGTCGGCGGCTTCGACCCGTTCTACAGCTACGCGGTCGAGACGACGGTGCACGAGAGCCCGGAGCTCGGCGTGCGCCGCGAGATCCCCACGCTGCACCTGGACGCCAACCACGCCGGGCCGAGCGAGATCGGCACCCTGTTCCTCTCCGCCGAGTTCCGCGGCGGGGGCAACGGTCGCCTGCTGTCGCTGTCGCGGTTCCTTTTCATGGCGGACGCCCCGGACCGCTTCGACGACCGGATCATCGCCGAGATGCGCGGCGTGCTCACGCCGGACGACGACAGCCCCTTCTGGGAGGCCGTGGGGCGCCACTTCTTCGACATGGAGTTCGCCCGCGCGGACGTCCTCAGCGCCGCGGACAAGAAGTTCATCGCCGACCTGATGCCCAAGCACCCCATCTACATCCCGATGCTGCCGTTCTCGGTCCAGGCCGTGATCGGGCAGGTGCACGTCGAGACGCGCCCCGCCCTGCGGCTGCTCGAGCAGGAGGGCTTCCAGTTCGGCGACCACGTGGACATCTTCGACGCCGGGCCCCTCGTCGCCGCCGAGCGCAGCCGCATCCGCACGATCCGCGACAGCCGCGTGGCCACGGTGCGGGACATCGTGGCCGAGGTCGGCCTGCCCGAGACCTACCTGATCAGCAACGGCAAGCTCGAGTTCCGCTGCTGCCTGGGCAACCTGCGCACGGCCGAGAGCGACGACACCCAGGTCGACCTGCCCCGCGACATCGCCCTGACGCTCGGTGTCCGCGTGGGCGAGCGCGTCCGCTACGCGCCGGCGCGGCCCGCCTGAGCCGCCGGACGCGCCGAGCGCGTCGGACTGTCAAAACGACCGGCATTTCACTACCCTTTCGCGACTCGACAGCCCCGGGAAGCCACCCATGCCCACGCCCGCGAAAAAAGAACCGACGCAGTCCTCCGCCGCCCGCGCGCCCGCCGCCGCGGCCCCCCAGTCGGCCGTCCAGGCGCCGGCTCAGCAGCAAGGCCAGGCCGCCGCGCAGCGCCAGTACATGGGGCAGCTCGCCAAGACGGAGAAGGCCGAGCCCGGCAAGGCCGCGGCCCCCGAGCCCAAGGCACGCACCAAGGCGCCCAAGCCGCCCGCCAAGATGGGCAGCCTCGAGGCGATGGGGCAGTACCTGCAGTCGTTCAAGGTCGAGCGCGGCGAGTTCGCCGAGATCGAGGTCTGGGCGGACGTGCCCATTCCCCAGCTCCCCGGCGCCATGGGCAAACTCGGCCTGAAGGGCACTTACGCCTGCACGGCCGAGGGCAAGAAGGAGCTGCAGGTCTCCGTCGACGCCGGCCTCGGCTGGGAGCTGTTCAAGATCATCAAGGCGTCCGTCCGCCTGCAGACGGCGGTCAAACTCACGGGGGAGGACCTCGGCGCCGCCTTCGTCGACTGCCTGAAGCAGAACCTGCTGCTCGGCCTGCAGACGATGGGTGTCGACGAGCAGGTCCACGAGCTCGCCCGCCTCGCCAAAGAGGGCCCCAGCCGCTGGGAGTTCGCCAAGGCCCTGATCCCCATCTACGGCACCTGGGAGGCGGCCAAGATCGCCATCGCGCGCGTCGGCAAGGACAAGGTCCTGGAGTTCCACGCCGCCTACGGCGCGTTCTTCCACAACAACCCCGAGGTCGGCTTCGAGTCGAGCGTGGCCATCGTGGGGGACGCCGAGGGCGAGGTCGGTCACGCCAAGGCCAAGGGCACGCTCGAGGGCCGCGTCGGCCTCGAGGACGTGGACAACAAGAAGGCCAAGAAGTTCGCCGAGGTCGCCGGCGAGGTCATGGTGGCCAACGGCAACAACCTGGCCAAGGTCCGCGTGGCCAAGCGGCGCCGCGAAGGCGGCCAGGACGTCATCAAGCTCGACCTCGGCGGCCAGCTCTCCGTGCCGCGCGGCCTCGCCAATCGCACGGGCAGCAAACTCGCCGAAGCGCAGGGCATGTTCAAGGCCGTGAAGAACCTCTACACCGCCGTCAACGGCGCCAAGGAGGGCAGGGAGATCCCCCAGATCAGCGGCCTGGCGAACGCCATGATCACCACGTTCGGCATGATGGGCATGCACAGCAAACACGTCGACTACCTGCAGGGCCTCGAGGCCAGCTTCACCTGGACGAACGGCGCCCTGACCACCTGCTCGGCGCGGTTGAAGAACATCACCCAGGTCGGCACGGGCACGGGCAACTCGGTCGGCCCCGTCGAAGCCAACGTGGCGATCGGCACGTTCATCGACATCTCCAAAGAGTTCTCGGCGGCCGCGGCCGGCTGAGCGAAAGCGAGCGACGATCCATGGGCGGCAAGTACGCACACAAGGTGGTCGGCGAGCCCGTCGAGTTCGCGGGCGTCGACGGCAGCGATTCGTTCCCCGTCGTGCTCGCGCGCATCGACGTCTGGCGCACGGACGGCCAGACGCCGGCGGTGCACGTCCTGCTCGACGCCGACTACGAGACCTACGTCGCGCTCGACGAGGCCGGGGCCTTCGGGTTCTCGCTGTTCTCCGTGGACACCTCGACGGCCAACGCGCAGTTCACCGGCGAGCGCAACGTGGAGATCACACTCCGCGCCGACGACGCCCTCCTGCCGCCAGACGCCGCAAACCTCTCCGACGCCGCCCTCTTCGACGCGATCCTCACGGGCGTGCTCGAGGACGACGCCCGGTTCCTCGATCCCAACGCCTGGAAGTGGCTGAGCGTGATGCAGGGCCGCGAGCCCGGCGCCACCACCCTCACGGGCATTCGCTCGAAGTATCCCCCCCGCTAGACCCGCACAGGTAGCTCTTCATGTCCACGTCCCAGCTCCCGATCCTCGAGTTCGTGCTCGAGAACTACAAGAACTTCAACGCGCGGGCCACGCGCGACGCCCTGATCGCCTACTGGCGACACATCGAGGGCGGCGGCCGCATGTTCTGGGCCGTCGCCGGCGCCATGTCTTCGGCGCAGCTCGGCATCACCCTGGCGCCGGCCATCCGCGCCGGGCTGATCCACGGTCTGTCCGTTACGGGCGCGAATCTGGAAGAATCCCTGTTCCGGCTCGTGGCGCACCACAGCTACAAGGACTTCCCCGACTACCGCTACTTCACCAAGGACGACGACACGCGCATCCTCGAGGAGCGCATGCGGCGCGTCACGGACACCAGCATCCCCGAGGACGAGGCCTTCCGCGCCGTGGAAGAGATCATCGTACCCATGTGGACGCAGGCCACGGCGTCGGGCACACGGCGGTTCTGGCACGAATACTTCTACGATCTGATCCAGGCGATCAGCCCGGATACCTACGAGGGCGATCCCGAGCAGTGCTGGCTCCTGGCCGCCGCCCGGGCCAACCTGCCCATCGTAGTGCCCGGCTGCGAAGACTCGACCTTCGGCAACATCTTCGCGTCCCATGTGAAGACGAACGAGTGTTCCGCGCTGATCGTGAAGTCCGGCATCGAATACATGGCGGCCTTCTACGATCAGTACAAAGTGCTCTCCGAGGGCGCCGGCGTGGGCTTTTTCCAGATCGGCGGCGGCATCGCCGGTGACTTCCCGATCTGTGTCGTGCCCTCGATCAAGTACGACCTGGCCGAGCCGGTGAAGCCCTGGGCGTACTTCTGTCAGATCTCCGACTCGACGACCTCGTACGGGTCTTACTCGGGCGCGACGCCGAACGAGAAGATCACCTGGGACAAGCTCACGCGCGACACGCCGATGTTCGTGATCGAGTCGGATGCGACCGTGGTCGCACCGCTGCTGCTGCGCGCGCTGCTCGAGTGCAAGGCGAACCCCGCCGCGGCGAACGCGCTCATCGCGAAACACGTGCCGGTCACCGCGGCCTGAGCACCGCACCCACCGCGCGGAACACACCGCGCGGCGTGGAGTCCGGCGAGAAGAGCCGGAACGCCAGGCGCCCCGAGCCGATGCGGAGCAGGGCCGCCGTGGCGAAGAGCACGCGAAAGCTGTCGAGGCTCTCCGTGCCGACCGCCCGCATGAACGCGCCGCCGAGGAGCGTGGCGGCGAAGAGCGTGGCGCCGCCGGCGAATGCCGCGAGGCCCAGGCCGAGGCTGCGCCGCGGCTCGGGCAGAAGCTCCATCGGCAGGATGAAGAACGCCTGCAGGAAACCCGACCAGAGGAAGCCCGAGAGCACGCTGTCCCAAAAGACGATGGCCAGGAAGTCGGGCCGCACGAAACACCACTCGATGGGCATGATGCACAGCGCGAGCGCGCAGGCCGCCAGGATGCGGCGCGCACCGTGCCGCGCGATGCGCTCGGCCCAGAACCGCGTGCTCGCCATGCGCACCGACAGCTGGATGACCACGAGGCTGGAGATGGCCAGGAACGACATGCCCAGCCGCTGCTGCATGAAGACCTGCCAGAACGCCAGCGGCAGCCCGATGTTGAAGTTCCAGACCATATTGAAGAGCAGCCAGCGCCGGAACCCGGGCTCGCGGGCGACCTCGCGGACCTGCGCGCCATAGGTCGGGCCGGGGGTCGGGTCCGGGCCGGGGGCGGTCCGTTCGAGCTCGGGCCAGCGCAGCAGCGTGAGCCCGCCCGCAGCGCCCAGGAGCGCCGTGGTCACGCCGATGGCCCCGAAGGCCAGCGGGCGACTGTCCGGCGCGTCGAAGCGGTCGAGCACGAGCGCCGCCAGGGGCGACAGGACGAGGGTGGCGGCGGCCGCCGCCCGATGGCGTGGCGCGAAGGTGCGCGCGCGCTGCTCCGAGGGCACGATCTCGGCCAGCCAGGCCGACACGCCGTTCTGGCCGAGCATGTTCAGGAAGGCCATGCAGAGCACCGCGGCCATCGCGGCCACGAGCGCGCCGGTGCCGTGCAGCCCCACCGCCACGAGACCCGTGGGCACGAGCCACAGCAGACGCCCGAAGACGACCGCCGGGACCATGTAGCTCTTGCGCGAGGGGAGCCGCCGCTCCAGAAGCGGCACCGCGAGCTGACCCAACTGCGCGAGGTACGGCAGCCCCCACAGGAGCGACATCGCGATGGGTCCCGCCTGCAGCGACAGAGCGAAGCCGGCGAGGACCGCGCCCGTCGTCAGGGTCGAGAAGGCGTCGGTGAAGAAACCCTCGAGGGCGAAGACATGGGGCCGGAGGGGGGGCGGCGAGGCCGGGTCGTGGGATCGCAAAACGGGGCGAGCATAGCGCCCCGCGGGCACATGGGCCATGATGGCCGGCATGCCATCCACGGACGAAGGGCGCCTGCTGCGCGCCATCGGGCCCCTCGCGGGCGTACTGATCGTCGTCAACGCGACGATCGGCACGGGGATCTTCAAGACACCGGCCAAGGTCGCGCGCCTCGCGGGCTCGCTGGAGGCCTACATGCTGGTGTGGGTGGCCGGCGGCGTGATCGCGCTGTGCGGCGCGCTGACGCTGGCGGAGCTGGCCGCCGCCCTGCCCCGCACCGGCGGCATCTACGAGTACCTGCGCCGGGCGTGGGGGCGCTCCGTGGCGTTCCTGTTCGGGTGGACGATGCTCGTGCTGCTCATCCCGAGTGCGCTGGGGAGCTTCGCGCGGCTGGCCGCCGAGGCGGTGTCCGCGCTCACGGGCGCCGCGCCGGACCGAACGCGGGAGTCGCTCGTGGCGGTCGGGATCCTGGCCGCCTGCGCGGTCGCCAATCTGTTTGGCGTGCGGTCGTCGACCCAGGTGCAGTCCGGCGTCGCCGCGGCGAAGTACCTGGGCGTGGCGCTCTTGGCGCTCTTGGGTCTGTTCGCGCCGCTGGCAGCGGGCGCGACGGTGCCGGTGCCCGCCGACGCGCCGACGTTCCTGACGACACCGACGCTGGCGGGGTGTTTCACGGCGCTCGTGTCCGTGATGTGGTCGTACGATGGCTGGGCGGATCTGTCGCGGGTGTCCGGCGAGGTGCGGGACCCCGCGCGCACACTGCCCCGCGCGCTGATCCTGGGCACGCTGGCCATCCTGGTCATCTATCTGTTGGCCAACCTGGGGTACGCCCGCACGCTGGGGCTCGACGGCCTGCGGCGCTCCACCGTGGGTGAACACATGCCGGCGGCGCATCTGGCCACGCTGACCCTGGGGGACGTAGGCCGGTCGCTGCTGGGCACGCTGATCTTCGTCTCGTGCATCGGCGCGTGCATGACCAACCTGCTGACGGCTCCGCGCGTGTTCGTGCCCCTGGCGGCGGACGGTCTGTTCATCGCCGCGCTCGGGCGGGTGTCGGAGCGGCACGCGGTGCCGGCGCGGGCCATCGGCGTGGCGGCGGTGGTGGGCGCCGGGTACGTGGCCTCGCGCACGTTCGAGCAGCTCACGGACGCGTTCGTCGTCGGCTTCTTCCCCTTCTACATGCTGGCGGTGCTGGCCGTGTTCCGCCTGCGCCGCACCGAGCCGGACCTGCCACGGCCCTTCCGCGTGCCGCTGTACCCGCTGGTCCCCATCGTGTTCCTGGTCGGCGCCGGGTGCCTGATGGCCGGCGCGCTGCTCGACGCCGACCGGACGGCCGTGTTCGCGCTGGGGGTGATGCTCGCCGGGTTTCCGGTGCAGTGGGCGTGGCGGCGGTTCGTGGGGACGAACGGGTAGGGCGGGGTCAGAAGCGGGCGTCGATCACGATGGTCTCGCCGGGGTTGCCCGGGACGTGCTCGAAGGTGGCCTGCGCCCGACCGTGCAAGGCGGCGGCATCGCCCCGCGTGCGGACCTCGCGGTCGAAGGTGACCTCGCCGGAGATCGCGCAGGAAGGCGGGCCGCCGTTCTCGGCGTCGCTGGTCTGGAAGAGGCAGACCCGGGCGTGGGCCAGGTCGGGGTCGGCTTCGAGGACCCAGAGCCGACCGCCGGTCAGGCCGAGCTCGGGGCCGTCGGGGATGAGCCAGGCGACGACGAGGCCGTTCCGCGGCGCCCCGGGGTCAGTCACCTCGGGCGTGCTGTACAGGTATCGCTCGGTCAGGGCGTCGTTGCAAAGACCGTTGCCCGCGCCCAGGCACGGCGGTGTGTCGCACGTGCAGACGACACTCGGCTCGGCGGGCGCCTGGAACGCCGGGTCGACGGTCAATGGGAGCACCATGTCCCGCGCGCGGTCCCAGGGCTCGGGGCCCCAGCCGGTGCCGTACGCCGGGCAGGTCCGGTCCGTGGGGTCGCACTCCACGGGCTGAGTGTACCCCGCGGCCGGGCAACCGCCCGAGAACCAGAGGCAGGGGGCGTCCTGGGCCGTGCAGAAGATCGCCGGAGGCAGCGCCCCGCCGCATTCGGCGAAGAGGAAACCCGTCGCGCATGTGTCGAGCGGGGGCGGCTCTGCGGGGCACGCGTCGCCCCGCTCGACCAGGAGGATCGGCCCGGCGGTGCTGTCCCCGGGCTGCCCCAGGACGACCGGGTACACGCCGGGCTGGTCGGGCAGTGTGAACGGGGCGGGCTCCGGGAATTCCCAAGAGATCGCCCCCTGGGGCTGACCGCACTCGACCACGTTGTTCCAGGCGGTGACGAAGAAGCCGATGCCCTCGCTCGCCGGCTCGATCTCCAGGTGCGAGAAGGACTCACCGCAGGAGATCGGGCCCTCGTCGCCGCTGAACCACGTTGTGCCGGGGTCGGCGATCACCGCCGTGCCTTCGACGCGGCTGCCGCCCGGCAGGCCCGGAAAGTGGGTCGCCTCGGCGGGCATTTCGAGGCGGACGATGGACGCTTGGGACTGGATCAGCGCCGTCTGGAGCGCCTCGCGGGCGACCTGGCGCGGGGTCCAGTCGTCGGGCACGCCGGGCTCCGCGGCGCAGACTGCCGTGCCGTTGAGGCGCGCGCGCACGGGCCTCGACGCGGGGCAGTTGAAGCGCAGTGAGTCGGGACCGACGCAGTACGACTCGGCGCCGCGTTCGACGATCACGCCCTGGCAATCGGTGCGGGCGCAGTCGTCGCAGGCGAAGCAGAGCGCCCGGATCGGCAGCGGGACGAGGCCGGGCAGGCCGTCGGCGGGACAGAACAGGTGCGCCCCGAGCAGGGCGCGCAGGGCGTCCATGATGGCGGACACGGTGGCTTCGGGCTGGCAGTTGGTGAAGTTGCGAATGTCGATGGGGTCCTCGCCATCGCGCTGGAAGGTCAGGTAGTCGCCACCCTCCATTTGGCCCTGGCAGGGCTCAGCGTGATCGAGGATCGCCTGGAAGCCCGGCCCCCACGTGGGGATTTCGACCGTGGCGAACTCCGCGGGCGTGAGGTCGAACTCGAGCGTGCCGAGGGAGTCGCTGAGGACCAGGGTGTGGGGCGCGCGGACGCCGAGCGTGTACGTGCAGGCGCCGAGCAGTTGCGGGGCGTCCGGGAGCAGCGGCGCTGGCTCGCAGGGACCCCACCCCCACGTGAGGGAGAGTAAGACCAGCCCTGGGCCCGTGGGCGGCTCGCCCTGGCCCTCGCAGAGCACCTCGCGCGGTTCGCCCTGGTCGACGCAGGTCGAGAGGTCCAGGCCCGACCACGTCTCGTCGCACGCCGCGTCGAGTCCGCGCTCGGCGACCGCCGCGACCTCGCCCGTCGGGCGGTAGTAAAGCGTCGCTCCGTCGTTCCTGCCGATGCGGACGTAGGTCTCGCCGCAGAACGTGCAGTCCTGCTCGGTGTGCGAGCCGATGCAGCCCCGGCTCAGGTCGGCCAGGGCCGGGCAGTCGGCGCCGCACCAGGGGTTGTCGGCCAGCGCCTGCACGGGGCACTCGCCACCGGCGCAGTTCTCGCCCACGCCGGAGGCCGCGACGCAGGCCCCTTCGAGACACGAGAGCCCGCCAGTTTCGGAACCGTCGCCGCAGTCGGCGTCCGTCTCGCAGCCTTGCGCGCAGATGCGGGCGCCACCTTCGCAGGTCGCCGGGTCGACGCAGCGCGTGCCTGAGGACTCGGCCGCGCAGGCCTCGTCCGCGTCGCAGGCAACGGTACATAGCCCGCAGAGGCACTCCAGCCCGGCGGCGCACTCGGCGGATTCAGCGCAGGGCGCCAAGAAGTGCGACTCGCCGGATACGCTGGGCGAGGGCGACTGCGGATCGGCCTGGCAGCCGGACATGACGATTGCCGCGAGGGCCGCGAGGGGGAAGACGAGGACGACGGGGCTGGTACGCGCGGGCTTCATGGAGTCACCGTAGCACGCGCGTTCGCGGGCCAAGTAGCGTGGGATCCCACACTACTCCCGGCGGCGCATCACGAAGCCGAGCCACCCGTTCGGGTCGTCGGTGGAGCAGGTCTCCGCCCAGGTGTGAGCGCTGCAGACATCCAGATCGAAGGTCCGCCCGGCCAGCGTGACCTCGGTCTCGCCGGGCAGCCACGTGGCGGTGGCCCCGTCGTCGCTGACGGTGATCGGATGCCCCTCGGCGGCCCACACGTCGGGCAGGCCGCGATTCCGAGTTGTGAGACACGTCGGCGGGGCGAGGGCGAGCCGCACGCCAGTGAGCTCCTCAGCTGCCTGGTTGGGCTGCGCGTCCACGGCGACCAGGGCGAGTCCGGCGGCGTCCCACAACTCGACATTCAGATTCTGCCACCAGCCGTAGCCCTGGAGCCGCACATGCGCGCGGACCGGCGGTCTCAGGGCCGGGCGCGGCAGCGTCGAGTGCCAGGTGATGCCTGCCCAGGCCACCACCGACGCCGGGTTCATCGAGTCGGTCGGGACCAGTTCGAGGCCATCCGCCGCCGCGACGTCGACGTCGCAGTCGAAGAGCGCGTCCAGGTCGGAGGCAAGGTCCGGCTCGGCCGCAAGCGCTTCGGGCCGCAGCGAAACGGTCAGCTCGAACGCAGGGTTCCAACGGTTCGACCAGTCGCCGGCACACTCGGCGGCGTCGTGCCGGGGAACGGAGAGCCACTCGATTCGTGAGGCCGACCCCGGCGTTTCCGGGCAGCCGTAGTTCTGCCCGAGCGTCACCGTCGACGTGAGCATGTCCCGACGCTCCCCCGGCCGGAGCGTCTCTCCGTACCCGAAGCTTCGAGCGTAGTCCCGCGGGCAGGCAGCGTCCGGGTCGCACGCCAGTTCCGGCCCCGGCTCCGCCCCGAGCCACGGCGCGAGCTCCGTCCACGTGCCGGCCATCGCGCGCAGGGGTTCCCAGGTGCATGGCCCGGCCTCGAAGAGAAACGCCTCGCCGTACATGCGGATGTAGACCTGACCCGTCGTCGGCGCGGCGTCGGCGGGCAGGTCGGCGAACGGTCCGGTCAGGGTGTACTGCGTCTGCGCGCCGGTTCCATCGCGGATCGTGTAACGGAGGGCGCCCGGCGTGGCCTCGAGCGAAACGATGCTGCCCGTCACCGGGCCGCTCGGGATCGGCGAGAGCGTGAGGCCCAGGCTGCGGGGCACGGTGCCACAGGCGCCCGCGTCCGGGTCCGGCGCTGGCCGGGCGTCGATGGATCCACACGAACCTCCATCACACGTGGCATCGAACGCCACATCCGCCCGAGCGGGTGCGCGTGCGCAGGTTCGCCCGGCGGCGCCACAGGCCGACGCAACGGCGCAAACGGCGCCCGACTCGACGGGTTCGCAGGATGCATCGTCCACGCAGGCCACCGTGCACAGGCCGCAGAGGCACTCCAGCCCTGCGGCACAATCGGCGGACGCCACGCAGGGGCTGAGGAAGTGGGACTCGCCGGAGACGCTGGGCGAGGGCGACTGCGGATCGGCCTGGCAGGCGGACATGACGAATGCCGCGAGGGTCGCGAGGATCAATCGGGCGGCAAGGGCGAAGACGAGGACGACGGGGCTGAGACGAGCGGGCTTCATGGGGCCACCGTAGCACGCCCCCCCCGCGGGCCAAGGAGCGTCGGCTCCCACCCTCATGACTCAGGGTGCAAAATTTCAATGGACAAAAAACCTGGTTTTTAGTCTATACAGCCCTTGCCAACCGCCACTTCGGTCCCTACCTTCAGCGGCGAACAACCGCTCACTTGGGGCCCCCATGTCGACCGAGAGCATTCACATCGCGCTGCGCCGCGCGCGGAGCGCCCACGCGTCCGCCGAACACGACCTCGCCGTCCTGCTGTGCCGCCTGCACGCGTCCCGACTCTATGCCGAGCGCGGGCACAGCAGCGTCGTACAATACGCCGAGGTCGAGCTGGACCTGACGCCGAGACACACCATGGAGCTCGTGGCGATCGGCCGCAAGTTGCCGAAGTTGCCCGCGCTCGCCGCGGCGTTCGCCACCGGGCAGCTCGGGTGGACCAAGGCGCGGGAGCTCATCAAGGTCGCCACGGCGGAGACGGACGAAGAGTGGGTCGCACGCGCCCGGACGACGACGAGCCGCGACCTGGAGGCGCTCGTGGCGCACACGCGGCCGGGGGAGAAGCCGCCAGATACGCGGACGCAGCTGACCCGCGGCCCTGTCCGCAGTGTTCTGCGCTTCGAACTCGACGTGGCCGACGCAGAGATCGTGCGCCGCGCGCTTCGGCTGCTGCGACTGGAGGGCGAGCACGGCGTCGAGACGTCGGACGCACAACTGCTGACCGAGATGGCGCGCCGCCTGCTCGCGTCGGAGGACGCACCGCAGGTACCCGCGCCGGCGGCGGCCGACACCCGGTACCGCGTCGTGGTCCACACCGGCCGCAGCGAGGTCGCCGTTCCCCACGTGGGGGAAACGGAGGTCGATCCCGCGACGGCCGAGATGGCCGCCTGCGACGCGGAGTTGCTGACCGTGGGGCCGGCGTCCACAAACGCGACGGCCGCCTCCGAGCCATCGGACCGACTCACCCACGTCGTCTCGCCCGCGGTTCGCCGACGCGTGATCCACCGATTCGGCGACCGTTGCGCCGTGCCGCACTGCCGAAGCCGCCAGTTCCTCGACATTCACCACGTCGTGCCGCGCAGCCAGGGCCCCACGTGGGGAGAGGGCGGCCTCCTGCCGCTGTGCCCGATGCACCACCGCGCGATTCACGAGCGGACGCTCCTGCTCGTCGTGACGGACGGCACCGCCCGATTCTGCCACGCCGACGGTCAGCCCTTCGGGCCCGGCGCAGAGCCCGCCGGTGTAAACGACGCCGCCCCCGACGCGCTCGAGCGCCTGCGTGAGGCCCTGGACGGGCCCGGTCGCACCTCCGCCGAGGCGGCGCATCACGCGGGGCTGAGCCACGGCCGCGCCGCGCACCTGCTCAGCGTTCTCTACGGGCTCGGGGAGGTCGTCGTCACGCCGTTGGGGGAGTGGCACCGGGTCGACCGGGCGTTGAAGATCGCGAGCTGAGGCGCTGTCACGGGGCTCGAGGTTTCTCCCAGGCCTCGTCGCCCTGCACCATCTGACCGAAGTAGAACGTGACCTTGGCGGCGCCGATCCCAGGCGGGAGGCCGCCGAGCCGCGCCGTGTCGGCGTCGACCGCCGCTCGCAGGGCGGAGAGGCGCCCCCGCATCTCCCGCAGGAGTCCGCGGACCTCGTCTTCGCGCGGGTGTCCCGCGAAGAGGTCGAAGCTGTAGGTGCTGCCGCCCGTCTCGTCCGTCGCCTGCGTGCGCGCCGAGCCCAGCGCGATCCGCGCGCACAGCGTCGCCACCACCGCCTGGAAGTGGTCGAACACCGCCGCCTCCCAGCCCGCGCTCGCCGCGAGCGGGATCAGGTAGGACTCGCAGGTGTAGGTCACCGTCCCGGTGAGGTCCGTCGACCGCGTGATCTCGCCGGCCGCCTCCAGCGCGTGGAGGGCCGCGACCACCGCCTCCGGCGCGGCCCCCGTCTGCCGGGTGAGCATGTCCGCGGTGGCAGGCGCGGCGTGGTAGACCGCGACACGGAGCAAGGCCGCCAGGGCGTCCGGCTCGGCGGTACCGGTAGCGAGGGGCTCGACCCGGTACACGGCGGCGTCACCCCGACCGGCAACGGACAGGAGCCCCGACTCCTGAAGCTCGCGCAGAACCGCGCGGACCATCCCCTCGTCGTCGTGGCGGAAACGCTCGAGGATCTCCAGCTTCGTGACCCGCTCATGGTCCCCCACGTGAGTGAGGACAGCCTCCCACAGGGTCCGGCCGCGCTCCGTCGCGCTCTCCTGACTGCGTCGCACGCGTTGCTGCCAAGTGCTCAGCGCCATGCCGAACATGCTGGCAATGACCTTGGCGCCGATGCCCTGCTGTCGCAGCTCGGCGACCAGCTCACCGAAGACCCGGTCCGCCACGTGGACGAGGGACGCCCGCGTCCCGGGCGCGGTGGCGAGCTGCGCGATGAAGACGATCGTCTGGCGGACGACCATGTCGATGAGCAGGTTGGCGTTCATGGGCCAGCACCGTAGCACGCGCGCCGACACCGCCTGGAGTGTGGGAATTCACACCCCCTGGGCCCCGACCCCCCCGGCCATCGCCAGGCCGAGCGCCGGACGCGTCGCCGCTCCGGCGTCGACCTCGCTGACCACCCGGCCGCGATACATCACCACGATGCGGTCCGCCAGGCCCAGGATCTCGTCCAGCTCGGCGGAGACCAGAAGCACGGCCGCGCCCGCATCCCGGGCCGCCACGATCTCCCGGTGGAGCTGCTCGATCGCGCCGACGTCTACGCCACGCGTCGGCTGGTTGGCCACGAGGAGCCGCACCGTGCCGCTCAGCGCCCGCGCGAGCACGACCTTCTGCTGGTTGCCGCCGCTGAGGCTCTGACAGGTCGCCTCGGGTCCAGAGCCCCGGATGTCGAACGCCGCGAACAGACGCCGCGCGTTCTCGGCGACCGCAGCGAACCGGCGCAGGCCGAAACGCGCGAACGGCGGACGGTCGTGGCGACCGAGGACGAGGTTGTCCGCGATCGACCACCCCATGATGAGCGCGTGCCGATGGCGATCCTCGGGCACGTGTGCGACGCCTGCGTCCAAGAGGTGCCCCGGAGTGGCGCGGGTGACGTCGTCGCCGAGGAGGGTCAGCCGACCGCGTGCCGCCCGCCGCAGGCCGGTAACGACCTCGACCAGCTCCGTCTGACCGTTGCCCTGCACACCGGCGATGCCCAGGATCTCCCCGGCGCGCACGCGAAGCGACAGATCCTGCACGACTTCGATGCCGCGATGGTCCTCGACGCAGACGTTCTCCAGCACGAGGACGTCCGGGCCGGGAGCCGCGACGCGCTTCTCGACCCGCAACGAGACATCCCGCCCGACCATCAACGTGGCCAGGCCAGCCTCGTCCGTCTCCGAGGGCGTGGTGGCGCCCACGATCCGGCCGCCGCGCATGACCGTGATGCGGTCGGCCACGGCGAGCACTTCGCGGAGTTTGTGTGTGATGAAGACGATCGAGACGCCCTCGGCGCGCAGGTCCCGCATGACACCGAAGAGCGCGTCGGCCTCCTGCGGCGTCAGGACCGCCGTCGGCTCGTCGAGAATCAACACACGGGCCTTACGGTAGAGGGCCTTGACGATCTCCACCCGCTGCTGCTGGCCCACCGAGAGCGTGTCCACGCGCGCGTCCGGGTCGATCTCCAGGCCGTAGCGGGCTGAGAGGGCGCGGAGTTCGTCAGCGACCTTGCGGCGCTCCAGGACCCCGCCGGCGCGCGTGACCTCGGCCCCGAGCATCACGTTCTCCGTGACCGTGAATACGGGTACGAGCATGAAGTGCTGATGCACCATGCCGATGCCGAGCGCGATGGCATCGGTCGGCGTGCCGAGCGTCACGGTCCAGCCCTCGCGGCGGATCTCACCGGCGTCCGGCGCCGACATGCCATAGAGCATGTTCATCAGGGTCGACTTGCCGGCCCCGTTCTCGCCCAGAAGGACGTGGATCTCGCCGGGCAGGAGCTCGAAGTCGACGGCGTCGTTGGCGACGAGGGCGCCGTAACGCTTCGTCAGGCCAGTGCAGGCCAGCGCGGGCGTGGGGGTGGTCATGCTCAGCCTCGCCCGTCGTCCGGATTGCCGTCGGCCGCTGGCGCCGTGGTCCGGCCCACCACACCGGTCAGTACGACCATGGTGAGCACGTAGGGCAACAGACCCACGATCGACGACTGCTGCAGGAACGACAGACTCTCCGGGATGGCCTCGCGGAAGAACTGGAGGTTGATCTGCAGGGCCTGCGCGCTCCCGAAGAGCAGCGCGGCCCCGAGCGCCCCAAGGGGCGTCCAGTTCCCGAAGATCATGGCCGCCAGGGCGATGAAGCCGCGTCCGTTCGTCATCAACGGCTCAAAGCTCGGGACGCTCTCCAGCGTGAAGTACGCCCCGCCGAGGCCGGCGATCGCGCTGCCGATGAGGACGCTGCGGTGACGCACCGCCCGAACGTCGATGCCTACGGTCGCCGCGGCGCGCGGATGCTCACCCGCCGCACGTACCCGCAGCCCGAATCGCGTGAAGAACAGAACGAAGTGCGTGAGCGCGACCAGCAACAGCCCCGCGAAGGCGATGGGCTGCTGGTCGAAGATCGGCCCGACGACCGGCAGATCCGCCAGCAGGGGGATGCGCACGTGAGGCATCACACCGGCGGACTGCGGCGCGACGCCGCCGAAGAGACCGCCGTGCTCGAACATCATCTGCCGGTTCAGAAACCCCGTCACGCCGACCGCGAACAGATCCACGACGACGCCGGCGATGATCTGATCGACCCGGAACGTCACCGCGAGTACGGAGAGCAGGAGGCCGACGAGCATCGCCGACACGACCGCCGCGCCCACGCCCCCGAGAAGGCACAGGCCCGCCGGGGCGGCCGTAAAGGTCGCCAGGGCCGTCGCCGCCGTCCAGCCGAAGAAGGCCGACGTGAGCATGGTGCCTTCGATGCCGATATTGACCACCCCAGCGCGCTCGCACCACACACCGCAGAGCGCCCCCAGGGTCAGCGGCGTGGCCACCGCCAGGGTCGTCGACAGCATGCTGGCGATGATCTGGAGCGGCGGCACCCGCGCGCTGCCCACGAACGCTGCGACGCCGACCAGCACGGAGATGATCGCGGCGATGAAGAGAAGACGGCGACGCTCCATGTGGCTCACGCCCCCCAGCCGCGGGTCAGCGCCACGCGCTCGCCCGGCGTGCGAAGACGGTAGAGCTTGCGCACGATGACGTCCGCGGCGACGAAGAGCAGAATCAGGGCCTGGATCACGGAGATCACGTCGACCGGAATCTGGGTGAGGAACTGCATGCGGGTCGCGCCGTTGCGCATGGCGCCGAGCAGGAGCCCCGAGAGCACCACGCCGACCGGGTGGGTGCGGCCGAGCAGGGCCACGGCGATGGCGTCGAAGCCGTATCCGGCAGAGAATCCGAGCTCGTGTCGATGGTTGAGCGCCGTGACCTCGACCGCGCCGGCCAAACCGGCCAGACCACCGGAAAGTGCCATCGCGATCACCGTGGTGCGCACGACCGGGATGCCGCCCGCCGCCGCGGCGTCCGGGTTGCTGCCGACGGCGCGCAGCTCGAAGCCCAGCGTGGTGCGACGCAACAGGAAGGCCACCCCGGCGGCGAGCACGAGCGCGAGCACAAACCCCCAATGCACCCGATACCGCTCGAGCAGCGTCGGCAGCTCGGCGCTGGCCGCGATCAACGGCGTGCGCGCGATGACGTTGCCCGGCTCGGGGTCCTTCAGAGCGCCGTTGAGCAGGAAGCTCACCATGTTGATCGCGATGTAGTTGAGCATGATCGTGTTGATCACCTCGTGTGCGCCGGTCCTGGCCTTCAGCCAGCCCGGCAGGGCGCCCCAGAGCCCGCCGCCCATCACGCCGGCGAGCAGGGTCATCGGCAGATGCACGAGCGCGGGCAGGTCCGAACCGAACCACCGCGGCAGGCCGTAGCCGAAGAGCGCGGCCGTCAGCGCACCGACGGCGATCTGTCCCTCGGCACCGATGTTGAACAGACCCGCATGGAACGCCAGGGACACGGCGAGCCCCGCGAAGATGTAGGGGGTGGCCCAGACCGCCGTCTCGCTCAGCGCGCGCGCGGAGCCGAAGGCCCCCTGGAAGAGCCCGGTGTAGGCATCCCATGGGCTCGCGCCGGCGGCGGCGATGACACCCGCGCCCACGACGAGGGCCGTGAAGACCGCCAGGACGGGGACCAGAAGGGGTCGCAGCAGGGCGGTCAAGGCGAGCCTCAGGGGTTCGGCTTCACGGGCGCGACGCCGGTCTTGACCGTGCCATCCTCGAGGCTCTTGGCGAGCGCGTCCATCTTGGCCTTCACGTCCGGCGCAACCTTGGCCTCCATGTCGTGGAACGGCGCGTAGCCCGCCTTGCCGAGCACGTTGCCGCTCTTGATGCTACCGTCCTTCGACGCCTTCAGCAGGTCGAAGACGCCGTCGTCGAGGCGCTTCATGGCGCTGCTGAGCAGGACCTTTCTCGCCTCGGGGACCGTGAAGTACTGGTCCGTGTCGACGCCGATCGCGGGGACGTCCTTCTCCGCGGCGCCGAGCAGCGCGCCGTTGCCGGTCTTGCCGCCGCCGCCGAAGATGACGTCGACGCCCTTGTCGATCATCGAGTGGGCGGTGGTCTTGCCCCACTCGGGATCCGTGAAGGTGCGGTCCACGCCCACGTCGTTGTGATAGATGATGTTGAGCTCGGCCTTGGGGTTGGTCGCGACGACGCCGGCGCGGAAGCCCTCGCCGAAACGCCAGACCGGCGGGATCGCGTCCGTCGCGAGCACCGCCCCGATCTTGCCGGCCTTGCTGACCATGGCGGCCAAGGCGCCCACGAGATAGCCCGCCTGGTCCTCGGGGAAAATCAGCGCCGTGACGTTGGGGATTTCCTGGCCGGGGGCCTGGAACTGGTCGACCGCGATCATGCGGACGTCCGGGAACTGCTTCGCCGCCGCGCGCGTGGCCTCGCCGAGCGCGAAGCCCACCGTCACGACGGCGTCGTAGTGCTCGTCCGCGAAGGTCGCGATGTTCTTGGCGTAGTCCTTCGGGTCCGTCGTCTCGATGTACTGTGCGTGGGCGCCGAGCTCCTTCTGGGCGCGCTGAACGCCGCGCCAGGTGGACTCATTGAACGACTTGTCGTCGACCTTGCCGACGTCCGTCACGACACCGACGCAGAAGACCTCGGGCTGGGCGCAGTCGGGACGCTCACCGGGCTTGGGGGTCGCAGGCGCGGCCGTGGTCGAAGCGGCGGCGGAACCCGGCGCCGCAGCCGGTCGAGCGGGACGGTCGCCTCCGGAGCAGGCGGCGAGCGCGACGGTGACGGTCAGGCCGGCGGTGGCGGCGACGAGGCGGCGAAGTTCCATCGGTGTCGTCCAGGTGCAGGGTGCAGGGCGTGGGACGTTACACCATGCGGTGGGCCGCGTCACGGGCGGCTCGTCGCCCGGCGAGGCGCACTCCGATTCGGGTTTCTCCCGAGGGTGCCAGTGGACACACATGTCACCCAATCTCCGCGCAGCGCCGACATTGTGAGAGACGCCGCCCCTGGAGGAACCCCATGCTGCTCTGGCTCTTCGGACGAATGAACGCGCTCGCCACCGCGCCCGTGACGACGCAGCCGACCGACCAGACCGCGATGCCGGCCATGCCCGAGGCCTACCCCACCTGGCGCGCCGCTGCGGAGCGCCTGCTCGCTCGGCGGGCGGACCTGGTGCCCGCGCTGCCCAACGCGGCCGCCCGGGCGCTCGCGCTCCTCCGCCGGGCGCCCGAGGACACCGACGCCGCCACCGCCGCGCTCGCCGCGGATCCGGCGCTCTCGGCCGAGGTTCACCGGGTCGCCCGGGAATTCGGCACCACCCACGTGGGGAACCCGGGCGCGCTCGAGGGCGCCCTGGCGGGGCTGATTCCGGCCTGGCGGACCCGCGCCGTGCTGACGGCGGCGATCCTGCGGGTGCTCCGGACGGACATCGCTCACCTCGACCAGCGGATCGCCACCGCCGCCGACCGAACCCTCCGCCACGTGCTGACTTCGGCCCTCGCCGCCGAGCGCCTCGCCGCCGTGCGCGACCCCGCCGCCGGCGCCGCCGCTTTCGAGGCCGGCCTGCTTCACGCCCTCGGACGCGCCGTCGCCCTGCGCGCCGTGGCCGCCGTCGTGCCGCCCCAGGCCCACGGACCGCACGGCCGCGCGCACGTCGTCGCCTCGCTCGTCGAGGGGCTGCAGTTCGAGTGCGCACGCCGGGTCCTCGCGACCTGGCCCCTGCCCACGGACGTACTCGCCGCCGCCCGCGGCGTGCTCGAGACCAACGTCGACCCCGTCGAGCTGCCCCGCGCCTCGCACCTGGTCCGCGTCGTCGCCCACATCGACGCCTCCGCCCGTGACCGCCACGCCCGCATCGGCCTGCGCGAGGAGCTCCTCGAGAGCCTGCGCGCGCTGGACATCCCTCTGGGCCGTCTCGCCGTGGTCGAGGCCGAAGTCGAGGCGGTCCGGGAGACCGTCGCCCGTCTGGTCGGCGCGCTTTGAGGCGGCGTCACGGGCTACGTCGGCGACACGAGCGAGCGAATCGGGGGTGAGCTTGCGACCCCTGCGCTTCCCCGGGTACCTTGCGAAGATTGCGGCCACCGCGCCGTCTCGCTCGGAAATCGACCTCAGGAGGAGTGCATGATTCACCGCAAGGGCGTCCCCCCCCGCGCCGGCCGCCGCGCCGTCGCAGCGCTGGGACTGGCCTCGTTCGCGGCCCTCGGGCTGTTCGGCTGCGACGACGCGTCGAACCTGCTGGGGACGGAGGCCGACGCCACGGTCGACGCCGGCCCGGTCCAGCCCGTCCGGGACGCCTTCGTGGCCCCCGACGTGCCGGACATGACCGCCCTCGGCGAGTTCGGCACCCCCTGTGAAGACGGCCGCGACTGTCTCTCCGGGTACTGCGTCGAGGGGCCCATCGGCGGCAAGGTCTGCACCCAGACCTGCACCGACACCTGCCCGGGCGGCTTCGAGTGCGCGTTCATCACCAACGGTGGCGCGGACCGGACGTTCGTGTGTCTGGCCGACAAGCCCGAGCTTTGCAAGCCCTGCGAGACGGACCTGGACTGCGACGACAACGCCGATCTGTGCCTGAAGATCGGCAACGGCATGTACTGTGGCGAGGACTGCGCCACGGACGGGCACTGCCCCGATGGCTACGAGTGCATCGACGCGCTCGACGACGCCGGCGCGGTCCGCGGGCGCCAGTGCGCCCCGACCGGCGGCGCCCCCTGCCTGCCCTGCACGGACGCCGACGGCGACAAGTACGGCGAGGGCGGCGACTGCCTCGGCTTCGACTGCAACGACAACGACCCGACCGTCTACGAGGGCGCCGAGGAGCTCTGCGACGGCAAGGACAACGACTGCAACTCCGAGTCGGACGAGCGGCGCGCGCTCGGCGCGCCGCCCGCGGACATCACCTGTCTGAACCAGGGCGTCTGCGCCGCCACCGAGGTCACCTGCACGAACGGCGCGTGGGGGTGCACCTACCCCGCCGGCTACGAGGCCGGCGCCGAGACCCGCTGCGACGGCCTGGACAACGACTGCGACGGCCGCCCGGACGACGACATCGACCTGACCTCGGACCCGGCCAACTGCAGCTTCTGCGGCAACGTCTGCCGGTTCGACCACGCGGAAGGCATCTGTGACGCGGCCAACTGCCAGCTCGGCCCCTGCGAGGTCGGCTTCTTCAACGCCGACGGCAACGACGGCAACGGCTGCGAGTACGGCTGCAACCCGACCCAGGGCGGCGTCGAGGTCTGCGACGAGATCGACAACAACTGCGACGGCCTCGTCGACGAGGGCTTCGACACGATGCGCGACCCGCTGCACTGCGGTCGTTGCGGTTTCGCGTGCGTCGTGGATCACGCGCTCCCCGCCTGTGATGCCGGCACGTGCGCCATCGAGAACTGTGAGCCCGGCTACGTCGACCTCGACCAGGATCCGCGCAACGGGTGCGAGCTCCCCTGCACGCCCAGCAACGACGGCGTCGAGATCTGCGACACCGTGGACAACAACTGTGACGGCCGGGTCGACGAGACGTTCGACCTGTCCTCGGACCTGGAGCACTGCGGCGACTGCAACACGGCGTGCGCGTACGACAACGGCACGGCCATCTGCGACCGCGGCCAGTGCGAGCTCGACCGCTGCGACGTGGGTCACTGGAACCTGAACGAGGACACGGCGGACGGCTGCGAGTACACCTGCGGCATCACGTTCAACGGCGCCGAGGCCTGCGACCTGACCGACAATGACTGCGACGGCCTCATCGACGAGGACTTCGACACGCAGACGGACGTCCTCAACTGCGGCGGGTGCCTGCACGTTTGTCAGATCCAGAACGCCCAGGCGGCCTGCGTGGCCGGGGGCTGCGCGCTCGCGCAGTGCAACGAGGGCTTCTGGGACCTCGACCATAATCAGATCAACGGCTGCGAGTACATCTGCAACCCGACGAACGGCGGCGTCGAGAGCTGCGACCTCGTCGACAACGACTGCGACGGCCTCATCGACGAGGACTTCGATCTCCTCACGAACGTGGACAACTGCGGCGCGTGCGGCGCCGGCTGCGCGCTGAACAACGCCGCGGCCCGCTGCGCGGGCGGAGAGTGCGCCGTGCGCGAGTGCCTGGGCGGGTTCCAGGACCTCGACGGCCTGTCCGAGAACGGCTGCGAGTACGGCTGCCTGCCCAGCAACGGCGGCATCGAACTGTGTGACGGCATCGACAACAACTGCGACGGCGCCGCGGACGAGGACTTCGACACGCAGACGGATCTGGCGAACTGCGGCGGGTGCAACCGCGCCTGCGAGTTCCCGAACGGGATTCCCCTCTGCGACGCGGGTCAGTGCCGCATGGTCGGCTGCGCCGACGGCTTCGTGGACCTCAACCGCGATCCTTCGGACGGCTGCGAGTACGCTTGCAGTGTCCAGGCCGGACCGGACGAGCCCGATCCGCAGGGGACGGACAGCAACTGCGACGGGTACGACGGCGACCTGAACCGCGCCATCTTCGTCTCGGCTGCGGATGGCGCCGACGGCAACGACGGCCTGCTCCCCAGCCGTCCGGTGCGCTCCATCGGCCGCGCCTTCACGTTGGCGCTGGCCTTCTCGGGCCTGCGGACCCAGGTCATCATCACCGCCGGCAACTACGGCGGCGTCAATCTCTCGCTCGTCTCCGGTGCAGGCTACTTCGGCGGCTACTCCGGCGACTTCCGTCGGCGTACGGCCGAGCACTCGGTCGTGACGGCCGAGGGTGGCGTGATGGCCTCGGATCTGCGCGCGGGCACGGTGCTCGACCAGGTCGATCTCGTCGCCCCGGACGCGGTCGGCGCTGGCGCCAGCTCGACGGCGCTCTACGTGGTCAACTCCGGCGCGAACCTGGCGCTGCGGGCCGTGACCGTCACGGCGGGCAACGGTGTCGCCGGTCTGCCCGGCCTCGGCGGCAGCCTCGGAAACGCCGGCTCGCAGGGCGCCAACGCTGCCGGCAACGGCGGCGGCGGCGGCGGCACGGGCGGCGGG
>CAINDO010000130.1 GCA_903847385.1 uncultured Myxococcales bacterium
GCCGCCGCCGCCGCCCGCCGAGAGCGAGCCCGCGAGGGAGACCGTGCCGGCGCGCAGGAGCACGCTGCCGCCCGCGCCGCCGCCGCCGCCGCCCACGTAGCTGCCGCCGCCGCCGACCTGGCCGTTCGCGCCGTTGGCCACGATGCTGCCCAGGATCGTCACGGTGCCCGCCTGGATGCGCACGGCGCCGCCGCCGTTGCCACCGGCGCCGCCGATGCCGCCGGGGCCGCCGTCGTAGTTGTTGCCGCCGCTGCCGCCGCCGGAGCCGAAGTGGGGCCCGCGCGCAGCGTCGAGCGTCTCTTCGCCATAGGCCACGCCGCCGGACGAGAAGCGCGCCGGGGGGTTGGTGATGGAGATCGGCGCGCCGCTGTTGTTGTCCCACACGCTGTAGAAGGCCCGATCGTCGACGCCGCAGTAGGTGCCCGCGGCACCGGCCGCCGAGTAGGCGCCGCCACCGCCGGAGCCCACCGTGCCCTGGGGCGCGGCCCAGCCACCGCCGCCGCCGCCGGGGCCTTCGCCGTGGTAACCCGTGGTGCCGCCGTCGTTCGTCCACTGATTCTGGTAACCGCGCACGACCTTGGGGTTGGCCGCGCCGCCCCGGAAGCCGAGGCCGGAGACGTCGATGCTGCCGCCGGCCTCGACGCGGACCTCGCCCTGCACGCGCAGATCGAGCAGGCCGCCGTTGGCGCCGTTCCACGCCTGGGTGGTGAGCACGCCGCCGGCGACCACCAGGATGCTGGTGTACTGGTACACGCGGGGCGCGAGCGCGACGCGCCCGCGGACCACCAGGGCGCCGTCGCTGCCGTCGCCGAACTCCACGCCCGGGACCGCGCCCTGCGTGTCGCAGACGAGGCCCTGGTCGCCGCGGCAGACCACCACGCCGGGCACGTTGCACACGCCCTGCTGCTCCTGGCAGGCGCCGCCGCCCAGGCCCTCGTCCGTCTGGCCGTCGCAGTCGTCGTCGATGCCGTTGCAGACCTCGACGCCGGGCTGCCCGATGGGGCCGCGACACACGGCGCCGCCCAGCGGGTCACACGCGAAGACACCCGGCGCCTGGCAGGCGCCGACCCCCACGGTGCAGGCCTGGCCGACGTTGAAGTCCTCGTCCGTCTGGCCGTCGCAGTCGTCGTCGATGGTGTTGCAGCGCTCCGGCGCGGGCTGGCCGGCCACGCCGACGCAGCTCACGCCGCCGCCGGCGTTGCAGTCGAGCTGCGAGGGCCGCGCGCAGGCGCCGACGCCCACGCTGCAGGCGTTCCCCACGCCGAAGCCCTCGTCGGGCGTGCCATCGCAGTTGTCGTCCAGGCCGTTGCACGTCTCCGCGCCGCCCACTCCGGGCACGGCGTCACAGACCGCCTGCCCATCGGCGCCACAGACCCATGCGCCCGCCGCCTCGCAGACGCCGACGCCCGACGCACACCGCTCGCCGAGGTGGAAGTCCTCGTCGATGTCGCCGTCGCAGTCGTCGTCGACGCCATTGCACGTCTCGACGTTGGGTGAGCCGGGCTCCGCCGCGCAGGTCACGCCGCCGACGGGATCACAGGCGAGCGCCCCGACCGCACCGCAGGCGCCCTGACCGAGCGCACACACCGTTCCGACGGGGAAGTCCTCGTCGATCTCGCCATCGCAGTCGTCGTCCGCGTCGTTGCAGACCTCGACGCCGGGCTGGCCGGCGACGGCGCTACAGACCACGTCGCCGCCATCCGGGGTGCACACCGTCTCGCCGCGGCCGACGCAGGCGCCCACGCCGTCGGCGCAGGCGTCGCCCACGGCGAAGTCCACGTCGATGTCGCCGTCGCAGTCGTCGTCCAGGCCGTTGCAGGTCTCCGGGGGCGCCTGGCAGGGGCCCCACGTCTCGTTCTCGCAGAGCTGCACGCCGACGCAGTCCTCGGGGCCGCACGCGCGGGCCTGACCATCGACGCAGTCGGGCACGATCACGATGGCGCCCCCCTGACCGTCGCCGCCGGCGCCGCCGGGGCCGATGTCGCCGCCGGGCTGGGCCTGGCCACCGCTCCCAC
>CAINDO010000131.1 GCA_903847385.1 uncultured Myxococcales bacterium
CCAGCGTCGGTCCCTGAGAGGGTCGGCGGAAATGTCCACCTGCTGCGCCGTTCGATCCATCCCGCCCCGCTTCGTTGCGGGGACCCCCAACCCCTTGGGCGGTACCCCGGGTACAGCCACAATGGGTTGTGCACCCCCGCGCCTTGCGGGGTCGGGCGCCTCGCCCGGCTCGCGACGGCGTCCATTTCGGCCGACCCTCTGAGCCGCGCGTAGACCCTTTTCGCCGGCCGCCCGTTGGCATCGGCATGAAGACCACACTCACCGCCCTCGCCTACGTGCTCGCCGTCGCGCTCTCGCCCGCCCCCGCAGCCGCGGCCGGCGACGCCTGCCCCCTGAACCTCGTCCCCGGCGCGTCGTTCGGCGCCGTGAAACTCGGCGACGCCCTGCCGCAGTTCGCCGGCCGCGCCCCCGCGGACACGGACTTCGCCGACGTCGCCGGTCTGCGGGTCAAGACCTGCGGCGGCCGCGTGGCGGACGTCTGGCTGGACGACCTGCGCCTGGCCCCCGACTGTGTGAAGCTCGACGGCAAGCCCCTGCGCCGGGACATCACACTCGACGCGCTGAAGAAACACTTCGGCGACTGCCGCGACCTGCCGCCGCGCATCGGCGGGGCGTTCGTCGAGTGCGCCGGCGGCGGCGTGCGCTTCGGCTACGGCATGGGCACGTTCCTCCAGGTGCGCGTGGCCCCGAAGGGCTCGGATCTGGACGCCGAGTGCGCCGACCTCGCCGACGACGGCCGCCCCGTGCCCCTGCCCGCCGCCGAGCGGGATGCGCTCCTCCAGCGCGTGCTGGACCTGGACATCCTGTCGCCGTACTGGCACCCCGACCGCCCCGGCCGCCGCCCCCTGCGCGTGGCCGTCGCGGGCCCCCTCGCCGGCCTGGATGCGGCCCCGGAGTTGACGATCTTCGGCGAGCCGGTGGTCTTCGAGGCGCCCGCCGCCGGGTCCGGCAAACTCTTCGAGTTCACGGGCATCGAGTCGAGCGCCCGGCGCGTCCACATCACGTTCCGCTTCGGCGCCGAGGGCCTGCAGGGCAGCGTGCGTTTCCAGCGGCGCGGCGACCAGTGGCTGCTGGTGGAGAAGCAGGTCGCGGAGCGCTGACGCTCACACGTACCGGATCCACACCCGCAGCAGCTCCGCGAGCGCCGGCCCGCGCGCCGCAAGGTCGGCCGCGTCCTTGAACACCACGGTCGCCCGGTCCTTGGCCAGCCAGGTGAGCAGGCCCGAGGGGTCCGGCACGTCGATGCCGGTCACGGCCGTCTCGCGCACCTTGGCGCCGAGATGCAGCACCAGGCCCAGGCCGGCCTTGGCGCGCAGGTTCAAGGTGGCGAAGTACTCGGTGGTGCGGAAGCTGGGGGCGTTCCACTTCACGCCCTCGGCCACCGATGCGTCCACGCCCAGGATCAGGCGGCGCAGCGCCTCGACCTCGGCCTTGTGCGGGTGTTCGAGCGTGGCCATGAAGGCGTCGACGGCGGGGGTGGTATCGGGCTTGGGCTTGGGGCTGGGCATGGGGGGCAGGATGACATGAGCGGGCGCCGGCGGGGGCAGGACTGGACTGTCAGAGGCGATTGCAGACCTCACCCACCCCGGGGACGGGCAGGCAGAAGGAGAGGTCGCGCTGCAGGGTGGTGGAGCCCAGCGAGGTGCACTGATGGTCGAGGTCGCAGAAGCCCGCGGACACCTGGCCGCCGAAGCCGTTCTGGTCGATGTTCATCTCGACGTGGGCGAAGACCTGGCCGATGCGCCCGTCGGGCACCTCGACGCGGTGCTCGCAGGTGCGGGCCCGGGAGCAGGTCGTGTCGATGGTGCAGGTGTTGGCGATCTCGCAGGTCGCCGCGATGGCGCAGCTCGCCGGCACCGAGCACGTGTTGGCGATCTCGCAGGTCGCCGCGATGGCACAGTCGTTGGCGATGTTGCAGGTGTTGGCGATCTGGCACGTGTTGGCGATCTGGCAGGTCGCCGCGACCTCACAGGTCCGGGCCTGTTGGCAGCAGCTCTCCCAGTTGCCGAAGCAGCCGAACGCACACTGGAAGGCGTTGCCGATCTGTTCGAAGCCGCAGAGGGCGCCGTCGGTGACGATGCGCGTCCCGCAGGTCGCGGCGTCGGTCAGGGTGCTCACGCCGCACTGCGCGGCGTCCTGGATGATGCTGGTCCCGCAGATCGCGGCGTCCTGCACGGCGTGGACGCCGCAGATCGCCGCGTCGTTGATCATCCGCGTGCCGCAGAGCGCCGCGTCCGTCACGTACTGCGAGCCGCAGCGCGCGCCGTCCGTGATGGTCGCCACCCCGCAGACGGCTGCGTCCTCGACCATCCGGCTGCCGCAGACCGCCGCGTCCTGGATCGTGCGGGTGCCGCAGAGCGCGGCGTCCGTCACCACCTGGCCGCCGCAGGCGAAGTACTCCAGGCCGCAGATGCCGGCGTCGGTCACCGTCTCGACGACCGCGTCGATCCCGTCGAGCGGGAAGTCGAAGTCCGCCGCGGCCGTCAGCGACACACCCTGCTCGTTCGCCTCGCCCCGGAGCGAGGCCGTCAGCGTGGGCAGCGAGAGCGTCCCCTCGACCGCCAGGCCGTCCGGCAGGAACTCGATGAGCAGGTCGGCCACCTCGTAGCCGTACAGGAGCGCCGCGGTGTCGATGCGGATGCCGAAGTCCTCGAGGCCGTGGAAGAAGCCCCACACGTCGAGCTGCCGACCCTGCACCTGCAGGAACGAGAAGGGCGTGTCCTTCAGCGGCGA
The DNA here is from genome assembly GCA_903847385.1 of uncultured Myxococcales bacterium. GTDB lineage: Bacteria > Myxococcota_A > Bradymonadia > UBA7976 > UBA1532 > CAINDO01. The sequence continues at coordinate 2,734 of CAINDO010000131.1, forward strand.
GTTCGACATGCCACCGGAAAAGTAGACCGAGCCCACGTCGCCCTCGCGGGCGTCGTAGAGCAGCGAGGCCTTGGCCATCTCCAGCGAGAGCTCCATGCCGGCGGCGCTGTAGCCCACCGCGACGTGGCCGTTGACGCCCATCGCCATGTCCCGGGCGTCGCCCTCGAAGATGCTGGTGCCGTCGTCGTCCGCGTCGGCGTCGATGGCGAAGCTGCCGCCGACCACCACCGGCAGCTCGCCGAGCTGCACCTCACCCTGGCCGAGGATGTGGGCGTCCATGCGGTAGTCCTCGATCAGGTCCTCGCCGTCCCAGATCGAGCGATTCAGCGCGAAGGGCAGCCGACCGTCGGCCGAGAAGCCCATCGCCGCATCCGAGATCAGGCCGCCGCTCATCATGTTCGCCAGGTCGCCGGACAGGTAGAAGAGCGGCTCGAGCGGGTCGAGGATCATGTGGCTGCCGGCGCCGGGGGTGGACAGCGTGGCGTCGCCCAGAGAGACCGACATGCCCGAGGCGTACTCGAAGTCGAAGTAGTAGTGGTCGGGGTTCAGCTTCATCTTCTGCCCGGCGATCTTGATCCCGCCGAGCATCTTGCCCGTGGCCAGCGCGACCGAGGCCCGGGGCATCTCGGCGTCGGCGCCCCGCACGAAGGCGCCCAGCTCGGGGAAGGGCACGGCGGCGCTGCCCCTCACGCCGAAGGGGGCGCGGCTCACCTGGAGGTTGGCGTCGAAGAGGTCGACGACGCCCGACGGCGTGCGGATCGAGACGTCACCGCGCATCCGGAAGCCGCGTTGCGTCTCGACCCAGCGGCCGAGGAGGTGCACCCGGCCCGTCGGCAGGTCGAGGATGAGGCTGTGCGGGCGGCGGAGGATCTTGGGGTTCTTCGCCGGGGCGGCGGCGGCGGCCGGGTTCTTCGCGGCCACGGCCATCGAGGGCATCGAGAGGGCGGCGGCGCAGAGGGCGGCGGCGGTCAGGGTCAGCGTCTTCATGTGTGCTCCAGTCTGTGTGTGAATCGGTTGTGACTGGGGCATTGCGAAGGGCGTGCCGGGCTCTCGGCCGCGACAACCCGTTGAGATCACTCGATTCGCTAGATCACAAGTCCTGTTTGATATTATCCATGGCATACTATCCCCTCGAGCACGACGACCCACACCCCGACGCACGCCACGAGCGCCGACCTCGCACTCAGGTGCAGCACCGGAGCCTCGCCGCCCATCGCCGCCGACGCACGTTGGCAAAGTCTTCGGTGCTCCGAAGGCCCGGCGCATTCCACTTCACGCCCTCGGCGACCGAGGGGTCCACGCTCAGGACCAGGCGGTGCAGGTCCTCGATCTCGGCCTTGAGCGGGTGCTCGAGCGTTGCCATGAAGTCGTCGGCGGCGGCGGTCGTGCCGGGTTTGGGCTTGGACACCCGGGGTGCGTGCTACGCACGTCGCGCACTGGGGGCGGCAAGAAGCAGCCATCCAGACGCAACCAACCGGTTCTCAGCCTGGCACACATGGCGTATCTTCCGACGACATGAGGGCAAACGAACAACTCTTGGAATCCCTGTCGCGAGACGAACTCAAGATCATCGCCGAGGCGCTCGGCGTTCACGTCACCGACAAGCGCATGCGTGACCAGTTCCTGGGCGCCCTGAAGTCGATCGGAGACGAACGATTTCGTGCCTACCTGAACACCTGCTCACGTGATTGGTTGAAGGACGTCTGCAGGCGACTGCAGTTCGATGATTCCGGCCGAGCCAAGTCCGAGATTGTCGACCGCCTCATTCCCCCGAAAGATGCAATCGTCGACCCACCCCACGGACCTGGACATCAAGAAGGGCGCGGCGTCGGGGGGCCGCCGCCCAAGGGCCCGAGGCCGCAACAACCGCCGGAGCCGGCATCCGACGACCTCCGTGCAATGGAAGCCGCACTGTGGGAAGCGGCCGATCAACTCCGTGCGAATTCAAAGCTCAACGCCACCGAGTACTTCATGCCGGTGCTCGGGCTGATCTTCCTGCGCCACGCCTCGACGCGGTTCGAGGAGGTGAAGGCCGAAATCGAGAAGTCGCTCCCGTCCCGTGGCGGCAAGACGCGTCCCATCACGGCAGACGACTTCAAGGGTCGGTCTGCCATCTTCATTCCTGAATCGGCCCGGTTCGATCACCTGGCTGCGCTGCCGGACGACCAGGATCTGGGCGGTGCCCTGAACGACGCCATGCGGGCGATCGAACACGAGGATCCCGAACAACTCGAGGACGTGTTGCCGAAGGAGTACCACCGCTTCGACAAGAAGCTCCTCGGCGACCTCGTGCGGATCTTCAACCGCGATGCGCTCCGCACCGCGCAAGGTGATGTCTTCGGCCGAATCTACGAGTACTTCCTGAATTCGTTCGCCAGCAGCATGGCGCAGGAGGAAGGCCAGTTCTTCACGCCCCCATCGTTGGTCCGGCTGATCGTCAACGTGATCGAGCCTGATCACGGTACGGTCTTCGACCCGGCGGTCGGCAGCGCCGGGATGCTCGTGCAGAGTCGGCACTTCACGGAACTCGCAAACGCCGCCAAGGCACAGGGCATGAAGTTCGTGGGTCGCGAGAAGAGCGAGTCCACCGTGAGGCTGGCCAAGATGAACGTGGCCGTGCATGGCTTCAATGCCCACATCATGCAGGGCAACTCGTTCTACGACCGCGACCAGGATGATGGCCTCCTGGGCGCCTGCGACTTCGTGATGGCGAATCCGCCGTTCAATGTCGACGGCGTCGATCCGACACGTGTCAAAGGCGACCCCCGCCTCTTCACGCAGAAGAAGATCCCTGGAGTCACGAAAGGGAGCGAGGACAAGAAGGGTCAGAAGCCGCCCGGCGTCAGCAACGCCAACTACCTGTGGATTCAGTACTTCTACGCCTACCTGAACTCCCAGGGGAGAGCCGGCTTCGTGATGGCCGCCTCCGCGACGGACGCCGGGCATGGGGAACAGGAGATCCGAAGCGAGATCATCGACACGGGAGACGTGGACGCGATCATTCGGATTGGTGAGAAGTTCTTCTACACTCGAACCCTTCCCTGCACCCTCTGGTTTTTCGATCGGGGACGGCCCAAGGCGCGCAAAGGCAAGACCCTCATGTTGGACGCGCGGAACATTCACCGCGTCGTCAGCAGGCGGGTGCACGACTTCTCGGAGGAGCAACTCGCCAATCTGACCGCAATCGTCTGGCTGTACCGAGGTCAGCCGGAGCGGTATCTCGACCTCGTCGCCCGCTATCTCGGCGAAACCAACGCCGCGGCACTCCGGCTGCCCTCGGCCCTCGAAGCTCTGGCCCCCCCCCTCGCGGAAACGACCCGTCTGCTCTCGGCGTGGCGGAGCGTCGTCGCCGCTCAGAAGGGCGTCGACCGCGGCGCCGTGGCGGAACTCACCGAGGTCCTCGAGGCCCGTGCCGCCGCGCTCCTTGTGCTGGAAACCGACAGGACCGCTGACCTCACCGCCCTCCAGGCCTGGGCATCGAGAAGGGGGAGACCCGAGCGCGAGAACGCCGCACAGAAGGCCGCTTACGCGCGGCTCGAGCCGACGCTGCATCGCCTTCGCGTATTGCAGAAGCACGTCAACGAGGTTCATCGATTGACGGTCCGGGCGCTCGACCTGGCCGAGAAGACCCTCGGTGGTCGTTCCGACGATCGGTGGGACAACAAGAGGGCCCGCGTTGAGCGACAGACCCTGGACGACGCCCGACAGAACGGGATCGACGCGCTGAAACGGGTGGGATACTTCGTCTCGCAGGTGCACTGGCTCCAGTCTCGCTTCCCGGACGCGGTCTTCGCCCCCGTTCCCGGCCTGTGCCGTGTCGTCAACCGCGCGGAGATCACGAAACAGGACGACAGTCTGACACCCGGGCGCTACGTGGGGGTGGCGCCGGCCAGCTCCGACGACGACGAAGACTTCGAGGAGCGACTCCGGGCGATTCACGAGGAGTTGGAGAGCCTGAACGCGGAGGCGGCCGACCTGGCGACCAGGATCGCGGCCAACTTCGAGGAGTTGCTGGGATGACTTGGCCGACCAAGACGCTTGCCGAGCTCGTCAAGTTGCGCTCTGGAGGTACGCCATCGAAGGCAAATCCGAATTTCTGGGGAGGCGATATTCCTTGGATCAGTGCTAAGGACATGCATGGGATTCGGTACCACGGCGCGGAAGACTCCATAACTCGCGAAGCAGTTCAGGCTGGCGCCCCCCTTGCACGCGCAGGGACAATCCTTTTCCTTGTCCGCGGGATGAGGCTTGCGAAGGAGATCGCAGTTGGAGAAACGACTTGCGATGCGAGCTTCAACCAGGACGTCAAAGCAATTGAGTGCGGGCCAAACATTGTGCCCCGGTTTATGCTGTACTGGCTTCTCTGTCAGTCAGGTGAGCTTCTCGCGTCAGCCGATGAAGCCGCTCATGGCACAAAGCGCATTCAGACAGCGCAATTTCTCGAATCGACCATCCTGCTGCCCCCGCTGTCGAGCCAGGAGCGCATTGCCGACATCCTCTCGGCGTACGACGACCTGATCGAGAACAACAAGCGCCGCATGGCCCTGCTCGAAGAGTCGGTCCACCTGCTCTATCGCGAGTGGTTCGTGCACCTGAGGTTCCCCGGGCGCGAGCACGTCCGAGTTGTCGATGGATTGCCCGACGGTTGGCGGCGCATCCGTCTTGACGAGCACGCGCCGTTCAAATACGGCAAGTCGCTGCCAAGCGAGTTAAGGAGACCCGGAGCGGTTCCGGTCTTTGGGTCCAGCGGCATCGTGGGCAATCATGACGAGGCAGGCGTTCTGACACCCGGACTGATCGTCGGGCGAAAGGGAAATGTCGGCTCCGTCTTCCGCGCACCAACGCCATTTTTCGCAATCGACACCGTCTACTACATTGACGGACCCGTCGCAGATGAGTTCATGTTCCAAACGCTTCGCTCGATGCCGTTTCAGAACTCCGATGCAGCAGTGCCTGGTCTCAGCCGGACGGCCGCTCATTCGATCGAGTTCGTTCTCCCTGAGAGTGCGACAAGAAGGAACTTTGACGACTTTGCGAGGCCAACGGTTGACTTGATTCATGTCATCGACCGAGGCAATACCGCTCTCACCGCCGCCCGAGACGCCCTCCTCCCCAAACTCATGAGCGGAGCACTGCCCGTATGAGCGCCGAGTACTCGGAAGACAAACTCGTCCAGAAGACCACCGCCGAGTTTCTCCACGATGAACTCGGCTGGGACGTCGCCGTGGCGCACAACACCGAGACGCTCGGCGCCGCCGGAACCTTCGGCCGCCTGACCGAACGCGAGGTCGTGCTCACCCGTGACCTGCGAGCGGCGCTCGAGAAGCTGAATCCGGGGCTTCCGCCGACGGCATACAGCCAGGCCGTCGAAATGCTGACCACCCAGACTGCGGGCAAGTCCATCGTCGCGATGAATTGCGAGATGCACGCGCTCGTGCGCGACGGCGTCAAGGTGAGTTACCGTGACGCCCGGGGCGCGATGCAGAACCCGACGCTCCGGGTCATCGACTTCGAAACGCCCGAGAACAACCGTTTCCTGGCGATCCGCGAGCTGTGGATCCAAGGCGCAATCTATCGCAGACGACCAGACATCCTTGGATTCGTCAACGGCCTCCCCCTCGTGTTCATCGAGTTGAAGAAGTCCACGAAGGACGTACGGCTGGCCTACGAGAACAACTACAGAGACTACCGGGACACGATTCCGGCCGTCTTTCATCACAACGGCGTCGTCCTGCTCTCCAACGGCATCCAGGCCAAGGTCGGTTCGATCACCAGCAAGTACGGCCACTTCCACGAGTGGAAACGCCTCGAAGAGGGCGACGCGGGGATGGTCGATTGGCAAACGATGCTTCGTGGTCTGTGTGGCAAGCGGCAGTTGCTGGATCTCGTCGAGAACTTCATCTTGTTCGACGCGGGCGGCACTCACGGCACCGTCAAGATCATCGCTCGAAACCATCAGTTCCTGGGCGTGAACCGTGCGTTCGCCGCGGTCCAGGAGCGTGACGTGCGGAAGGGCAAGCTCGGCGTATTCTGGCACACGCAGGGGTCCGGCAAGAGCTACTCGATGGTCTTCCTCACCCGGAAGATCCACCGCAAGCTCTCGAAGTCGTTCACGTTCGTGATTGTCACCGATCGGACGGAACTCGACCGCCAGATCGCGCAGACCTACGCTGGCTGTGGGGTCATCGGCGATGCCCCCCAACATCGTGCGAGCTCGGGCGCGCACCTTGCGGCACTTCTCAAGGAGGGAAAGAGCCACGTGTTCACCCTCATCCAGAAGTTCAACAAGGACGAGACGTACTCGACCCGGAACGACATCATCGTCATTGCAGATGAGGCGCACCGCACGCAGTACGGCCGCCTCGCTGAGAACATGCGCCGCTCGATGCCGAATGCGTCGTATTTTGCGTTTACGGGGACCCCGCTCATCGACTCGGAGGAGGACCAACTCACCCGGCGTGTGTTCGGTGACTATGTCTCGACCTACGACTTCAAGCGCGCCGTCGACGACCAGGCGACCGTCCCGCTGTACTACGACAACCGGGGCGAGAAACTCGGCATCGCCACCACCGACCTGAATGACCGGGTCGCATCGGCACTCGAAGGCATCACGCTCGACCAGGACGAGACCGAGAAGCTCCGGCGTGAGCTCGCCCGTGAGTACCCCATCCTGACGGCCCCCGAACGTCTGGACCGAATCGCCGACGATTTCGTCGCGCACTACAGCGAGCGCTGGCAGACCGGCAAGGCCATGATCGTGTGCCTCGACAAGATCACGTGCGTCAAGATGTACGAGTTGATCACCGAGCGATGGCAAGTCGCGACCAATCATTACGAGGCCCTCGTTGCTGCGGCGCAGGACGAGCAGGCTCAGCGCGAGGCGGAAGACCGCGCGCAGTGGATGCGACGCACGCAATTCCGGGTGATTGTGAGTGAAGAACAGGGTGAGGTCGGCAAGTTCGAAAATTGGGCCCGCGTGGAGAACGACGGCTTCGCGGCCCGCGGACTCGACCGGAGGTGGTCCTTCAGCATTACCGAACACCGCGAAGTGATGAAGACACGCGACTGCGAAGAGGAGTTCAAGAACGAAGATCATCCGTTCCGGGTGGCCATCGTCTGCGCGATGTGGCTCACCGGGTTCGACGTCCCGAGTCTCTCGACGCTCTACCTCGACAAGCCCATGAAGGGCCACACGCTCATGCAGGCGATCGCGCGCGCCAACCGGGTCAACGAGGGCAAGAACAACGGCCTCCTCGTCGACTACAACGGCATGCTCGCGAGCCTCCGAGCGGCCCTGGCCAAGTATGGCATGGGCGGTCACGGTGGCAGCGGGGGTGACGGCAAACTGCCGGAGCCCGACATCGCCGCGCTCCTTCGGACCTACGTCGAAGCTCTGGATGCAGCCGTCGCCCACGTCGACGCGTGTGGATTCCAGTTGCGGAAGCTCATTGAAGCCAAGGGTTTCGACAAGCTTGCCCTGCTGGACAAGGACAAGGCCGACTCTGCAGTGAACGCGGTTTGCCAGACGGACCAGACGCGGGCCGAGTTTGAGATTCGAGCGCGGGACGTCTTCAAGAAGAAGCGCGCGCTGGCGGGCTCGGAAGAGGTCCTCCGACCTCACCGCCCCAAGTTCAACGCAATCGAGGCCATCTACAGCCAATTGCAGGACAACCGTGAGGCCGCCGACATCACGCACGTCATCGTACGCCTTTACGGCGTCGTGGGCGATCATATCAGGGTGACTCTGGATGGGCCTGCGGGCGCCGACCGCGGAAAGCTGTTCGACATCAGCGCAATCGACTTCGAACGACTTCGCAAGGAGTTCGAGAAGTCGAAGACAAAGAATCGCGCGGTTCAGGACATCAAGGGCGGAATTGAGCGCAAGCTCCGCAAGATGATCGACCAGAACCCCCTCCGAATCGACCTGTACGCTCAGTACATGAAGATCATCGAGGCCTATAACCGGGAGACCGACCGCGCGACCATCGAACAGACATTTCAGGCTTTGCTCGCGTTTCTCGGAGAACTCGGCACCGAAGAGCAACGTGTCGTCCGCGAGGGCTTGAGTGAAGAACAAGCCGCCGTCTTCGACCTGCTCGTTCGGAGCAAGGGCAACCTGCCGAAGGCAAGCCGCGAGCGGGTAAAGCGCGTTGCCGGCGCGCTTCTGGGCACGGTGAAGGAGAAGCTGGCCCAACTGCACGACTGGCGCTCGATGGGCCAGACGCAGGCCATCGTGAAGACTCTGATTCACGACTTCCTCTACGACGAGAAGACCGGACTACCCGAGGAGTTCGAGCCTGAGGAGATCGAGGCGCTCTCGAACGTCGTATTCCTTCACGTCCACTCGCAGTATCGGTCGGCCACGGACCACCCCTACGTGGCGAGCGCCGCATGATGCTGCCCGCCAGTGAATCGCTGACCGTCGAGTTCAAGTCGGACCGAACACAGCTCTCGGACCGCGAGCTTGCGCAGGCAGTGGTTTGCTTGGCGAACACCGATGGTGGCACGATCTACCTCGGGGTCGAGGACGACGGGCGCGTGACGGGTCTCAACTCGTCGAGAAACTTCACGGAAGTCGGACTTGCTGCACAGCTCAATAACCACCTGGCGGCGCCACTCGTCTTGACGGTTTCGTTCCTCGATGTCGCTGAGCATCGGGTCGTCGCCATCCGGGTGCCCAAGGCAGCCACTGTGGTCGCGACCACCAACGGCATTTACACGCACCGGCGGTTGAAGCCCGACGGCACACCGGAGTGTGCGTCCATGACGGCCGCGCAGATTACGAGCCGGCTCGCGAATCTCCGCATCATCGACCCGTCCGCTCAACCCGTCGCATCGGCGACCCTCGCAGACCTCGACCCGGCTGAGCGCGAGCGCCTTCGTGAAATGGCCACTCGCGCCGGTGGCGATCGTTCTTTGGCGGATCTCGACGACGAACAACTCGACGGGGCGCTGTCGTTGACGGTCGTCCGCGAAGGCGTTCGTGTCCCGACACTCACTGGCTTGCTGATGGTCGGGCGAGAGGACGCGATCCGCCGCCTCATTCCCTCCCACGAGATCGCCTTCCAGGTCCTCGACGGCGAGGAGGTCCGAACCAACGAGTTCCGGCGATTTCCTCTACTCCGGGCGTTCGAGTGGATCGAGACGATCTTCACCCCGCTGAATCCGGAGCGTGAATTTCAGTTCGGCTTGTTTCGGGTTGGTGTACCCCTCGTCGACAGACGTAGCTTCCGTGAGGCCTTCGCGAATGCCGTAACCCATCGAGACTACGCGCGGCTGGGTGCCGTCCACGTCAAACTCGAGCGTGAAGCGCTGGTCATTACGAACCCCGGCGGTTTTGTGGACGGGGTGACCATCGACAACCTACTGACCACTCCGCCCACGCCGCGGAACCCAACGCTGGCCGACGCGCTGAAGCGAGTCGGGCTCGTCGAGCGGACCGGTCGGGGAGTCGACCTCATCTACCGGGGCCTGCTCCGGTTTGGCCGCCCACTCCCCGACTACTCAGCGTCTTCGGCGACCTCCGTCCAACTTCGGCTCCCCTGCATGGCGCCCGACCCTCGATTTCTCGAACTCGTCGTCGAGGAAGAGGAGCGCTCGCTCCGGCCACTCCCTGTGGAGAGCTTGATTGCCCTGTCGATGCTGCGCGAGCAACGCCGTGTGACGCGGGCGCAGGTCGCCATCGCCATCCAAAGCAACGAGACGAGGGCGGGCTCCACGTTGGAGCACCTCGTCGAGCGGGGACTCGTCGAAGCTCACGGGCGCGCTCGTGGGCGGACATATACGCTGGCTTCCAAGGTCTATGCCGCCCTCGGCGACCAGATCGCCTATACCCGGCAGGTCGGGCTCGACGGCCCCCGCAACGAGGAGTTGGTCTGCAAGCACGTCGCGGAGTTCGGCGCCATCAAGCGGGCTCACGTGATGGAGCTATGCCGTCTCGACGAGAATCAGGCTACGCGCTTGCTGGCCAGGCTAGTCGAGGGAGGCCGCCTCACGCCGACCGGCGAAAAGCGGGGCCGCGTCTACGGTCCCGGGCCAAAGCCCTGACGAATGCGACATCGAGTTGCCGTATCGCATCGGGATAAGGAACGCCGATACGCGACGCAGATACGTGATGCAAATAAACGGTTAATCCCGAAGAACATGCACGCAAGCCAAAATTACGTATATCGCTGTTTTTACTGCACTTTCCGAGAACAACGACCACACAACGCAGGCCATCCACCGCGGTTTTTTGATTTTATTGGGTGATTTTTTACGCGTCGCGTCGACGGGTGCAGGCGTCTGCCGTCCTCCGCTGGACCTCGAACCCGGCCGTCTCTCACTCCCGCAGGTCCAGAAGCCAATCAACCAACCCCGGGTCGACCGGACAGCGACAAGAGGCTCACCAGCACGCCATCATTGCCCCGGTGCCCCTCGAAAATCCGCAGCCGACCCGCGGCCTTTCGTAGTACCAAAGCGCCCATGACCGACGAGAAACCCGACGACAACGACGAGCCCCAGCTCGACCCGCGGCTGTGGAAGAAGAACGGCTGGATCGCCCGCGTGGTGAAGAACGAGGACGACGACGGCTGGGCCGTGGAGATGACCCGCGTGGGGGACGCCGAGCCGGCGCTGGTCGGCCCCTGGACGATGGGCCGCGACAAGAAGAACCCCAAGCCGCTCAACCCCGGCGACTTCGCCACCCTGGTCAAGACGGCGAGCGAGGTGCTCGAGCGCGCGTCGGCTCAGGCCCGCGCCGCCCTGCAGAAGCGCCTGACCATCACGGCCCCCGGTGGCGCCCGCTGGCGCATGGTGCTGGACATCGTGCCCGACGAGGACGATCCCACGGCCACCCTCACAGCCATCGACGAGAACACCGGCGAGACCCTCTGGCAGCGCGCGGTGCCGCCCGGCTTCTCGCTCAGCGCGCGCTCCGTGGCGAACCTGCTCTCCGAGAACGCGGACGCTGGCCCCTCGGACTGAAGCCCCCGCTCAGCCCCAGCCCCGCTCAGCCCCAAAAAGCCAGCCGGCTGCCGTCCGTCGCCAGGGTCGAGAACCCGCCGAAGGTGAGCCGCGGCCGGTCGCCGCCCACGGGCCCCACGCGGTGCACCTGCCGGCCGGCGTCGAAGATCACCAGGTCCCCGGCGCCCAGCGTGATGCGCGCCGCCGGGTAGTTGGCCTCGATGGCCGCCGTGTCCAGGAACCGCGTCGGCAGGCGCGGCACGTCCGGGTCGTCGCCCTTTGCGGCGTACACGATGAGCTCACCACCGGAGACCGGGGCCTGCAGCGTGAAGAAGAAGCTCACCAGCGTGCCACGGTCGAACGCCGGGTCCAGGTGGCGATACACCCCCAGGCCGAAGTGATTGTCGTGGTGCGTGAAGATCTGTTCGCCGGGGTCCAGCGCGCGGAAGTTGAACGCCGGCCAGGTGTGTTGTTCATCGAACGCGGGCGGCGCGGCGGGCCGGCCGCCGGCGAGCCCCGAGAGCAGACCCCGCACCTGTGTCATCGCCTCGTCGGCGTCGCCGAACACCGAGGCGGTCCGCTCGGCGTGCGCCGCGGCGCTCTGCGCGTACACCTCCTCGGGGGGCCCGCGAAGGAACGTGAACGTGGGCGTGGCGGCGTCCCCGATGGTGCGGATCTCGCCGCCGCGCATGCCGCGGTTGGGTGAGGTCCAGGCCGTCGAGTTGGTGAGCGCCGCGACCGCACGGGCGACCAGGTCCGGGGGCAGCGCGTTGCGCACGACCGCGCCGGTCAGGCGGCCGGCGTGGATGTCGGCGTAGGCACCGCCGTGGGCGGGCAGCGCCGCGGCGTCGAAGTCGAGGAAGCGGGGCGGATTCATGACCGCCACATTGACACACCGCCGCGCCGACCTGCTAGCATCGCCGCCCCATGCCCGCCGCCGCCCGCCCCCCGAGCCGACCGTGCCGATGAAGCCCCTGGCCGTCCTCTGGGCGCTCGCGGCCGCGCCGGCCCTCGCCCAGGCGCCCCCCGAGCCCACCGGCGTGCCCCACGATGCGCCCGTGCCCCGCGCCGTGCCGGACGTCCTCGCGTTGCCCGAGACGACCCGCGCGATGCCCCGATTGGCGGCGATCTCGCTGGGTGTCGAGCGCAACCTGCGCCTGCTCTCCGAGCGCCTGGAGCGCGAGCGTGCGCGGCATGCCGAGAGCGGCGCCTGGTCGCCCTTCTCGCCCACGCTGATCGCGGCGTCGAGCTACCGCCACTCCGACGCGCCCAACCCGACCAACGACCGCCTGGACTACGCCCTGGGCGCGGGCTGGCGCAGCGTCGTGGGCACCCACGTGGAGGCCACGGTGGGTGTCGACCAGGGCCTGGACGGCCCGCCGCACCAGCCGCAGGTGAGCGTGTCGCTGGAGCAGCCCCTGCTGAAGGGCGGCTGGCTGGCCGGCGCGGGGCTGCCGCTCACGGAGGCGCAGCTCGCGGCGCGCCTGCAGGCCGAGCTCTACCGCGCCGCCCTGGACGAGCTCATCGTGCAGGTGGACGCGGCCTACTGGGAGGTCGCGCTCGCCCAGGCCGACCTGGACATCAAGACCCGCTCGGAGCGCCGCGCCGAGGAGCAGTACCGCGACACGCGCGAGAACATCCGCCGCGGCATCCTGGCGGACGCCGAGATCCACGTGGTCGAGGAGAACCTGGTCATCTTCCAGCAGGAGCACCTGCGCGCCCGCGAGCGTCTGTTCCTGGCGCGGCGGGCGCTGGGCGAGCTGCTGTCCCTGGCGCCCGAGGAGGCCCTGGCCGCGGACGACGCCTTCGACCTCTCCGGCGTGACGCTGCCCGACCGGGCGGACGCCGTCACGCGCGCCCTGCGCGAAAACCCCGCGGTCTGCGCCCAGCGGGTGCGGGTGGAGCAGGCCCGCGCCCGGGTCCGCAACCAGGCCAACCAGGTGCTGCCGAGCCTGGCGCTGGAGTCCTCGCTGGGCCTGCGCAGCCCCGACACCGACTACGCCGCGGCGTGGGGTGGCCTGAGCACGGACCCCGCCCTGGACGCCCGCGTGGGCCTGCGCCTCGAGGTGCCGCTGGACCGGGGCGCCGTGGGCGCCGGCCTGGACGCCGCCGAGGCCGCCGAGCGGCGCGCCGAGGCCGAGCTCGCCCAGGCCGAGAACCGCGCGCGCTTCGAGGTCGAGAACGCGCTGACGTCGCTGACCTCGGCCCTGGCGCTCTCCCGCAGCAGCGCCCGGCAGGTCGAGCTGGCCGAGCTCAAGCTCGCCGCGCAGATGGACAAGTATCGCAACGGTCTGTCGACGCTGAACGACGTGGTGCGCTTCCAACGGGAGCTGGACGAGGCCTTGATCGCCGCCCGCCGCGTGGCCCGGGACGTCCGCACCGGCCAGGCGCGTCTGTTGCGCGCCATCGGCACGCTGCACGTCGCGGTCGGCGTCGAGGTCGGGTGATGGCCGGGGCCCGCCTGGCGCTCTCGGGCATCACGCGCACCTACACACGTGGCGACGTCCGCGTGCCCGTGCTGCATGGCGTGGACCTGGAGATCGCCGCCGGCGAGCGCGTGTCCATCATGGGGCGCTCGGGCTCGGGCAAGAGCACGCTGCTGAACATCATCGGCTGTCTGGACGCCCCCAGCGGCGGCAGTTATCTGTTCGGCGACGAGGACGTGGCCGGCTTCGACGACGATCGTCTGTCGATGCTGCGGCGGACGTCCATCGGCTTCGTTTTCCAGTCGTTCCATCTGTTGCCCAGCCTGACCGTGGTCGAGAACGTCGGGCTGCCGATGGAGTACGCCCATGTGTCGCCCCGGGAGCGACACACCCGCGCCGTCGAGTTGCTGGAGCTCGTCGGCCTGGGCCACCGCCACGACCACCGGCCCAACGAGCTCTCCGGCGGCGAGCGGCAGCGCGTGGCCATCGCGCGCTCGCTGGCCAACCAGCCGCGCCTGCTGCTGGCGGACGAGCCCACGGGCGCCTTGGACTCGCGCGCGCAGGACGCCATCCTGAGTCTGTTCGAGACCGTGCACGCGCGCTTCGGCACCACCATGGTCGTCGTGACGCACGACGAGCGCGTGGCCCACGCTTTGGGCGACCGTGTGTTGCACATGTCCGACGGCCGGTTCGCGACATGACACGCCGCGCGCTCGCGCTCGCCCTCGCCGTGGCCCTGCACGCCTGCGCCGCCGCCGCCCCAGCCCCGGAGGTCGCCGTCGGCGAACAGACCCCCGCGCACCCCGAGGCCTCGGAGCTCCAGGGGTTCGTCGTCGCCCGCACCGCCGTGGACGCCTTCGCCCCGGAGTTCGTGTTCAAGGTCGGCAACTGGTCCTCGGACTGGGGCCAACGCAAGATCATCGAGCTCGCGCCGGACGGCAAGGCCGTGGCCGCCGGGGATGTCGTCTCCCGCTTCGAGTTCGGTCAGGAGAACGTGCAGCGGCAGATCAAGGAGTCCATCCAGCGCGCGGAGAGCGAGCTGACGCAGCGCAGCCTGGCCGCGCGGCAGGTGCTCGACGCGCAGGAGAGCGCCCTGCGCCGCCTGGAGATGGAGGCGCAGCTCGCCGCCTTGAACCTGCAGAAAAAGTCGTCGGTGTCTCGCCTGCAGGGCGAGGGCCTGGAGATCCTGCACCGGATGGCCGTGTTCGACGTCGAGGCCGCGCGGCAGCAGCTCGCGTCCACGCGCGCCGCCAAGGCCGCCGAGCGCGCCTTCGACGAGCAGAAGCTCGCCCACGCGCAGGAGTCGCTGGCCCGCTACGAGTTCTACTACGACCGATTCTCGCTGCGCGCGCCGCAGGCCGGCATCGTGCGCCATGCCTTCAGCGCGCGCATGCGCCGCAAGCTGCAGAAGGGCGACAACGTGTGGGCCGGCGTGCGCATCGTCTCCATCGCGCAGGACAAGGACCTGGCCGTGCGGTTCTTCGTGCCCGAGGCCCGCGCCGCCACCGTGCGGCTCGGCGCCCACGTGTCCGTCGTGAGCCCGGCCAGCGGCGAGGCCGTGGACGGGGTCATCGAGCGCGTGGCCTTCTTTCCGCAGGAGCTCGGTTTCCTGCTGGAGAACGACTCCCTGCCCGACGCCCGCGAGAAGGCCCTCGAGGTCCGCGCCAACGTGCAGAACCCGCCGCCCAGCATCACCGCCGGGACCGAGGTGCGCGTGAAGCTGTTGGGGGCGGAGCCCGCGGCCCCCCCGAGTGCAGAGAAACAGGCGGGGGGGGCCGT
Source organism: uncultured Myxococcales bacterium (assembly GCA_903847385.1). Classification (GTDB taxonomy): domain Bacteria; phylum Myxococcota_A; class Bradymonadia; order UBA7976; family UBA1532; genus CAINDO01. Next base: position 17,883 of record CAINDO010000131.1, read on the forward strand.
GCAATGATCCGATGGGGCACGGAGGTTCGCCGAAGCCTCGGCCAGTTCCGCACGCATCCGCTGCGGACCTCGCTCGCGCTTTTGGGCATGGTCCTGGGCGTGGGCAGCGTCGTGGGCATGATGTCCATCGGCGAGGGCGCGCAGCGGGAGATCGTCCGCAGCATCGAGGCGCTGGGCGGCAACGTGGTGCACATCCGCGCCAAGGACGTGCCGCAGGAGCGCCTGGGCGAGCTGGTCAACGACTCCCGCGGTCTGTCGCGCGAGGACGTGCGCGCGCTCAAGGCCACCCTGCCCGAGCTCGGGCGCGCCGCCTGGGCCCGCTTCAGCCCCGTGGGCGTGAGCGACCTGCCCGGCGACACCACCAGCGTGCGCCTGGTGTCCGCCTCGCCCTTGATCTTCGACCTGCACCGGCTGGACGTCGTGCAGGGCCGCGCGCTGCTCGCTCTGGACGAGGCCGCCGGCCGCCGCGTGTGTGTCGTCGGCGCGGACGTCGCCCGGGCCTTCGACGGCCCCGTGCTCGGCCGTCGCGTGCGCATCGGCTACGCCTACTTCGAGATCGTGGGTGTGTTGGGCCCCAAGCCCGCGCGGCGCGATCTGCCATTGGATCCGGGCACTTACAATCGCGCGGTGATCGTGCCCTTCGACACGGCCATCGAAACCCTCGCCCCCGCGGAGCCCTACAAAGAGATCGACGTGCTCTCCATCGAGGTCGACACGCTGGAGCGCACCCTCTGGGCCAAACGCGCCATCGGCCCCGTGCTGCGCACCCTGCACCGCGGCGTCGACGACGTCGAGCTCGTGGCGCCCGAGGAGATCCTGCAACAGAAGCGCGAGACGCAGTCGATCCTGAACATCGTGCTCATCTCCATCGCGGCGATCTCGCTGGTGGTGGGCGGCATCGGTGTCATGAACATCATGCTGGCCAACATCATGGAGCGCATCGGCGAGATCGGCCTGAGGCGCGCCATCGGCGCCAGCCGGGCGGACATCCGCGATCAGTTCCTGGTCGAGAGTGTCATCATCTGTTTCAGCGGCGGGGTCATCGGCGTGTTCTTCGGCTACATCGTGGCGTTCCTGGTCGGCCTGGGTTTCGGGCTCGAGGTCGCCTTCGCCTGGGAGGCGACGCTCGTCGCCTTCGCGCTCTCGATGCTCGTCGGCCTGGCCTTCGGGCTGTGGCCCGCGCTGCGGGCGTCGTCCATCCACCCCGTCGAGGCCCTGCAACATGAGTGAGCGAACCCTGCCCGCGATCGTGCTGTTGCTGGCCGGCCTCGTGAGCGCGTGCCAGCGGGGCGCGCCCGCCGAGAGCGCCGCGCCCACGGTGAAGGTCACGCGCGGCGACCTGGTGTACGAGAGCAGCACCTACGGCGAGATCGAGGCCGCCGAGGCGCACCCCATCTTCGCGCCGGACCTGCGCAACATCTGGCAGATCACCGTGGAGACCGTGCTGCCCGACGGCACCGAGGTCCACAAGGGCGACACGGTCCTGACCTTCGGGCGCGGCACGCTCGACGGCGTCGCCCGCGACCGCAACACCGAGCTCCTGGTGGCCGAGGCGAGCCGCCGCAAGGTCGAGGCCGACTACGAGGACCAGCGCATCGCCCGCTCGCTGAACCTGAAGCGCGCGGAGCTCTCCGTCGAGCTGGCGCGCATGAACGTGGTCGAGGGCGTGAACGTCGTCTCCAAGATCGAGCTGGAGAAGGCCAAGGTCGAGCTGAGCCGCGCCGAGCTGGCCCTGGCGCTGGCCCGCAAGGAGGTCGAGGTCCTCGAGCAGAAGCGCGCCGCGGCGCTGGACGGCGAGCGCATCCAGGTCGAGGCCGCCCGCGCCAAGGTCGCCGACTCGGCCACGGAGCTGGCCAAGATGGTCGTCAAGGCCCCGGCGGACGGCGTGCTCTACGCCCCCTACACGCGCCTCAACTGGATGATGTCCAAGGTGGCGCCGGGCAAGGTCGTCAGCCCCGGCGACAAGCTGCTGGAGATCCCGCAGCTCGACCGCTTCAAGGCGAACATCTACGTGCGCCAGCGCGAGGCGGCCAACATCAAGGTCGGTGACACCGCCGTGGTCGTGCCGACGATGTTCCCCAGCGCCACGCTGCGCGGCAAGGTCGTCACGCGGGACGACTTCGCCACCACCCGCAACGAGCGCACGGGCACCACCACCCCGGCCGGCACCCTGAAGGAGCTGCGCGTGGTGCTCGAGCTGGAGCCCGCAGACGTCCCCCTGCGGCCCGGCGGCACCGTGCGCGCGGACCTGCACTCCGTGCTGGCCAAGGACGTCGTCCTGGTACCCCTGACGGCGCTGACGGAGGTCCCCGGCGGCCACCGCGCCCGCCGCCCGGACGGCGCGGAGGTCACCGTGAAGATCGGCCAGACCTCGCCCACCCACGCCGAGGTGCTCGAGGGGCTCTCCGCCGGCGACGAGGTCCGGCTCGTGGAGCCGCAATCGCCCGAGACCGGAACACCGGCCCCGCCGCGTTGACGCGGGGGCGTGAACGCCCGGCCGCCCGGTGTGAACGCAGGTTCACACACCGACCGCAAACCCGCACGCCGCAACGGCCGGGGCGCGGTACGGCCGATGCAACACTCCGTCGGCGTGACCACCGACCGGAGTCCGCCATGTCACCTCGCAAACCGCTCTTCGCGATGACCCTGACGACCCTGACCGCCCTGACGCTCGGCGCCTGCGCCTCGAATGACACCGCCGAGCCGAACGACGCTCCCGTGGGCGGCGCCCCCACGTGGGGCAAACCCGGCGCGCCGCCGCTGAGCGTCTCCACGGCCGCGGCCGCCCTGTGCGGAGGCGCGGGCAACCGGCAGTCCGATGGCAGCCACGCCGGTCGAAACGATGGCGAGAACTCCGGCGGGTCCGCCGCGGGCGGGTCGGGCGGCGGCTATGGCGGGTCCTGGTCCGAGCCCGCTTATGACGCCGGGGTGTTCACCGGGGACACCTGGGTGCCCGACCCACCGCCCGTGGACGCTGGCGTCGCGTGCGACGCCGCCACCGACGGATACTCGCCGCTCAGCCCCGATTCCAGCACGGACGCCGGCCCCGACGCCACCCCGGCGCTCGACGCCTCGACGGACGGCCTCGTCCCGCAGCGCGACGCCGCGGTCGTCGAAGCCCGGCGGCAGCCCATCGGCGAGGCCGCGCCAGCGTGCAATGGCATCGATCTGGAGACGCCGCGCGTGCTGTTCATGTCCGCGGACGACTCCAACTCCATGGCCTCGCCCGTCATCTTGCGGCGACAGATCGCGCAGGGCGCGCCGAGCGTGCCCCCGTATCTCGTGCGGTCGTGGGAGTTCCTGAACTACTACCGCTTCGACTTCGACCGCCCCGCGGCGGGCGACCTGGCGGTGGAGGCGAAGCTGGGCTCGTGCGACCTGACGCAGGACTTCGCGCTGCAGATCGCCGTGCAGGCCGAGGCGCCGGCCGGTGACGCCCGCGCGCCCATGCACTTCGTGCTCGTGCTGGACACCTCGGGCTCGATGGACGGCGAGCCCATGAACCTGGAGAAGGCGGCCGTGCGCGCGCTCGCCCAGTCCATGCGGGCCGGCGACCGCGTGAGCGCCGTGACCTGGGCCGAGCAGCAGTTCCCGCTCATCGAGGGTCGCATCGTCGAGGGCCCCAACGACCCGGCCGTGCTCGACCTGGCCGCCGGTCTGTTCGCCGAGGGCGGCACCAACCTCGAGGGCGGCCTGACCACCGGCTACGCGCTCGCCGCGCGGTTCCACGAAGAGGGCGTGCTGGAGCGTGTCATCCTCATCAGCGATGGCATGGCCAACGTGGGTGTCACCAGCGAAGAGCTCATCGGCGCCGCCGCGGACGACGCCGACGGCGAGGGCACCTACCTGGTCGGCGTGGGGGTGGGCGACGGCGTGAACGACACACTGATGGACACCGTGACGGACGCCGGCCGCGGCGCCTATGTGTACCTGGACAGCGAGGCGGAGGCCGAGCGTGTGTTCGTCGACCGGTTCGCCGAGACGGTGCTCGTCGCCGCCCGCGCCGTGCGCATTCAGGTCACGCTGCCGCCGTACTTCAACGTGCAGAAGTTCTTCGGCGAGGTGTATTCGCCGGACCCGCAGAAGGTCCGCCCCCAGCACCTGGGCATGGGCGACGCCATGGTGCTGCAACAGATCCTGCGGCCCTGCGACGCCTCGCTGCCCCGCGAGTCCGACGAGCTCGCCGTCGACCTGACCTGGCAGGACCCCGTGTCCGGCATCGCGCGCCAGAAGCACTTCGTGCGCGCCCTGGGCGACCTGGACGTGGCCGATCCGCGCCTGACCAAGGCCGCCGTGGTCCTGGGTTACGCCGAGACCTTGCAGGCCCTGGAGCCCCTCGACCCGGGGAGCCGCCGCGAGCTGATCGGCGTGGCGCGGCAACAGATCCGCGACTTCGACGCGGCGTTGGCCGACCCGGATCTGGCCGAGATCGACGGCCTGCTGGCGACCCTGGCGCGGGCGAACGGCGGGGAGTGACCCGGCGCGCCCGGCCTCAGCCGAGCCCGGCGGCGTTCAGCGCCTCGAAGCCGGGCCGGCAGGCGGACGCCAACTGCGCACGCTCGCGCTCGGGCAGGGCCTGCCACGCCGACCGGGGCGCGCGCACGGTCGCCGCGAGCGCGTCCAGCCGGGCCGCGGGCGGCGCGTCGCCGAGGATGAACTCGAACAGACGGGCCAACTCGGCGCGGGGCGCGCGCAGGATGTCCTCGAAGCGCAGCGTCAACAGATGCCCGGGCTCCAGCCCCCGCAGGGCCTCGAGCCCGGCGGCGATCTCACCGGCCCAGTAGTGGCCGCACAGGGGCACGGCCACGGCCTCGTCGCGGAACGCCGCCGCGTCGAAGCGCTCGGGCAGGAACCGCACGAGGTCGTCGGGCACGTCGTCGATGTAACGCCGGTCCGGGCTCTCGTAGGGGTCCACGCCCAGGATCTCGGTGAGCTGCGCGGCGATCAGCGCCATGCGGAAGCCCAGGTGGCGACTCATGGAGAGCGCCGTGTCCCGGCCGTCGCGCACGATGTGGACGAAGCGCGCCTCGGGGAAGTGTCGACGCAGCCGCTCGACGACCCGCAGCGTGCCGCCCGAGCGCTCCACCCAGACCCGGGCGCGAGCGCGGTCGCGCATCTCGTCGAACAGACGCCGATACTGCGTGGCGATGTCCGCCGGGGGCAGCGCGCGTGTGAAGCTCTCCAGCCGGTCGAACATGCCCTCGGGCTCGTCCGTGAGGTGCGGGAGGGTGGTGGCCATCAGCGCCGGCACGCCCGTCTCGGCCGTGTATCGGCGCCCCGGGCCAGGGCGATAGAGCGCCTCGTCCATCATCACATCGTGGCGCAGCATGAGCGTCTGCCGCGGGTGGGGCGCGCCCAGAATCGACCACAGCGCCTCGCCGCCGACCTCGCCCTCGGGGAACGCCTCGGCGATGCGCCCGCCCAGGTCCGTGGCGAAGACCAGCGTCTCCGACAGACTCAGGATGTCCGGGTGCGAGCGCAGGCATTGGGACAGCAGCGTGGAGCCGCAGCGTCCGGTGCCGACCACGAAGACCGGCGGCAATGTGTCGCGGGCGCTCATGGGATCCCCCCCGCCCCGCTCCGCGGGGTCTGCCCCCCCACGTGGGGGCTTCGCTTCACTTGAAGTTCCGCTCATCGCGACACGGGGAGCGCGGCGCGCTCGGCCTCGAGTCGGGCGAAGTACCAGTTCACCAGCGCCTTCGTGCACGGCAGCGTGCGGCGCAGGTCGTCCCGGTCGCCCAGCGCGGCGTCCGACCGGGAGCGGTCGAAGACCTTGGTGCCGCGCACGTACGAGCCGTAGAAGTCCAGGCGGGCGTCGAGCTGCTCGTCGAGCCACTCCAGGGGCGCGTCGAACCCGACGAACTCGGGGTCGGCGAAGCCGAGCGCCTGCGTGACCGCCAGAATACAGTCCTGCACGCGCGGCGGCGCCACGGGCGTCAGGTTGTACACACCCCGCGCCGTGGGTGAGTTGCCGATGTGCACCGCCTGGACCGCCACCTCGTCCACAGGTACCAGCCCGAGGCCGAGGTCCGGGTTCGCCCGCAGGCGGAGCGGCCGCCGGGCGAGCAGGCCCTTCTGCATGCGCTCCATGGCGCCCTTGAACTGCATGAGCTGGCGCGCGTAGCCGTACAGCCCCGTGAACGTGGTGGCGGCGAGCGTCTGCGAGTGACCGACCACGATGCCCGGCCGCAGGATGCGCACCTGCAGATGGTCGGCCTGCCGGGCCAGCGCCTCGGCCTCGATCTTGGAGTGTTCGTAGTGGTTGTTCACGTCCGGCGTCTCGATCGGCACCTCGAAGATGCGGCCGTCGGCGCGCCCGGCCACGTAGGCCGTGCTGATCATGTTGGCGACCTCGACGCCCGACGCGCGGGCCAGCTCGAGCACGTGGCGGGTGCCCCCCACGTTGGTCGCGGAGATCTCCTCGGCGTGGCGATCCTCGTAACGCAGCGAGGCCGCGCTGTGCCACAGCATGTGGGCGCGCGGAACGGGCGCCGACACGCCGCAGCCCGGCGCGGTCAGGTCACCCGCCACGCCGCGCAATCGCTCCAGGGGCACCGCCTCGGGGTCGAGCCCGTACGCCCGCGCCGCATGGAGGATCGACGCGTGCAGGCGCGCCTCGGCCGTCTCGTTCGGGCCGGGGCGCACCACGGCGACCACCGTGTCCTTCGTGGTCTTCAGCAGCTCGAGGACGAGGGCGCCGCCGACGAAACCCGTGGCTCCGGTGACGAGGTGAGTGGACATGGACATGCTCCTGCGTAAGCGTCGCCCGAAGGCGCGCGTGATGGGGTCCGAGATGAGTGGGGGATGGACGAGATACGCCGGAAACGAACAAATCGATCATTCCATTTCCCGGATCAGGGCATTCCTGCACGCTCGCCTCGCGGCGAGGTGATCTCCACGCACCTTCGGCGACGATGGGTGCGGGTTCACGACAGGCCACGTTGGACATCGCCCCGGACGCCTGCGAAGCTCGCGCGCCCACGCCCGGAGACCCGCCCCTGACCCCGCAGTCCATCGCCCTGAAGGTCCAGATCGTCGCGATGATGGTGGCCGTGGGCCTGCAACTGCGGCCCGCGGACCTGCTCCTGGCGCTGCGGCGGCCCTTTCGGCTGCTGGGCATGGTCGCGGTCAACCTCGTCGTGTTCCCGGCGCTCGTGTGGGCGCTCATGATGTGGGTGGGCGCCCCGCCCGGCCTGGCCGCGGGGGTGCTGCTCTGCGCCGCCGCCCCGGGCGGACCCACCGGGCCACTGTTCACGCGCCTCGCGGGCGGCGACCTCGGCTTCGCCACCGCCGCGATGGTGGTGCTCGGGTTCCTCGGCCTGGTGACCGCCCCCGCGACCGTGAGCCTGATGCTCGGCTCCAGCGGCGGCGAAGGCCTCCTCGGCCCCATGTTCACGACGCTCGCCGTGTATCAGATCGCGCCCCTCACCGCGGCCATGCTCGTGCGGCGCGCCGCCCCGGACCTCGCCCGGCGCCTCGCCGTGCCCGCCGCGCGGCTCGCCAACCTCTGCCTCGTCGCCGTCATCCTCGGCCTGCTCGTCGCGCGGGGCGAGGCGCTCCTGTCCGTGGGGTTCGGCCTCCAGGCCGCGCTCGTGGGGGCGCTGCTCCCCTGGCTGGCGCCCGTCGCCCTCGCCGCGGACGCCGGCGGCACCCTGCGCGCCGCTGGCATCGTCACCGCGGTGCGCAACCTGTCGATTGCGCTTCTGCTCTCGCACTCGTTCTTCGCGGACCCGCAGACGGACGTCGGCATCCTGGTCTGGGGCTTCTGGATGATGGTGCTCCCGGCCGCCCTCGCCCTGTGGCGGCGCCGACGCCGCGCCGATCGCCATACCGCCGGACCCGCCGACGGGGGATAATGCGGGCTCACCTTCGGAGTCAGCATGCCCCTCGCCGGAACCCTGGTCCTGTTCGTCGCCCTCGGCGCGCCGCCGTCCGCTGCAGCCGCGTCCACGCCGGCCTCGGCGCCCGCGTCCGCGCCGGCCTCGGCGCCCGCGCCCGTGTCTACAGCGCCCGTCTCCGCCGCGCCGGCTGCGCC
>CAINDO010000132.1 GCA_903847385.1 uncultured Myxococcales bacterium
GCGGCGGCGAGCCCGTCGGCGGCGCGATCGGCGGCAGCGGCGGCGAACCCGTCGGCGGCGGCGGCGGCGGCGCGGGCGGTGCGGAGCCGGGCCCGTGTGCGTTCGTCGAGTGCGCCGAGGGCACGGTCTGCGACCCGGAGACCGGCGCCTGCGTCGGCAACGAGCCCCCCCCCGGCTGCCTCGAGGCCTGCACGTACCTGCTGACGGACTGCGGGCAGGGAGAGCCGGGGCAGATCCCCGACTGCGTGGCGGCGTGCGAGGCGGATCCCGTGCTCGAGCGCCGTGCGTGTGTCCTCGCCTCGGCCTGCGACCCGAACGAGATCGACGCCTGCTTCGCCCTCGAGGCGAACCTCTGCCTGGACGTCGTCTGCGGCGAGGGCGAGGTCTGCGATTCGGCCAACGGCGAGTGCGTGGCCGTGGACGTGCCCGAGTGCGCGACGCTCTGTCAGAACCTCATCGACTGCGGCCTCGGGGCGCCCGACGGCCTCGCCGACTGCGTGGTCGGGTGCCAGAGCAGCGCCACGCCCGAGATGCTCCAGTGCGCCCTGGCCGCCGGCTGCGACGTCGACGCGCTCGACGTGTGTCTCTCCGCTCCGGATCTGTGCGTGGACGTGATCTGCGCCGACGGCGAGGCCTGCAACCCCGGCACCGGCGCCTGCGAGGCCGTCGAGGTCTGCGTCGACGACGACCTGGAGGACAACGACACGATGGACGGCGCCGTGCCGGTCATGCCCGGCGCGGCCTTCGAGGGGCTGCAGCTCTGCGTGCCCGACGAGGACTGGTACGTCCTCCAGATGGACGCCGGCTGCATCGCCAGCGTGCACCTGGACTTCGTCCACGCCGACGGCGACGTCGACCTGGCGATCATGGACGCCACGCAGATGCTCATCGACGTGTCCGACGGCGTGACCGACACCGAGGACGTCACGTTGACGGCGGCCGAGAACGGCCCGTTCTACATCAACGTCTTCGGCTACGACGGCGGCGCGAACAGCTACGGCATGCAGGTCAACGTCGCCTGCCCGTGAGCCCCGTGCCGGTCCCGCCCCGACCGATGTAACACTTCGGGGCCCTGCGGGACCGATGGGGCATGAACCAGAAAATCCTCATCATCGGAGGCGTGGCGGGCGGCGCCACCGCTGCCGCCCGCGCCCGCCGCCAGGACGAGACCGCCGAGATCACGCTGCTCGAGCGCGGTCCCTATGTCTCCTACGCCAACTGCGGCCTGCCCTACTTCATCGCCGGGGACATCCAGAAGCGCTCCAAGCTGCTGCTGCAGACGCCCGAGGGCTTCGATGGCCGCTACGGCGTCAAGGTCCACCTGCACACCGAGGCCGTGGAGATCGACCGCGCCGCCCGCCGCGTGCGGGCCATCGGCCCCGAGGGCGAGGTCTTCTTCGACTACGACGCGCTGATTCTGGCCCAGGGCGGCAACCCCATCGCGCCGAGCATGCCCGGCGCCGAGTCGGACAACGTGTTTCGCCTGTGGACGGTGCCGGACATGGACCGCCTGGAGAAACACCTGCGCGACCGGCACCCGCAGAGCGCGGTGGTCGTGGGCGGCGGGTTCATCGGGCTCGAGATGGCCGAGGCCTTCCGCCGCCGCGGCCTGACGACCACCGTGGTCGAGCTCTCGCCCACCGTGATGTCGCTCATGGATCCGGAGTACGGCGCGCAGGTGGCCGGCGCCCTGAAGGCCGACGGCGTCGAGGTGATGACCGGCGTGGGTGTGTCCGCCGTGAACGCGGCCGACCGCACCGTGACGCTCTCCGACGGCCGCACGGTGCTCGCCGATCTGGTGCTGTTCTCCGTGGGCGTGCGCCCCGAGCTGACGCTGGCGCGGGCCGCCGGCCTGGAGATCGGCCCCTCGGGCGGCCTGCAGGTGAACGACGAGCTGCGCACCTCGGATCCGAGCATCTGGGCTGCCGGCGACATGGTCGAGGTGGTGCACAAGGTCTCGGGCCGGCGCGTGCGCGTGCCCCTGGCCGGCCCCGCCAATCGGCAGGGCCGCATCGCCGCGACGAACGCGCTCGGCGGACACATGAAGTACTCCGGCGCGCTCGGCACGAGCGTGGTCAAACTCTTCGAACACACGGCGGCGATGACCGGTCTGTCCGAGAAGGCCGCCCGCGAGTCGGGTTTCGATGTCGGCGTGGCACAAATTCATAAAGATCACCACGCGGCCTACTTCCCCGGGGCCGAGCCGCTGTCGCTGAAGCTGGTCTACGACCGAAAGTCCGCCCGGCTGCTGGGCGCGCAGGCCTTCGGCAAGGCCGGGGTCGAGAAGCGCGTGGACGTGCTGGCCACCGCCCTGCACGGCCAGATGACGCTGGAGGATCTGGCCGAGCTGGATCTGGCCTACGCGCCGCCCTATTCGTCGGCGAACGACCCCATCAACCTGGCCGCCATGGTGGGCCTGAACGACGTGTCCGGGTACAGCCCGCTCATCACGTCCGCCGCGCTGCAGGCCGCGCTCGCCGGCCCCACGCCCCCCTTCGTGCTGGACGTGCGGACCCTGGGCGAACACTCCGCAGGCCACCTGGCCGGCGCGAAACACGTGCCCTTCGACGAGCTGCGCTGGTCCCTGGACGACCTGCCCCGCGACCGCGCCATCGTCGTCTACGACCGCAACGGCTTCCTCGGCCACCTGGCCGTGCGTGTCTTGAAACAGAGCGACTTCACCGCCGTGTCCAACCTGGCCGGCGGGTATGTCTCCCTCACCGCATCGACCGCCGCCAACGGCGGCCTCACCCTGGAGAAGTGACATGTCCAACCCCATCCTCGAGAAGATCCAGGCCGGCGCGAAGATCATCGACGTCCGCACCCCCGACGAGTTCATGGACGGCGCTTACCCCGGCGCCGTGAACATCCCCGTGCAGGCGTTGGGCGCACGGCTGGCCGAGATCCCGGCCGGCGCGTCCATCGTGGTGTACTGCGCGTCCGGCGGCCGGAGCGCCATGGCGGCCCGGATGCTCAAGCAGGCGGGCTGGTCGGACGTGGTCAACGCCGGGGGTCTGGACGACATGCCGGCCTGACGCTTCGGGCTTCTGCCGGCCCGGCCTTCGTGCCAGGATGCCGCGCCATGCCCCTGATTCACCGTCCTTTTCGTCGCGTCGGCATCGTCAACCGCGGTGAGGCCGCCGTCCGTTTTCTGCGTGCGGCCCGCGCCTGGGCGCGCAAGCGCCGCGAGCCGCTCGAGGTCGTGGCGCTCTACACCACGCCCGACCGCGACGCCGTCTTCGTCCGCGAGGCGGACGAGGCCGTGTTCCTGGGCGACGCCCTGGTCAGCGGCCCCGAGGGCCTGCGCAGCGCCTACCTGGACATCGCCCGCGTGGTGCGCCTGCTCTCGGCGGCGGGCTGCGACGCCGTGTGGCCGGGCTGGGGGTTCGTCTCCGAGCGCCCGGACTTCGCGGACGCCTGCGCCGCGGCCGGGCTCGTGTTCATCGGCCCCTCGGGCGAGTCCATGCGACTGTTGGGCGACAAGATCGCCGGCAAGCGCCTGGCCGAGACGCACGGCGTGCCCGTGACGGCCTGGAGCGGCGGCCCCGTGGCGGACGTGGACGAGGCCGTGCGCCACGCCGACCGCATCGGCTACCCCGTGCTGCTCAAGGCGGCCGCGGGCGGCGGCGGGCGCGGCATCCGCATCGTGCGGGCCGCCGAGGAGCTCGCGGGCGCCTTCGCCAGCGCCGCCCACGAGGCCCGCGCGGCCTTCGGCGACGCCACCCTGCTCGTCGAGGCCTTCGCCCCCGAGGCGCGCCACGTCGAGGTCCAGGTCATCGCGGACGTCCACGGCCGCGTGCACGCCGTCGGCACCCGCGACTGCAGCATGCAGCGCCGCCATCAGAAAGTGCTGGAGGAGGCCCCCGCCCCGGGCCTGGGCGCCCTGGACGCCCGCCTGCGCGAGGCCGCCGTGGCCGTGGCGCGCGCCAGCGGCTACGTGAACGCCGGCACCGCCGAGTTCCTCGTGCTGCCCGACCGCTCGGCCTATTTCTTCCTGGAGATGAACACGCGCCTGCAGGTCGAGCACCCCGTGACCGAGGCCGTGACCGGCCTGGACATGGTCGGCCTGCAGATCGACGTCGCCCGCGGCGAGCCCCTGCCGGACGCCCTGCCGGTGACCCGCGGCCACGCCATCGAGGCCCGCCTGAACGCCGAGGACGCCGACGCCGGCTTCCGCCCCAGCGCGGGCAAGCTCCTGCGCTTCGAGCTGGCCACGGGGCCCGGCGTGCGCGTGGACGCCGGCTTCGTCGCCGGGGACGTCGTGCCCGGCGAGTTCGACTCGATGCTCGCCAAGATCATCGCCGTCGGGCCGACGCGGGAAGAGGCCCTGTCGCGCCTGGAAGAGGCCCTGGACCGCACGACGGTGGCGATCGAGGGCGGCGCCTCGAACCGCAGCCTGCTGCTGGAGCTGATCACCCACGACGCGTTCCGGCGCGGCCCCGTGACCACCCGCTGGCTGGACCGCCACCTGACCGAGCGCGGCGGGCCCCTCGAGCGCCGCCACCTGGACGGCGCGCTCATCGCCGCGGCCATCGGCGAGTACGCCCGCGCCCGCGCCGAGGACGTCTCGGACCTGCTGCGGCACGCCCACCGCGGCCTGCCCTCGAACGTGCCGCCCCCGGAGCCGCGCAGCTTCCGGTTCTCCGTGGGCAGCGAGTCCGTGGCGCTCGAGGTCACCGCCATCGCGCCGAACCGCTACCGCGTGAGCTGCGGGGACGCCCTGGTCGAGGTCGGCTACACGCAGACCGGCCCCTGCACGGCCACGCTGACGCTCCGCGGCCGGCGCTACCCGGTCACGCACGTCACGACGCCGACGGCCCTGCACGTCGAGGTGGACAGCGTGGCGCACCGCCTGGAGCGCGCCGCGGACGGCCGCGTGGTGGCCCCCGTGCCCGCCGCGGTCACCCACGTGAACGTGCGCGAGGGCGACACCGTCGCCGTCGGCGACCGCCTGATGACGCTCGAGGTCATGAAGATGGAGGTGGCCATCACCGCCCCCATCGCCGGCCGCATCAGCCGGCTGCTGGTCGAGGTCGCCTCGCGGGTGAGCGCCGGGCACGCCCTGGCGATCATCGAAGCCGGCGCCGTCGATGAGGCCGCCACCGCCGAGGCCCTGCCCGCGCAGCCGACGTTCGTGCTGCTGGGCGATGCCGCCGAGTCGACCTCCGGCGGCGCGGACACCACGCTGCTCGCGGCTACGCTGGGCTACGACCCCCCCGCCGGGGCCATCGACGACGCCCTGGGGCAGGTGGCCAAACGCCGCGTGCCCGTGGGCCGCCGCCTGCTCACGCGCCTGCTGGACGCGTTCATCTCGCACGAGCGCCTGTTCGAGCCCGCCGCGGGCCTGGACGCCACGGCCCAGGTGGACCTGCTGGCCCGCCACCTGCGCTTCCAGAGCGAGGCGGACGCCGATCTGCCCGCCGCCTTCAAGACGCGCCTGCAGGCCGCGCTCGCCTGGCACGACGTGACCGGCCTGGCCCACACGGCGCGCCACGACGACGCCCTGCTGCGCATCCTGCAGGCCCACGGCGCGCTCGGTCTCCGGTCCGAGATCCTGATGGCCGTGCTCACGGCGGCGTTGGAGGAAGAGGTCCCCGAGAGCACTGCCGCCGAGCGGGACGGCTTCCGCGACCGCCTGGAGGCCTTCGCCGCCCTGGTGGTGCGCCGGGACCGCGTGCTGGCCGAGGCCGCCTACGCCGCGCTGTACCACCTGTGCGACCGCCCGCGGCAGGTGGACGAGGCCCGCCGGCTGGCCATGGCCGCCCGCGAGGCCGTGTCCGCGCTGGTGTCGCCGGACTGCGCCGCCGAGGAGCGCACGCGCCTGGAGGCCGCGCTGGAGGCCCTGCCCAAGGGCGCGCTGCTCTCCGTGGTGCGCGACTCGGCCTCGCTCTCCGAGCCCGCCGTGCGCGGCCTGCTGCTCGACCTGCTGACGCGCCGCCTGCACCTGGGCGCCGTGAAGCGCGCGAGCCTGCCGGGCGGGAGCGCGGCGATGTACGAGGTCGGCACCGTGCGCCTGGCCACGGTGCTCACCACCCCGAGCGCGCTCTTGGACGACGCCCGCGCCGCCCTGGCGCAGGAGGCCCCGGACGCGCCCGCGACGGACGTGGACGTGTTCCTCTCCGAGCCCTCGACCGCGTGGCTGACCGCCTTCGAGACCGAGGGCGCGCTCGCCCTGGCCGAGCTGCCCGCCTGCGTGCGCCGCTTCTCCATCAACTGGGGCAGCGTGGAGCTCGGCCGCCTGAGCCGCACGCTCCTGCGCGGCGTGGACGGCCGTTTCATCGAGGACCGCTTCCTGCGGGACTTCCACCCCGCCCGCGTGGAGTGGCGCGAGCTGTCACGCATGGGGGACTTCGACCTGGAGCGCGTGCCGGCCCCCGGCGAGATCTTCCTGGCCGTGGCCCGCGCCAAGGCCGACCCCTCGGACGAGCGCCTGATGGGCATCGTCGAGGTGGAGCGCTTCGACCCGGAGCGCGACCTGCAGACGGGCAAGCTGCTGCGCGTGCCCTCGTTCGAGCGCGTGTACATGACCACCCTGCACGCCATGCGGCAGGCCCATCGCGTGCTCAAGCAGTCGCCCAAACCGTTCTGGAACCGGCTGATCGTGTACGTGCGGCCCACGCTGACCGTCACGATGGACGAGATCCGGCACACCACGCGGCGTCTCGCGCCGGCGACCTCGGGCCTGGGCATCGAGGTCATGATCCTTCGGGGGTACATGCCCGATCCCACGGCGACGACGACGGGCGGGCGCCGGGCGCTGGAGATCGACTGGACCAACCCCACGAACCACGGCGCGACGCTGAGCGTGGGCGACCACGACTACACGCCCGTGACCCCCGTGCGGGCGGACGAGCGGCGGGTGATCGAGGCCCGCCGCAAGGGTCTGTTCTACCCCTACGAGCTGGTGCGGGCGCTGAGCCGCGAGACGGACGACGTTTTCCCGCGCGGGCGGTTCCAGGAGCTGGAGCTCTCCCCGGACGGCGAGTCGCTCGTGCCCGCCGACCGGCCCCACGGCCAGAACACGGCGCACGTCGTCGTCGGCGTGGTGAGCAACACCTTCGGGGCCTTCGACGAGGGGCTGCGGCGCGTGCTGCTCCTCGGCGACCCCACCCGCGGCATGGGCTCGCTGGCCGAGCCCGAGTGCCGGCGCATCATCGCGGCCTTCGACCTCGCCGAGCGCGAGGGGCTGTCCGTCGAGTGGGTGGCGGTGTCCAGCGGCGCGCGCATCGCCATGGACTCGGGCACCGAGAACCTGGACTGGACGGCCCGGGTGCTCGCCCGCATCGTGCGGTTCACGCAGGGCGGCGGCACGGTCAACGTGATCGTGGACGGCATCAACGTGGGCGCCCAGAGCTACTGGAACGCCGAGGCCACGATGCTGCAACACTGCCGCGGCGCGCTCATCATGACACCGCAGGGCGCCATGCTGCTCACGGGCAAGAAGGCCCTGGAGTACGCCGGCAGCGTCTCCGCCGAGGACAACAACGCCATCGGCGGCTTCGGGCGCATCATGGGGCCCAACGGCGAGGCCCAGTACTTCGCCGCGGACCTCACGGCCGCGTATCAGCTGCTGTTTCGGCATCTGGCGCTCACGGCCGTCGCCCCGGGCGAGTCGCGCCCGCGCCGCCTGCCGAGCCGCGATCCGCTGGACCGGGACGTCACCCGCGCGGCCTACCCCGCCGAGGACGCCGCCGAGGGGTTCACCACCGTCGGCGACATCTTCGACGAGGCCCAGAACCCCGGGCGCAAGCGGCCCTTCGGCATCCGGCCCGTGATGCGGGCCGTGCTGGACGCGGACGTGCCCAACCTGGAGCGCTGGGCCGCCTGGCAGGGCGCCGAGAGCGCCGTGGTCTGGGAGGGCGCGCTCGGCGGCGACCCCGTGTGCTGCGTGGGCATCGAGTCCCGGCCCGTGCCGCGGCGCGGCGAGGCGCCGGCCGATGGCCCCGACCACTGGACGAGCGGCACCCTGTTCCCGCAGTCCTCGAAGAAGGTCGCCCGGGCCATCAACGCCGCCAGCGGCGTGCGCCCCGTGGTGGTGCTCGCCAACCTGTCCGGCTTCGACGGCTCCCCCGAGTCGCTGCGCCACCTGCAGCTCGAATACGGCGCGGAGATCGGCCGCGCGGTGGTGAACTTCCAGGGGCCCATCGTGTTCTGCGTCGTGGCGCGCTACCACGGCGGCGCGTACGTCGTGTTCTCCCGGGCGCTCACGCCGGGGCTCCACGCCATCGCCCTCGAGGGCGCCTACGCCAGCGTGATCGGCGGCGGCCCGGCCTCGGCCGTGGTCTTCCCGGGGCTCGTGCGCAAGCGCGCCATGGCGGACGCCGCCGTGGTCGCCGCCCGCAAGGCCCTCGAGTCGGCCAAAGTGAACGCCCGCGCCAGCGCGACCGCCGAGTACGAGCGCGTGCTCAAAGAGGCCCTCGGCCGCCACCAGGCCGGCGTCGCGCGTGAGTTCGACGCCATCCACAGCGTCGAGCGCGCCCGCACCGTGGGCAGCCTGGACACGGTCATCTCGCCGGTGACCCTGCGGCCGTACTTGATCCAGCGCATCCGGGGGGCGTGAGGCTCACTCGATCCCGGCCGCGCGCAGCCACTTCCAGAGCGTGACGCGGTTCACGCCGAGCTGAACCGCCGTGTCGCCCCGCCGGCCGCCGTTCGCCTCGAGCGCCGCCAGCA
>CAINDO010000133.1 GCA_903847385.1 uncultured Myxococcales bacterium
GCACCGACTGCCACGGCGGCGTGACCGGCCTCGAGCCCGCCCACGCGGCCGTGCCCTGCCAGGGCTGCCACCTCGGCGAGCCCGTCGGCCGGACGCCGGAGGCCGCCCACCGCGGCTGGGTCCGCATCCCCGGCAACGCCGTGGACATGGCGGCCACCTGTGGCGCGCCCGGCTGCCACCCCGAGATGCCGCCCCGCCTGAGCGCCTCGATCATGAACACGATGGCCGGCGTGATCGCCGTCGACCGCGAGGTGTTCGGTGAACCGAACACAGGTCCCGTCGGCGAGACATCTCCCGCGGACACGCACCTGCGCGGCCTGTGTCTGTCGTGCCACCTGAGCGCGCCGAAGTCGCTAACCGGCCCCATCGACGAGACCTCGCGGGGTGGCGCCTGCAACGCCTGTCATCTGGTTTACGACGCCGCGGCGCGGGCGTCCCTCGGGCGCCCGAGCACGGGGCCCTTCGTCCACCCGCAGCTGCGCGCCACGCCCACGGACGAACACTGCTTCGGCTGTCACGCCCGCAGCGGCCGCATCTCGCTCCACGCCGCCGGCCTGCGCGAGGCGCGCCCGGGTGAACCCGTCGCCCGCACGCTCGCCGACGGCCGCGCGCTGACCAGGGCCCCCGGCGATCTCCACACCGCGGCGGGACTCCTGTGTGTGGACTGCCACCCATCCTGGGAGGTCATGGGCGACGCCCGACCCGTCGCCCGGCGCGAGGACCAGCAGCGCGTGCAGTGCGAGGACTGCCACCGCGACGCCCGGGCGCTCGCCGGCGCCGGCGTGCCCCTCGACCGCCTTGACCCGGAGACGCGCCGCCTGTCCACCCGCGCGGGGCTCGCCACGCCCGACGCGCAGTTCGTTCGGTATGACGAACAGGGGTTCGCTTTTCCGAACGTCCGCCTGGAGGGCGGCCGGGTGCAGGTCCATCGGAAGGCCGACGGCCGCGTCACCGAGGCCCGCCCGCCCGCGGCCGCCTGCGACCGGAGCGGCGCCCACGCCCGGGTCGCCTGCGCCGCCTGCCACGACGCCTGGGCGCCCCACTGCATCGGCTGCCACACCGCCTGGAACCCGGCGGGCACGCACATCGACCTGATGGACGAACGCGAGAAACCCGGCGAGTGGGTGGAGACGCCCGGCGAGGTCCTCTACGACCGGCCCGTGCTCGGCGTGCGCACCGCCCCGGACGGCGCGGTGACCCGCTTCGAAGGCTTCGTGCCGGGCATGATCATGACCCTGGCGCCCACGCCGGGCGCGTCCGTGCGCTTCCAGCGCCGCTTCGCGAGCATCACCGCCCACACCACGCAGCGCGCCGCCCGCACCTGCAACGAGTGCCACGCCGATCCGCTGGCGCTCGGCTACGGCCGCGGCCGCCTCACCCTCGCCCGCGGCGTGCAGCGCGGGGTCGACCGCCCCGCGTGGCACTTCGCGCCCCGATTCCCCCCGCGGCCCGAGGACACGCTCCCCGCGGACGCCTGGGTCGGCTTCGGGCGGCCCGGCGTGGGCACCTCCACTCGACCGGACGCACGTTCGCTGAACGAGACGGAGCAGCGACGCCTGCTGCGCGTGGGCGCCTGCCTGACCTGCCACGCCCCGGAGACGCCGGTCATGCGCGCGGCGCTCTCCGACTTCGCCGCGACGGACGCGCGCCGGACGAAACGCTGCCGGGTGCCCGCAGGTCCGTGACCCTCAGGGCGCCGTGCGCTCGAAGACCACCACGGCGCCCCGCAGCGCCACGTCCAGGTCGCGCACCGCCCGATGCGCGGTGGCGTCCGTGGCCGGGAAGCGTCCGGCGCGCACCTCCATCCGCCGCATGAGATGCGCGCGGCCCTCGGCGTCCTTCATGGCCTCGAAGCTCAGCGCGACCATCGGCACCTCGGCCTTGGCGGCCGCGGGCAGCGAGCGCAGCGTGTAGCCGGGCGGCGGCGTGATCGTCACGTCGTCCGTCTCGACGATGGGCCCGACCACCGCGAAGTCCGTCCGCCGCGCGTCCTCGGTCCACCCCGTGGAGCGGCCGACCTCGAGCATCGTCAGCGGCACGACCAGCAAGCCGTCCACCGACCCCGCCAGCCCCTTCAGCGTGTACTGGAGCGACTCCGTGAGGCGGCGATGCGCCGGCTCGTAGACGCCGCGCTCATGTTTCTTCAGCACGGCGCGGGGGTCGTGGCGGTGGGCCCGCGCGCGGGTCTGCTCGGCGAACCGGGCGTCGGACACGTCGCGGACCTCCAGCCAGCGCCAGTACGCCAGGTTCGCCTCGCGCTGCTCCGCCAGGTCGACCACGGCGTCGCCCTCGGGGCTGACCTTCACGCCGATGGACCGCACGATGCGACCGGGATCGGCCTTCGGGCCGATGACGGGCAGCCACTCGGCCGAGACCTCGGGTTTCGTCAGCACCTGCGGGGTGGCCGCGAAGACCAGAGCGTCCGTGCCGACCACCGGGGGCGAGAGCTCTCCGGGCGCGCAGTTCTCGCAGCGGGGGTCGAGCCAAAGGGGTCCGGGGCGGCCGTGGGCGGCGTCCGGCGGCAGGTACACCACCATGGTGTCGAAGGGGTGGTGGCTGGGGAACTCGCGATCGAGCCGGAACGCGAACCGGCTCGGCAGCAGCGCGTGTCGCGCCGGGATGCCCGCCTGCCGCAGCCAGCTCACGAGCAGCACCGCCCGCTCCGTCGGCGTGACGCGCCCGGCGCCGTAGGCCTCGGACAGCCGCCGCGGGTCGAAGGGCACGTCCGGCCAGCGCAGGTCGCCCTGGCGCTGGGCCTCCTTGTACAGCGTCGCGAGCACGCAGGCCCGGTCGGCGCCGCAGTGGCGCACGCTCGGCGGGCTCGGGCCGCCCTCGGCGACCGGGTGATCGTCGGCGTCCAGGCGCACGGCCAGCCGACGCACCACGTCCGGCCAGGCCTTCAGGAACGGCCAGTAGCTGTTGCCATCCTTGTACGAGAGCGTGCGGTACACCCACCAGGGCTCGCGCTCGGTCCAGTCGACCGTCCAGGCCTCCGCCGCCCGGGCCGGCACGTCCTGGAGCGTCCACCGGTAGGTCACCAGGCCGCGCTGCTCCGTGCGCTCGATGGGCTGCTGCGTGTTGTAGCCGTGGATGGCCGTGCGCAGCGTGTCGCCGATGCGCAGCGTGACCTCGTAGCGCGAGACGGGCAGGTCGCTGCGCGGCCGGAACACCTCGCTCAGGAAGACACCGTCTTCGGCGTGTTCGAGACAGACGACCTCGACGACACTGCCCACCTCGACGCCGGGCACGACGAGCGTCCGCATCTCCCCCGTCGTGTCCCCCCGAGCCTGGCGCGTCTCGTCGATGTAGAGATCGTCGTCGTCGACCTCGCGCACGCGGCCGTCCGGCGTGCGCACCCGGGCGTGGAAGGCGCGCAGCTCGGCGTCGGGCGAGCGGTGGCAGCGCAGCGTGCCCTCGTCGAGCCCGCGCTCGTCCAGGATGGCCACGACGCTGTGCCAGAGCCACTCGTGATACCAGCCCTTGCCGTTGCCCACGTTGAGCCCGGTGACCTCTTGCAGCAGCACCACGGCCCCGTGATCGGGGTGGTCGGCGTGGGCCGGCGGCACCATGCGCTCCAGCTCGGCCCAGCGCACCGTGAGCGACGGCTGGCAGCCCCACAGGGCGAGCCACGAGAGCATGAAGAGCGTCGACCGCCTCATGGCGCACCTCCCGAGCGGCGAAACACGATGGGCACGCCCTCGGCGGCGCGGGCGGCCCGGGCGAGCTTCCGGTACTTGCCGTAGGCCCGGGCGCGCAGCGTGGTCGCGTCCCGCCGACACAGGCGCTGCACCGTCAGCGTCTCGCCCTCGGCCCGCAGGGACAACGTGTATTGCCCGGCCAGCGTCGTCACGGTCGTCGGCTCCGCGGGCACCCGCGCCTGCCAGCCGGCCGGCAGCGTCAAACGCAGCTCGACCTCGTCCTTCCGCGCGGCGCCGAAGGCGGCGTCCGTTCGCCGCTTGCCCCCCGAAGGCGCGGAAAAACACGGCCCGAGCAGGTCCGACACCCGGAGCGCCGCGAAGTCGCCGTCGAAGACCAGCCGATCCCGCCGGTGACCGCCACCGGTCAGATCCACCGGGAGCCGCTCCTCGGGGGGCTCGAGGAGTCGGGCCTCCAGCGCGTCGAGCACGAGGCCGTCGAAGGGCACCCAGCCCGCGGCCCACTTGCGCCGCGCCTCGGGCGTCTGGGGCGCCAGCGACGCCCGCAGCTCGTCGGCGACCGCGCCCCGCGCGCGAAACTCGAACGTGGCGGTGGACGTCCCGGCGGCGGCGGCGGCCAGCGTCACCTGGAGCCGCGTCCCGTTCTCGTCCGCCGTCGACGCGGGCTGGTGCACCACCTCGGCGCCCGCGGCCACGACGGGCAGCACGTCCTTGTCCTGGTCGCTCGCCGGCACGTCCCCGAAGGGCACGTGGGGCACGGTGGGGTCCACCAGGAGAGGCCCGGCGGGCAGGTCGACCAGCAGCACCATGTGGTTGAAGTTGGCCGCGCCCAGGAAGGGGTCGTAGGTCGCCGGGGCGTTCGACGAGCGGATCAGCGCGAGCCGACTCGGCACGTTCGCGGCGGCGAGCATGGCCGAGAGCAGCACCGCCTTGGCCTTGCAGTCGCCGTACAGGCGGTCGAGCGTGAATTCCGCCGGCTGCGCCTGCCAGCCGCCGATGCCGAGCTCGATGGCCACGTAGCGGACCTTGCGGCTCACCCAGGTGGCGAGCCGCCGCGCGCGCTCCACCGGGTCCGTCGGGGGCGAGGGGCCGAGGATCTCCGCGACCCGGGCGGCGATGACGGGGGTCGGCACGGCCCGCGGCAGGTTCAGGGACGCGCTCCAGCGGGAGACGTCGACCGCGGCGCGCAGGGGGGCGCCCCCGGGCCAGGCGCGCAGCCGGTACTTCACCCGGAGGCGATCGCTGGCGGACGGGTCCGTGTGGGCCTCGGCCTTGTAGGGCGGCACCGACCGCCGCTGCCACACGTAGACCTTGCCCGCGGGGCCGTCCGTCGCCTCGGGGGCGAAGTCCGCGGGCTCGGCGAGCCACTCCAGGGTGAAGCCCGGCGGCGTCCGGATCTCGAGCCGCGCTTGCTCCACGGGCACGGTCGAGTCGAAGCGGAACCAGTTCGGCCCGCGGCCGTCGTCGCGGTAGGTGTGCAGCGTCTCGGTCTCGAGCAC
This sequence comes from uncultured Myxococcales bacterium, assembly GCA_903847385.1. Lineage (GTDB taxonomy): Bacteria > Myxococcota_A > Bradymonadia > UBA7976 > UBA1532 > CAINDO01. The sequence continues at coordinate 5,156 of CAINDO010000133.1, forward strand.
CGAGCCCGGTCGGATGCCCGGGATCTCCAGGCGGCGGACGCGCGTGTCCACCACGGTGTCGGTCGACCACGCCGGCAGGTCGTGGGCGTCGTCGTCGTCCAGCGTCTTGTCCGGCACGCCGGGGCTCGACAGCCGCGCGCGCATCTCCAGGGCGGCGAGTGTCGTCGCGTCGTAGGTCGTCCGCTCGGTCCAGTGGTGGATCTTCGGGGCCACGAAGTGCCGGACCATGCGGCTCCGACTCGTGACGAGCGCCTGGGCGTCCGGCCCGGGCCCGAACGTGACCACGAACTCGTCGGCCACGACACGCCATCCATCCGCCGGCGCCACGCGCACACCTTCGGCGCGCACGGCCTCCGCGTCCAGCGCGGGCCACGCGCCGCCGCACCCGGCGAGCCCGAGCGCGCAGATCAACGGCCACAACCGCCCATCCCCCATCGACATCCGGAGTCCCTCTCCCCTTCGGTCCAGGCTCCGGTCATGCCAGATTCATCGTGCGGGGCGCAAGTTCCTGCGGCGCCGAACGCTCAGCAGCCCTCTTTCTTCTTGGCCTTCTTGGGGGCGGCGGCCGGGGCGTTGGTGGCCCCCGGCGCCAGGGTCGACACGGCGGCCGGCGTGGGCACCGCCGGCGCGGCGGCGTCCACGAACCCCCGGGGCTGGCCGCCGAAGTGCCGGGCGAGCGCCGCACGAGCGCGGGCCTGCTCGAGCGCCTCGCCCACCGGCGTCGCGGGGAGCTGCGGCGACAGCACGTCCGACTTCCAGGCGGCGAGGCCGCCGCCGAGCGTGTAGACCGCCGGGTAGCCGCGGGACTTCAAGAGCACCCACGCCTGCGCGGCCTGCGCCTCGTCCGCGGCGTACAGCAGCACCGGCTCGCTCGCCGTGAAGGTCGCCGCCGGCAGGTCGGTCATCGGGATGTTCTCGGCGCCGGGCAGGTGGAACGCGGCGTACTCCTCGGGCAACTGCAGGTCCACGATGCGTGGCACCTGGGTGCCCTCGACGAGCCGCTCGGCCAGCGCACGCGGGGCGATGTGATCGGCCTCGCGGGAGACGATGCGGGTCAGCTCCGCAGCCGACGTTCGCAGCTCCGCGCCGCGGTAGGGCGTGCCGGCCGCGGCGGCGCCCACGCCGAGCAGCACGGCGCCGCCGACGAACAGACGCGGGCGGGAGTAACCCCGGTGCCACAGCAGGGACTGTTCTTCCCGCGTCCGGCCGCCGGACTTGACCTCGCCCCACTCGGCCGCCAGGAAGGCGCCGAAGGCCATGAGCACGACCCCGGCCACGAGCAGGCCGTAGGGGATGTTCCAACTGCTCGACAGCGTGGTCTGTCCCAGGTCGCCCGAGGCCATGAAGTCGCCGAGGCCGGGCATGAAGAAGCCCACGGCCAGCATGCCGGCGAACATGCCGACCATGTAGATCCAGGCGTCGATGCGGCCCGTCGCCGCGGCGACGACGGACGTGCCCGGGCAGTAGCCGCCGATCACGAAACCGGCGCCGAGCATGAGACCGCCGGCGATCTGCGGGCCGAGGTGCGTGGGCACCAGATAGACCTGCGAGAGATCCATGAAACCCACGCGCGAGAGCCAGAACACACCCAACATGGCCGTGACGATGGCGCTGAACATGACCTTCAGCACCGCCATGTCCTTGAAGTAGAACTGCCGGGCCAGCTTGTTGCCGCTGCCGAAGCCGGCGCGCTCCAGGAAGAAGCCGAAGCCGACGCCGATCAGGAAGCCGATCAACAGACCGACGTGATCACCGAACAGACCGAATTTGTAGAGAGGCGCGTTCATGGTCACACCCACTGCTTGCGAAGGAACCAGGCGACGCCGTAGGCGGCGGCGAACATGGACATCATGAACGCCCAACTGCCGGCGTTGAGGAGCGACCCGCCCGTGAGGGCCTGCCCGCTCGTGCACCCGGAGGCGAGTTTGGCGCCGATGGCCATGATCGTGCCGCCGATGAAGGCGAGCGCGAGGCGTTTGGCGATGGTGAAGCGCGGACCGTGCTCGACGGTCAGGTGCGCGCGGTTGGCCAGCAGCCCCGAGAGCAGGCCGCCGAGGAACACACCCATGACCTCCCACACCAGCCACTCGGACCAGGGGTGGGCGTCGACGAACTCACCGAAGTACGCGTGCCCGGCGGCGAAGTCGGGGGCGGCGGTGGCCACCGTCACGCCGGCCGCGGTGGCGAAGGCGCTCGAGCCGCCCAGGCCGCGGCCCATGGTGACGAAGGCGGCGAGCAGCATCAGGCCGATGCCGAGGCCCGCCAGATAGGGGTTCATGTAGGGTTGAGGTTCGGGTCGGGTCGACATGACACTCTCCTGTGAGACCAGATTCAGAGACTCAGAAATGGCTCGCCTGCCCGGCGGAGACGAGGATCCAGCGCAGCGCGAAGCCGCCCACCAGCACCAGCACGGCCGGCGCGAGGGTGTGTCGGATGCGCCCGGAGAGCTCGGCGGCCTGCAGGATGAGCGGCGTGACGAGCCCCGTGACCACCACCAGCGCCCAGAACGCCGGCGCGTAGGCCCCGGACAGCACCAGCTGCGCGGCCTCTTTGTGGACCGCCGTCGCGGTGCCCAGGCCGATGAGCCACAGGCCGAGCAGCAGCAGCTCCAGCGTGACGAACGAGGTGTCGGCGCGCAGCATCACATCGCCGCCGGCCTGCGGGTTCAGCATGCGGAAGAAGCCCGCCAGGAGGGCGTCGGCGAAGCGGCCCTGCGGACCGGCGGCGCCGGTGCGCTCCGAGACCACGGACAGGATGTGCATGAGCGCCGCCGCCGTGGAGAGCCCCGAGGTCAGGAACAGGGGCCCCAGGATGGCGCTGTTCCACAGGGGCCGCGCACCCAGGCTGCCCAGCAGGATGCCCGTGTACAGGCCCAGCGCCAGGCCGCCGACCATGTTGGCCACGCCCACCGCCAGGACCAGCCGCGGCCGGGCCTGCAGCGCCTCGGACCACGGCTTCACCCGTGCCAGCAGGGCGTGGCCGAAGGGCACGCGCTCCGGCGGATGCAGCACCGCCGCCGCCAGCAGCGCGGGATAGACCAGCACCAGGATCCACGCGCCCCAGGACATCGGCGAGCCGACCTGGAAGGTCAGATACATGCGCCACGCGTGGAGCTTGTGTCCCAGGTCCAGGAACAGCGCGAACATGCCCAGCGAGAGCAGGGCGATGCCGAGCATGGGCGCGAAGGGCCACGCCCGCTGCGTGGCGGCCTCGGGCGCGAAGGCCTGCCGCATCACGCGGTAGCCCCCCAGCACCAGCAGCCCGGCCACCAGGCCGCCCAGGAAGAGATACACCGGGATCTCCCAGCCCCACACGTGCAGGATCGGGTCGATGCCCGGGTTGTTTCGGTTGGTCCAGAGTTCTTCGTTCATGTCGGGCCTCTGTTGGTTCTCTCGGGCCGTCGGGCCCTCAGGCCGTCAGGTAAATCACGCGGGGACCCGTGCCGGCCTCGGGGAGCAACACATGCGACCGCCGCGAAGCCAGGAGCTTCGAGACCTCGCTCTCCGGGTCGTCCAGGTCGCCGAAATACATGCAACGGGTCGGACAGACCGAGACACAGGCCGGGTCCTGGCCCTTCTCGACCCGATGGATGCAGAACGTGCACTTGTCCGCGTAGCCCTCGGGGTGCAGAAAGCGCGCGTTGTACGGGCACGAGGCGATGCAGGCCTTGCAGCCCACGCAGGCGTCGTGATCCACCAGGATGACACCGCCCCAGGGGTGCACGTGGCTCGCCCCGGTGGGGCAGCAGGTGACACACGGCGGGTCGTCGCAGTGATTGCATCGCTCGGAGCGCAGCTCCAGGTGCGGCGTGGGGAAACGACCGCGCAGGGACTCCGTCAGCCAGTCGCGGAAGAAGCCGGCGGGCACCCCGTTCTCGGCTTTACAGGCGACCACGCAGTCGGAGCAGCCGACGCATTTCGCAGTATCGATGACCATGCCCAGGCGAGCCATGGCTGTTCTCCTCGGTCTAGATGGACGAAACCGGCTCGATGCGGACGAAGTTCATGTTCAGCGCCGTGCCACCCATCAGGGGGTCGGTCTTGTAGCGGGTCTGCAGGCGGGAGTCGCTCGCGCCTTTGCGCAGCGCGCGCCGCAGGCCCTTGGCCTGATGGCCGAAGCCGTGGACCATGAACACGCAGTCGGGCCGGATGCGCTCGGTGGCGCGCACCGTGATGGGTTCGCTCAGCACGTCGTCCTGGTTGCGCAGACACACGCGGTCGCCGGTGTTCAGGCCGAGGCGGCGGGCCTCGCCGGCGTTGAGCCACAGGGCGTTCTCGGGCATCACGTCCGACAGCAGCGGGTTGCTCTGCGTGCGGCTGAAGGTGTGCGTCGGCGCGCGGCCGCACAGCAGACGATAGCTGCCCGGCGGGTTCGGCTCCGGCGGCGTGTAGCGCGGCGCGGGCTCGAAGCCGGCGGGGTTGCCGTGTTCGTCCGAGTACTTCTGCAGCGCCGAGGACCACAGCTCGATCTTGCCCGAAGGTGTGTTGAACTCGGCGGGCGCACCCTCCTCGAAGTAGATGGGGGGCTTGGGGCCCACGATGATGCCGCTCTTCTTGAGCGCCTCGAGGGAGTAGCCGCCCTTCTCCAGCCGCGTCTGCAGGTAGGTCTCGATGTCCGGCCAGGGGAAGAACTTCTCCAGACCCAGGCGCAGGCCCAGTTCGCGGGCGATCCACCAGTTGGGCTTCTGCTCCTGGGGCGAGGCGACGACGGGCTGCCGCAGCGCGATGAAGGGATCGCGGAACAGCTCGACGTTCAGCTCGTCGTAGCGCTCCAGGTACGTGCTCTCGGGCAGCACGACGTCCGCCCAGCCGGCCGTCTCCGAGGGGGCGACCTCGACCACGGCCAGCAGATCGAGCTGCTTGAAGGCCTCGATGGTCTCGGCCTCGTTGGGCAGCGCGTAGATCAGGTTCGTGGCATAGGTCATCAGCCCCTTGATGGGATACGGCTTGCCCGTGAGCGCCGCCGAGCGGATGCCCGTGCTGATCGTGTCGTGCGCGAAGGGGTACTTCTTGTCGGGGTTGTCGACCTTGCCCCGCTCGCCGTGCGGATAGGGCGGGTAGGGGTAGCCGGGCAGGTCCATCTGCGCGGGCACGTAGAAGCCGCCCTTGCGGCCCCAGGAGCCCAGCAGCGCGTTCAGGATGGCCACCGCGCGGGAGCGCTGCGCGTCGTCGCCGTACCAGACTGCGTGGCGGCCGGGGTGCACCAGCGTCGCTGGCTTCGCGCGGCCCATCACGCGGGCCGTCTCGCGGATCACGGCCGCGGAGATGCCCGTCTCGGGGTAGGCCCACTCGGGGGTGAAGGGCGCCACATAGGCCGCGAGCTGCTCGAACCCCACGGCGTGCTGCGCGAGGTACTCGGCGTCGTAGAGCTTCTCGGTGATCAAAACGTTGATCCAGGCCAGGAGCAGCGCGAGGTCCGTGCCCGGCCGGATCGGCAGGTAGTGTTTCGCCTTGCTGGCGGCGGTCGAGAAGCGCGGGTCGACCACGATCACGTGGCAGTCGTTCTCAATCGCCTCGGCGAACTCCTGCACCTGCGTGTTGTGCATGTTCTCGCCGAGGTGCGAGCCGATGAGCACCAGGCAGCGCGCGTTCGCGATGTCCGTACGCTCCGGGGAGCCCGGGTCGTCGCCGAAGGTGAGGCGGAAGCCGACGTCCCGCGGGCCGCGACACTGCGCGAACGAGGGCGCAGCCAGGTTCGGGGTGCCGTAGGCCTTCATGAGATGCTTCAGGAACGTGCCGCCGAGGCCGTGGCTGATGAGCGCCATCGACTCGGGGCCGTACTTCTGCGCGATGGCCTTCATCTTCTCGGCGGTGTAGCCGAGGGCCTCGTCCCAGGAGACCACGTTCCAGGTGTCCTCGCCGCGCACGTTGGCGCGCAGCAGGGGGCGCTGCAGGCGGTCCTCGTCGAAGTGGGCGCCCACGCCGCCGGTGCCACGGGGGCAAAGTCGGCCGCGACAGAGCGGATCGGCCGGGTTGCCCTCGATCTTCCAGAGCTGGCCGTCGCGTACGGTGGCGATGGCCCCGCACTTCCAGAAACACACGTCACAGAAGGTCGGGATGGTCTCCAGCTTGCCGGCGTCCGGCGCGGGGGGCGGCGAGGCCTGGGCGGTGCGGCGGCCGGTCAGGGCGGGGGCGAGGCCGGCGGCGGCGAGCGTGGCGGCGGAGATGCCGAGGAAACGGCGGCGAGAGAGGGCGTTCATGGGGCGCTCCCCGTGCGGCCCCGCGCGGGGGTGGGGACCGGACAGGCGGTGAAGTTCGATTGGATGCACTGACACAGGTCGACGAGGACGTCGTTGGTCACGTGGTAGTAGACGTTCTTGCCCAGCCGGATGGGGGCGAGCAGCCGGTGGGCCTGCATGCGCCGCAGGTGGCCGCTGACGATGGGCTGCGGCAGCTCGAGCCGGGCGGCGAGCGCGTTGACCGTGAGGTCCTCGGCCAGCAACAGGTCCACGATGCGCAGGCGCACCGGGTGGGCCACGATCTTCAGGCATTCGGCCACGGCCTCGAGGTCCAGGGCGTCGAACTGGGGGGCACGGGTGCGGGCGGGGAGTTTGCTCATGGGTTCACATATCTCAATATCGATATATGTATGAATCACGAGATACGCCCGCCGGGGCCGTTTGCCAAACCGGACTGCGCCCGGCGTGATCCAGGTCAAGTCCGACCGCCCCGCTTGAACCCCCGCCCCGAACGGGCGCACATTGCCGCATCGCGCTTCCGGGAGTCCCCGATGTCCGATGCAGAGTCCCCCGAATCCTCGCCCCGACACATCCGCGTGGAGATCGCCGAGGCGATCTGCACGATCCGATTCGACCGGCCCGAGAAGAAGAACGCCCTGACGACGGCGATGTACGCGGACGTCGTCGCCGCCCTGCGCGCCGCCCTGGTCGACGACGACGTGCGCGTCGTGCGGTTCATCGGCACGCCGGGCCTGTTCACCGCCGGCAACGACCTGGGCGACTTCATGTCGCGCCCGCCCGCGGACGCCGAGGCGCCGGTGTTCCAGCTGATCGCGATGCTGCCGGACTACGCCAAGCCCATCGTGGCCGCCGTGGACGGCCCGGCCATCGGCCTGGGCACCACGATGCTCCTGCACTGCGACCTGGTGGTCGCCACGGCGCGGGCGCGGCTGCAGATGCCCTTCATCAAGCTGGGGCTCGTGCCCGAGGCGGCCTCGAGCCTGCTCTTGCCGAGCCTGGCCGGCCTGCAGCGCGCCTCGGAGTGGCTGCTGCTCGGCGATGCCTTCACCGGCGCGGACGCCCACTCCGCGGGCCTGGTGAACCGCCTGGTGGCCCCCGAGGACCTGGAGTCCGAGTCGCTCGCGCTGTGCCGCGCCCTGGCCGCCCGCCCGCCCGAGGCCCTGCGGCAGTCCAAGGCGCTCCTGCGCGCCCCGCTCACCGCGGCGATCCGCGACACGATGCAGCGCGAGGGGGCCATCTTCCTCGAGCGCCTGCGCTCCCCCGAAGCCCTGGAGGCCTTCACGGCCTTCTTCAGTCGTCCGCGCACCTGACTTCGCTCTGGAAATCCATCCCCTGACCCCACACGCACCGGAGGCCCCTCAGACCATGTCCGCCACGCCGGAAACACTCCACTGGGTCGACGCCGGCGCGGGCTATCAGCTCGCGCTCGACGGCGAGAAGCTCGTCTGCAAGAACGCCAAGGGCAAGGTCCTGGCCTCGGTCCCCAAGGACGTCCGCGAGGGCGAGGCCGCCGAGTCGCTCGTCGCCCTGCGCGACTGGCTGGAGAACCACGCCGCCGAGTGCCGCGAGACGGCCGAGTCGTGGATGCTCCGCTCGCTGCCCGTGCCCCGCGCGGTGCTCGCCGAGATCTTCGCCGACGCCGCCTGGCGCGTGCTCGTGGAGAACGCGGTGGTCGCCCCGGTGAGCGCCGAGGGCGAGCCGGATCTGCTCTCCGCCGGGTTCCTGCGCGCCGCGGACGCCGCCAAGGGCCTGGGCATCGTGGACCTGGACGGCGAGACGCGCTGGCTGACGCAGGAGACGGTGCTCCTGCCGCACCCGATTCTGCTGGGCGACCTGCAGGACTTCCGCACGCTGGCCGGCGAGCTCGAGCTCACGCAGGGGCTCCCGCAGCTCTTCCGCGAGACCTTCACGCGCGGGACCGTGAACGGCAAGGCCGTGAACCCCGAGGACGAGAGCATCGACGCCTTCGAGGGCGGCGAGTTCGAGATGCTGCTTCAGGTGCTCGGCCACTGCCGCCGGCTCGGCTACCGCGTCCGCGGCGGCTACGCGCTCAGCCGCGTGTACGAGCGCGGTCAGATCGTCGAGGCCCGCTTCTGGGTGGGGGATGGCGACCCGCAGTGGGAGAGTTCCACCGGCGACCTGTCCTGGGTGGACGCCCAGGATCGCGCCCTGCCGCTCGGGTCCGTGGGGCCCATCGCCTGGTCCGAGGGGCTGCGCATGGCCAGCGCCCTGTACGCCGTCCGCAAGGTCGAGGAGAAGGAGAACGAAGATGCGTGACGCCGCCGCGTTGTTGAAGGCCGCGGGCATCCTGGCGCCGAGCGTCGCCGTGCCCGCCGGCGAGCCCGTGGACACCGTGCAGGCCCGCGCCTGGGGCCACCCCGCCCTGGGGGCCCGGATCGTCGTTCGTCTCGTATCCGAGACGCTCGTTCCGGGGGCCGACGCCGAGATGAACGCCCTCGGTTTCTCCGCGCCGACGCCGGGCCCCGTGGTCGGCCGCCAGCGCCGCCGCGCGCCCGGTTTCCCGGGTTGGGCGCTGCTGAACGACCCCAAGAACGCCCGCTACGCCCTCGAGGTCGTGCAGGACCTCAAGAAGGCGCAGCGCACCGCGCAGTCCAAACCCGGCCACGCCCGGGACGCCCTGATCGCCGTGGGCGCCAAGCTCGCGCGCACCACGCCGCACTTCCTGCCCTCGTTCTGGGAAGAAGCCGGGCGCATGTTCCTGGCCGTGGGCAACCACACCTACGCCGCGCAGAGCTTCGAGAAGGCCCGCGAGGCCGAGCGCCAGTTCGGCCTGGCCGTGGACGAGCAGACCCGCGCCGAGGCGTTCCTGGAGTTCGCGCTCGCCGGCGCCCTGGCCGCCAAGTCGCTGGTGGCCTACGCGCGCTCGCTGGCCGAGAGCAAGAACAAGCCGCAGGCGTACGCCCTGTTCTACGACCTTTGCCTGCGCCGCACGCTGGGCGGCGTCGCGCCCTTCGCCGGCATGGGCAAGGAGCTGCGCACGCTGGCCAAGGCCGCCGGGCTGGACACGGCCGCCGAGGAGCGCCGGTTCCTGCGCGACGCGCTGCCCTCGCCGGCGATGGCCAAGTGCCCCGCCGAGGCCTGGAAGACGTGGCGCACCGCGCTGATCACCCTGTCCAAGGAGGACGCCGGCGTGGCCCTGCGCCTGGCCGAGCTGTTCCCCTCGCCCTCGGGCGACGGCGGCAGCGACGACTTCAAGACCGACTGGCTCAAGCTGCTGACGGACGTGGGCGGCTTCGCGGCCCTGGGCCGCGCCGAGTCGGGCAAGTGCGCGGCGTGGCTGCGCAAGCTCATCGGCTGGTTCGACGACTCCAACGCCGCCGTGGTGCCCGTGCTGGAGACGCTCGCGAGCAAGCTGGTCGCGGACGCCGTGCCCGTGAACCTGGTCAACCCGGAGTCCTGGCGCGAGGCCATCGACCCGCTGCTGCTGGAGCGCGCGCTGGCGCTGGGCGTGCCCCTGGTCACGCCCGCCGAGGACGACACCCTGGACCTGTCGCACTGGGCCGGCGGGGGCGCCGCGGCGCCGGATCTGGCGCTGATCGCCGCCGAGCCGCGCTTCGCGCCGCTGATCGCCCGGTCGCTGGACCGCGTGGTGGGGGACGAGGACTTCGAGACCGCCGCCCGCGGCAAACCGGCCTTGAAAGAGGCCCGCCGCGCGTGGCTGCTGAAACACGTGGCCGAGCTGGAGCAGAAGGGTTTCCCGGACCTGGAGAGCGCGCTGGAGACGCTCGAGGAGAAGACCGGGCCCGAGATCTACGCCGAGTTCCCCGAGGCCCTGGAGCGGCTGAAGGCCGTGGACGTCTCCCCCGTGCTGCGGCGCACGCTGAACGCGGGTCTCTTCGACGAGATCGGCTGGCCGGCGCTCGAGGAGGCGTGGCGCACGCTGCGCGGCCCCGGCCCGCAGTTCGCCGAGGTCGAGCTCAGCGGTGTGTTCCCCTACCTGGTGCTGCACAACGAGCGGACCGCCGTGGTGCTCGGGCCCGAGGGTGTCGTGTTCACGCACGACCTGAAGCTCGGCAAGGGCGGCAACGCCGTGGGCTTCCGCTGGTCCGGCGGGCAGCTCCTGGTGATCTTCCGCAACGACTCGTACGAGGGCAAAGGCTACTGGTCGGGGCACCCCAACGAGGTCTTCGACGTGCCGAGCGTGTACCAGTTCGGCTGGCGCTCGCAGCCCGGCGCGCTGCAGCCGGACGGCCGCATCACCGAGGGCACCCGCATCCTCTCGCCGGGCGACACCACGTTCGGTTCACGAGACACGATCTGGAGCGACGGCACGAGCGTCTACGCCGAGGACGACGACGCCGACGACGACAAGACGCCGCCGGCCCAGCGGCCGGTGATCCGCCGCGCCGATCCGGCCACGGGCAAGCTGCAGGAGGTCGCCCGGCCGGCCTTCTTCGCCGCCTACGTGGCCGGTCGCGAGGACCGGCGCCTGGGCCCCACGGGCGGATTGACCCTGCTGCCCGTGCCCCCCGCGCTGCGGGAGTCGCCCCTGGGCGTGCACGACGCCCTGGTCGGCCAGCGCTGCCGCACCTCGCTGCCGCCCGAGAAGCGGCCCGGGGCCGACGAGGACGACGACGAGCCGACGCCGAAGATCCTGGAGATCGAGGGCATCGACGGTCGCCGCTGGACCGGCTGGGTGGACGGCGACGTGCCCAGCGCGCTCCTGCGCCTGCCGGCCATGCCCGCGGACGCGGTGCTGGCGGTCACGGGCTCGGGCTGGAGCAGCGATCACGGCCTGTTCGCCGCCAGCGCCGAAGCCGAAGCCGAAGCCGAAGAAAACGCCTGGCGCGTGCAGCAGATCGACAGCGACGACGACACCCGCCCCTCGGGCACGCCGGTGCTGCCGCGCCTGGACTTCTGGCACTACTTCTCGCCCCGCGATCCCGCCGGCAGCGCTGCGCTGCGCGGCGTGGGCGCGGACACCGCGCGGGCCCTGGTGGACGCCGCCGTGGCCGGCGCCGCCGCCCGCGAGGAGGCCAAGAAGGCCCGCTCGAAGCGCGCGGCGGCCGCGTCGGAGGACGACGATCTGCCGATCGCCGAGGTCCGCGAGGTGCTGCCCGGCCTGACCCACCCCGGGCTCGTCGCCGGCGTGGCGCAGCAGGCGGCCAAGGCCGCGGACGTGGTTCGGCGCCTGCTCAAGCTCACGGGCCAGTTGACCGAGGCCGTCGCCGCCGTCGAGGCCCCGGACCCGGACGCCTTCACGGACTCGGGCGTGCACGAGGTCCTGACCCGCCGGATGAGCGGCACCTACTACGCCTCGAACCCGCTCTCCGGGCACATCGCCGCGGTGGCCGGGTTCTTCCGCGCGCCGCAGCCCGGCGCCCACACCACACCGGCCAGCGACCTGCCCTGGATGAACTGGCTCGGCCGCGAGGGTGCTTTGGCCTGGCTCGCCTGCGCCCCGCGCGCGCTCACCGTCGAGGACGCCGACGAGCGGCAGGCCCTGCCCAAGCTCCTGCGCCGGCTCGCGGACACGCCCTGGGCCGACAGCCCTCTCGAATACCGAACGGAAGTTTTGAGTTTCGAATCCGAGAAGAGTGTCTCGATCACGCTCGATCCGGACATGGACCCGGACGACTACGAGGCCGACGATCCGCTGCCCGTGGCGGCCGCGTGGGTGCTGCACGAGGGCGGGCACACCTGGGCCTTCCAGCGCATCAGCGACGACACGGACCGGCCCATCGAGGTCCGCGCGCTGACCAACGCGCCGGCGGACGCGCTGCCGCCGGACGCGACGCGCAAGAGCACGAAACCCCTGGGCGCCCACTCGAACGCCGCGTTCCTGCGCACCTGGGCCGAGGCCGCGGCGACGATGACCGCCGCGCCGCTGCCCGCGGGGCTCGCGGCGTTCATCGCCGAGGGCACGGGGCTCTCGGCGCCCGCCGCCGCGCTGGTCTACGCCGGCCTGCCCATCCAGTCGCCCTACGCGGCGGACATCCTGGGCAAGCCGGTGCGCGAGCTGCTCGGCCTGAAGACCACCGAGGCGCGGCAGGCCAAGGACGCGACGGGCGACCTGGACACCGACGCGCTGTTCGACCTGTACGAGGCCGCCGTGCCCGACGCGCCCGCCGGGCTCGCTGCGCCGCTCGACGCCGGACCCGACGGCAGCGCGTCACTCGCCGCGCGTTTCGTCGAGGGCTTCAAGCGGGCCTTCGGCGCGCGCATCCCGCTGCCCGAGGAGCTGGTGGCCGAGGTCGACAAGCTCCAGTCCTTCTCCATGGACGCCCGCGAGTTCCTGATCGCCGTGGCGCAGCCCGGGCAGGCCTCGCGCTTCACGCGGGACGGCCGCTTCAAGCTGGACCGTTGGGGCGACGTGGAGCGGACCGACGAGGGCGACGACGTGTTCGACGGCGAGGCCGCGGCGGCGCTGTGCGCGTACCTGTGTTACGCCGTGCAGGGGCTGCCCGTGGGCGACCCGTTCCGGGCCAACCTGCCCGGCCTGGTGGCCGCGGCCCGCGCGCGGCTGGAGAACCCCGAGCTGATGTTCGGCCTGGGCACCTGGTACGGCGACGGCAAGAAGGCCAAGAGCGCGCAGAAGGCCTGGTTCGACAGCCTGGGCGGCACCCACTGGGCCCCACCCGCCGACAAGGACGAGGAGCCCAACCCCATCGAGCGCGGGCGGGACAACGGCCTGCTGCTGGCCTACTGCGACGAGGACGGCGACCCCGCTGCGGCGTGGCGCCCGGCCCACGCGCGGGACGCCGCGGCGTGGCGTCTGCTGGAACAGACGCGCGTCCTGTTCGGTGAAGAGGACCGCGGCGCCGAGGCCTTCGCCGTGGAGTTCCTGCGGAGCGACGCGGCGACGGTGCTGGCCGAGGCCGCCGGCACCACCGCCCTGCCCGCCGGCACGTGGGAGGCCGACCCGCGGCAGTCCGCGCCGGCGACGGTCGCGGCCGCCGCCGAGGCGCTCGGCCTGGATTCGGACGCGGCGACGCTGTTCCTGCAGACGCTGGCGCACGCGCAGCCCACGCAGCGCAACGTGCAGCAGTGGAACGGCTGGAAACCGGCGGCCTACAAGAAGGCCGTCGAGGCGCTGGTGGCCAAGGGCCTGGTGGTCGAGGGCAAGCGCCCCCGCGCCGGGCGCGAGCACTTCCTGGCCGGCGGCTGGGAGGAGCTCTCTTCGCCGGACCTGCCCCTGGAGTCCTGGAAGGCCCCGCTGTACCGGCTGACCCGGAACGAGAACGGCAAGCTCCGCGCGCCGTTCGGGCAGGTGCTGCCGCTCGCCCCCCTGGGCACGCTGTACGCCGAGGCCTGGGCCCGCTACGCCGGCGGGGACAAACCCGCGCTCGAGGCCGTCAAGACGGGCCGCGCCGCCAAGGCGCCCGCCGCCGCCAAGAAGAAGGGCGCGTGATGAGCACCGAGCCGATGAACGTCCAGTCCCCGCCGCCCGAGGTCGTTTACGCCCGCGAGCTGGCCTTCCTGGCGCTCTACGACCCGGGGCCGCGCCCGCCGGGCTGGCGCCTGACGCCGCGCGCCGTGGTCACCTTCGTGGTGGGCAGCCGCGGCGAGACCCTGCGCCTGCCCAAGGGGACGCGACCTCCAGAAGACATTCCCCTCGCGCTGGAGATCACCGAGAAGTACGTGGGCGAGCGGGCGCTGGTGGAGCGCTGCGTGGTGACGCTGGCCGGCGAGCGCGGGCTGCTGCTCGTGGGCGAGCCGGGCACCGCCAAGTCCATGCTCTCGGAGCTGCTGGCCGCCGGCGTGTGCGGCACCAGCGCGCTCACCGTGCAGGGCACGGCGGGCACGCAGGAAGAGGCCCTCCGCTACAGCTGGAACTACGCGCTGCTGCTGGCGCGGGGCCCCTGCCCCGAGGCGCTGGTGGCTTCGCCCGTGCTGACCGCCATGCGCACGGGCGCCCTGGCCCGCATCGAGGAGGTCACGCGCTGCCTGCCCGAGGTGCAGGACGCCCTGATCTCGCTGATGTCCGACCGGCGCCTGCAAATCCCCGAATTCACGGGGGAAACCGCCGTCGAGCCCGCGCGCCCCGGCTTCAACGTGATCGCCACGGCCAACCTGCGGGACCGCGGCGTCTCGGAGATGTCCGCCGCGCTCAAGCGGCGCTTCAACTTCGAGACGGTGCCGCCCATCGCCGAGGCGAGCCGCGAGGTCGCGCTGGTGCGGCGTCAGGCGACGTCTGCGCTGGCGCGGGTGGGCGAGCCCCTGGCCGTGGACGACGCGGTGATCGAGGCGCTGGTGACGGCGTTCCGCGACCTGCGCAACGGCCGCACCGCCGAGGGCCACGTGGTCGAGAAGCCGGCCACCGTGATGAGCGTGGCCGAGGCCGTGAGCGTGGCCGCGGCGCTGGGCCTGCAACGGGCGTACTTCCCGCAGTCGGACCCGGCGAGCCTGCTGCCCGGCTACCTGCTCGGTGTGGTGGAGAAAGACGACCCCAAGGACCGCGGGCGCCTGCTCGCCTACTGGGACGGCCCCGTGAAGCGCCGCAGCGAGGGCGCCGGCAACCTGCCGCCGGAGAAGGTCGCGCTGTGGAAGAAGCTGCTCGACCTGCGCGGCGTGCTGGAGGGGCTGGCTTAGGAATCTGCGGTCGAGACCCGGCCCGACCTGCTAAAATGCGGGCCCCGTTTCGTCCGGAGCCCCCATGCGCCGCCTGCCCGCCCTCGCCCTTTTGTCCCTGCTGACGACCGCCGCCTGCGACGACGCCGCTTCGAAGGGCCCGGACGCCGGCGGCCCCGGCATCCGGGATCTGGGTGGCCTGGGCGGTCAGCCCGCGACGGGCGGTCAGCCCTCGACCGGCGGTCAGCCGGCCACGGGCGGGCAGCCGAGCACCGGCGGTCAGCCGACGACGGGTGGCGAGCCCTCGACCGGCGGTCAACCCGCGACGGGCGGCCAACCGGCCACGGGCGGCGAGCCCGCGACGGACGCCGCCGGCCCCGCGCCCGTGGAAGACGCCGGCCCCGCCCCCGCCAACGACGCCGGCCCCGCCCCGGTCGACGACGCGCACGTGCCCGTCGTCGAGCCGGACGCGTACCTCGAGCCGCCCTGCGAGGTCGTCGAGGGCGACCTGATGCCCAACGGCGGCCTGGAGTCCTGGGTGGACGACCAGCCCGAGGCCTGGGGCGGCAGCGAAACCAACCTGCCCGTCGAGGGGCGCCTGCTGTTCGACACGGCCCCGCGCTGCGGCGTATCCGCGCTGCGGCTGGTGAATCAGAACGACGGCCACCAGCGCATGACCGTGCGGGTGCCGAACACCCGCGCCGGCCGACACACCCTGGTCTACTGGGTGCGCGGCCACGGCGAGATCCGCAACGCCTGGTACGGCTCGGATTACTCCAGCTACCAGCCCGCGGGGTACATTTCCGTCGACTCGGACCGTTGGCAGCGCGTGAGTTACAGCTTCTCCGTGGATGTGGACTACCCCGAAGGCATCGAGGTCGTGTTCTCGCTGCGGAACACACAGGGCGACCGGGACGATCTGCAGATCGACGAGGCCTCGCTCGTGCGCCTGCCCGGCCTGTGCGACGACGTGGTCTGTGAAGACTGGGCCGAGTGCGATGCCCAGACGGGGATGTGCTCGCCGCGCTTCGACCGCTGCGCCGACGACGCCGGCTGCCCGGAGTGGGCCGCCTGCGGGGCCGACCACCGCTGCGCCGCCGAGCCGGGCCGCTGCGCGGACGACGCCGACTGCGCCGGCACGCCGGACGCCGCGCTCTGCGACCTGGACAGCCACACGTGCGTGAACGGCGACCCCTGCGCGGGGGTCGAATGCCGACTGTGGCAGGTGTGTTCCGCCGGGGCCTGCGTGGCCGATCCCGCCCGCTGCCGGACGAGCGCCGACTGTCAGGGCGACCTGCCCGTGTGCGACGCCGCCACCGCCACCTGCAACCCCATCGACCACGCCGCGAATCTGGTGCGCAACGGCGGCTTCGAGGTCTGGAACACGCGGCCCATCCCCTTCCACGGCGAGCCGCTCGTGCCGGACTTCTGGTACGGCCTGGACACCCCGGCCGACACGGAGATCGACCCGGACGCGCTCGTGTCCCACGAGGGCGGCCACGGCGGCGCGCTCGCCTGCCAGATCGTGTTCCCGAACATGGTCGCCGACCGCTTCGCCACGGAGTCGTTCAACCTGCCCGCGGGCAACTACACGTGCGGCTACTGGGTGCGCGGCCACGGCACGTTCCGCCACCGCTGGTACAGCGGCTCGGGCTGGAGCCCCATGGCCGACTTCTTCCCCGTGGACTCGGATGCCTGGCAGTTGGTCACCTTCGCCGTGGCGGGCAACCTGCGCGACCTGCGCCTGATCTTCTACGCCAGCCTGACCCAGGCCGATCGCGGGCACATCCAGCTCGACGACGTGTTCTGCACGCGCAACCCCTGACACCCCTGGCGCCCGGACTGGCCACCGGGGCGGGCACGCTTCTTGCGGCGCGCGGCCGCATGACGAAATCCCTCGCCGCCCTGCTCGCCGTGTTGTCGCTCTCTGCCTGCGCTGAAAGTGCCGATTCGGGCGAGGCGAGCGCGCCCGCCCCCGCCGCCGAGGTGCCGGCCACCAAGGCCGACGCGCGGACGACCGCCGCCAAGGCCGACGGCCCGCCCGCCGTGGACGCCTGCGCCCACCAGGGCTGGTACGGCGACGGCGAGTGCGACACGTTCTGCAGCCGCCCGGACCCGGACTGCGCGCCCGCGGTCGGCGGGGCCTGCGACGCCGGGCCGCCCGCGCAGAACGGCCGCTTCGTGCACGGCCTGAAGTCCCCGGGCATCACGGCCCTGGGCGATCCGGCGCACAGCCTGTCCGACGCGGTCGCCCCGCTGGGCGAGAGCGCCCGCATGACCGCGCGGTTCCGCTACGGCCGCCTGGGGTTCGACCTGGAGGACGAGGGCGTGGGCCTGTGGGTGCGCACGGGCGCCGGCGCCTGCGGTGACTGGGCCGAGCTCGGCCGGGGCCGCACGGACGACGAGGGCCGCGTGCAGTTCGACGTGCCCGGCGATCTGTTCGCCGAGCCCGGCCGCTACACCGTGGCCGCCGTGGTCGACGGCGACGGCACGCGCGCCGAGGGCGCCGTGTACGTGGTCGCGCCCGGGCAGCCCGCCGTGGTCTTCGACATCGACGGCACGCTCACCACGAGCGACTCGGAGCTGTTCCAGGAGTTGTTCACGGGCAGCACCTCGGACATGTGGCCGGGCGCCTCGGACGTGGCGAATCTCTACGCGGACGCGGGCTACCTGCCGGTGTTCCTGACCGGCCGCCCGGAGTCCTGGGCGGGTGTGTCGCGGGCCTGGCTCGCCGAGATGGGCTTCCCCGAGGGTGTGGTGCGCACCACGGACGACAAGGCCCAGGTGCTGCCCACCCGCGGTGGCGTGGGCGCGTTCAAGCGCGCGGTGCTCGAGGATCTGCAGTCGCGGGCGGGCCTGCGCATCGTGGCCGCCTACGGCAACGCCCCGACGGACATCTGCGCCTACGCCGAGGCCGGCCTGCCGCCCGAGCACACGTTCATCGTCGGCCCGCACGCCGGCGAGGCCTGCGACGACGCCGCGCCGACGCAGCCGATCACCGACTACCGCGACCACGCCGAGACGCTGCGCGACCTGCCGCCGGCGGAGTGAGGCGGGGGGCGGTTCGTTGCGCCCCCTCGGCGACGTGTCTATATTCCGCGCCATGAACGACCAGCAGGCGAAGATCCTCCTTCAGGCTTTCGAGCCGAACGGTTCGCCGGCCGAGGCCTCGCTCTACGTCGAGCCGCCGGATGGACTGCCCGGCCAGTTGGCCGACGAGCTTCTGGACACGGCCGAGACCAACCGGAAGTTCCTGCTGATCGGCGGTCGCGGGCTGGGGAAGAGCGCGACGTTGCGGCGCGTCGGGCGCCTCCTGGGAGAGCGTGACGTCGCCATCGCCGTCGAAATCGACCTGGACCGCATGGGCATCGGCGCGATGAGCGTCGGCGCGTTTGACCTCACCTACGTCATCGGCCTGGCGATCCTGGCGCGCCTTCCGAAGGGATCGGAGCGGACCGGGCTCGGCGAGAGGCTCCTGGAAGCCTACGGCGGCGCCCAGAAGAAGAGCCTCGGCGAGCTGGACGAGATTCTCTCGGGCGTGGCCGGCTTCGCGGTCGCCGCCAGTGAGTTGGCCGTGGACTCCGCCACCGTTCCGGGCGGAGCCGCCGGCGTCAAGGCCGCGGCCGTTCTCGCCGCGCCGGTCGCGCGCGCCGGAATCAAGGGGTTCGTTCGCCTCGTCTCGCGCCTCTCCGGCGAGATACCCCTTGTCGCAGAGAGTTCTCCCGAGGGTCGCGGCGTCCTCGGAGCGACCGCAGCCATTGCGGCGGCGGTCCGCGCGCACTTTCAGGACCGCCCCCTCGTCGTGTTGCTGGATGGCCTCGAGAAAGTGAACGGCGGTGGTCTCGCGCGGGTCGAGGAACTGTTCGAACACACCCAACTCATGGCCAACGGCGCCTGGAACGCGCTGATTGCCGCACCACCCGCGGTGCTCAGCACGGCGAATGCGCTGCAGTCCATGGGTTTCGAGACTCGGCCCGTACTGGGTTTCGTCGGGCACCCCGAGGCGATGCACGAGCTGCTCCGCAAACGGCTGACGCTGGCCGGGGGCGACGTGTACGAGACGACGGATCCGGACGGGCTGTCTCGGCTCGTGGCTGCCAGCGGCGGGTCACCTCGGTCGGCGTTGTGGATGGCCTACTACGCCGTGCGGGCGATGCGTCACCAGAAGGCTGCGGCGCTGACCGGTGCGGCGATCGACCAGGGCATCGCGCGCCTGAGCACGGAGCTGAATTCGGGTCTGAGCGACGAGGACCTGCAGACGTTGGCGGAGATCGCCACGCGCCGCAGACCCAATGAGCGCGCGACACGGCTGTTCGCCAGTGAGCGCATCCTCGCGCAGCCGCCGGCCCGCCCCGGCGCGCCGCACACGTACGACATCCATCCCCTGCTGCGGGCGCAAGTCGAAGAGTGGCGCATCGAGAGCGGTCAGCGACCGTGACCCGTCTGCGCTACGCCGGAGCGCCGGTCGAGCCCATCGTACAGTGGTTCGCCGAACCCGGTGCGGCAGTCCTGACCGTGAGTCGCGTGCCGCCCGGGCAGGCGCTCGAGATCGCGCAGGCCGTCCAGGCCGGTCACCCGGAGTTCGAGATCCACGCCGCCGACTGGCCCGACCTCGACGTGGGCCCGGCGCGCCACATCATCGTGTGCGGGCTGCCGGCCCAGCGCGACGCCGCCGTCGCCGCCGTCGGCACCCGCTTCAACGATCTGCGGGACCGGATGCGGGATCTCGGGCACAAGTGCCTTTTCCTCCTGACCCGGGACGAGGCGCGACTGTTCGAACAGCATGCTCCGGATGCGTGGAGTCTGCACGCCGCCTTGCCCGCCGTGCCGTTCGTCCCGCGTCGGTCGACAACGCTGTCACAGGCCAAGCTTGACCTGGAGCGCTGGCATGCGCGCACGTTCGGGCGCCTCGACCTGCGCGGACTCATTCGCAGCGAGGGAGAGGACCACGGGTGGCCCATCGAGGCGATCTATCAGGACCTCCTGGGGAAGTCCCCAGGTGATGAGGCCCCCCCACGCCCACTCGTCGAACACATCGAGGCGCGCGAGGGGACACCGCCGCGCGTGCTGCTGATCGGCCCCCCGGGCTCGGGAAAGACCTTCTTCCTGCGCTGGCTGGCCATCCCCCGGAAGACGCTCGGGGCGCGAATCCGACTGTCCGTCTTGGTGTCGCTCGGGGCGTATCTGACCGCGCCGGGGCCCATCGATCTCGTCGAATACGCCCGCGAGCAGCTCCTGATCGCCGCCCCTCGCGCCGCGGATCTCTTCGACGCCTTGCGGGCGAAGGGCCGAGTGGTCTTCCTGCTCGATGGCCTGGACGAGGGCGGCAACACGGCCGCGCGGCATCGCTGCGCCGAGGCCGTCAATGCGCTCGCCGTGGCCGCGCCGCAGTGTCCCATCATCGTGACGAGTCGGCCCGGCGGCGTACCCGAAAACCTGGGCGCGGGCTTCCAACGGGTCGAGGTCCTCCCCTTCGAGCAGGAGCAGATCGAGGGGTTCCTTTTGGCCTGGTGTATGCGATTTGCGCAGGAACTCCACGGACAGACGGCCGAGGTCGCCGCGCGGGGGCGCACCGAGGGGACACGGTTGGCGGCGGACATCCAGGGGAACGCCGAGGTCCGGGCGCTGGTCGGCAACCCGCTCATGTTGACCATCCTGGCCATCGTGCATCGCGCCGGCACGCGGCTGCCGGACCATCGCATCGAACTCTATGATCACGCGGCGCGGGTTCTGGTCGAACGCTGGAATCGGGCGCGGAGTTTCGCGACGGAGCCGAGCGGCCCCGCGATTCGCATGGTCGACGCCCTGAAGCTCCTGGGCCCCATCGCCCTGCACATGGTCGAGCGCGGGCGCCGCGTGGCCCTCGACGAGGAGACGCTGGGGTCGTTGCTGCGCGAGGCCCGGGAGACGTCCGTCGTTCGGGGGCTGCGGGGCCCCGCGGAGGCGCTCGCCCTGTTTCGAGACACCCTCGGCCTGATCGTCGAGGGCGCGCCGGGACAGTTCCGCTTCGTGCATCTGACGTTCACGGAATACTTCGCCGCGCGGGAGCTCGTGCGAACGCATCGGGTCGACGAGATCCTCTCGCGTGGCGCGCTCGCGTTCAGCGAGGAGTGGCGCGAGGTGCTTCGGCTCGTCTTCGGACAGGCGGGGCTGATGGACGGCGACGAGGTCGTGGTGCGCCGCTGGCTGGACGCGCTGCTCGCCTGCCCGAAAGGCGACCTGGCCGCCGGGAAGGCGCTGCTGCTGCAAGGCCTGCTCGCGGATGAGCCCGGATTCGGTTCGGAGATGATCGACCGGGTGTGGCGCTCGCTGCCCGAACTGTGGTGGGCGAGTGGAGTGCAACTGGAAGAAGTCCTGGACAACGCGTGGCCAGTCCTTCAGCACTCCGTCGCCTCGCTGCGCGCTCAGGGATGGGCGCGAGAGCTCGACGGACTCCTGCCCGAAGTGCCCGAGCTCGCTCCGTTTCTCAACCAACCGTTTGCGGCCTACTTGTACCGATTGTTGCTCACGACCATCGGCCGAAATTCGGCTCGCTTCGTTGGGGCCATATTGCGGTCGTGCAGTGACGACGACGCCGTACTCGTTGCCAGCGCCGCTCGCTACTGCCAGCGTGGTGAAGCGTTACTCGTCCGACTCGAGGCGGGATTCATCGACGCCTGCCGCCTGCGGTTCGAGACGTTTGAGGTCGTCGTGGATTTCATGTTGCCGCCGCCGGGGTCGACCACACACATTTACCCGCTCAGTGCCTGCCAAATCGAGGAAAGCGCCGGTGTCACTCAGGTCACGGCGCCAGCCGAGTGGCCCGACGACGCGCGGTTCTGCAAAGTGGCGTTCCGCCCAGTCCTCCCCCGCGCGCGCCCCTGATTCAATCGATCGGCCAGGGGATCTCCGACTCCGCGGCCTGCACCGCCTCGGGCGTGGCCTGCGTCTTCGGATCGGGCTCCGGCGCGCGACCGTCGACGCCGCGCCACCAGGGCTCCACGCGGTCGAAACGCGCGGGCTCCACGGCCTGACCCAGGCGAGGCATGACCAGGCGCGCGCCCTGCGCGGGGGCCAGGCGCAGCAGGGTCTCCGGGGGCTCGTCCCAGGCGTGCAGCGCCAGGTTGAACGTGCCCCAGTGCACGGGCAGGAGCGCGCCGCCGCCCAGCAACCGCAGGGCTTCGAGCGCGTTCTCCGGCCCGAGATGAATGTCGCCCCAGGCGGCGTGGAACGCACCGACCTCGAGCATCACCAGGTCCATTTGCCCCAGGCGCTCGCGGATCTCCGTGTATTCGGGCGTCAGGCCCGTGTCTCCGCTGAAGAACACACCGTGGCGCGGCCCGCGGATGTGAAACGACGACCACGCCGTGCGATTTCGGTCCTTCACGCCACGCCCGGAGAAGTGCTGCGACGGCGCCGCCGTGATGCGCAGATCGCCGCCGGGCAGGCTGAACGACTCCCACCAGTCCAGCTCGACGATGCGCTCGGGCGGCACGCCGAAGGCCTCCAGGTGCGCGCCCACGCCGAGAGACGTCACGAACGGGACGCCCAGGCCCGCGAGGGCCGCGATGGTCGGCGCGTCCAGGTGGTCGTAGTGGTCGTGGGAGACGATCACCGCGTCCAGGGCCGGCAGCGTGGCGATGGGCACCGGCGCCGGGTGGAACCGCTTGGGCCCCGCAAAGCTCACGGGCGACACGCGCTCGCCCCACACGGGGTCAGTCAGCACGCGGTGGCCGTCGATCTCGACGAGCACGGTCGAGTGGCCCAGCCAGGTCGCGCGCAGGCCCGTCTCCGGGGGGCGCGCCCAGGCCTCGAAGGGCTGCGAGATGGGCATCGGCCCCTTGGGTGTGCGGCGCTGACCGCCGCACAGGTACTCGCCGAGCGTGGGCAGCACGGTGCCCTTCTTGAGCCCCTGGGCGACGGGGTGCGTGTTGCGGAACACACCGTTCTCGAAGCGCGGCGAGGCGGTCATGCGTTCGCGGCGGAGGGCCGCGGTGTCGGTCGGTTTGTCGGGCATGGGCGCAGGGTGGCACGAAAGGCGCCCCCCGTTGAAGTCGCCGCCGCACAGGCGCAGAATCCCGGGCCTTTCCAGAGTTCGTCCCTCCACCCCCCGCGAGGCGTTCATGGCTCGACTCGACCCCCACTCTTTCTGCGACGACGCCCAGCCCCAGATCACGACGCTGGACTGGCACGTCACGGTGGACTTCGAGCGGCAGGTGCTGCGCGGCACGGCGGCGCTCACGTTCGCGGCGGCCGGGGGCGGGCCCCTGGATCTGGACACGCGGGACCTGCGCATCCACGCCGTCTCGACGCTCGGCGGGGCGCCCGTGGCCTACGTGCTCCATGCGGCGGACCCGGTGCTGGGCGCGCGGCTGTCGCTGATGATGCCCGAGGGCACGGTGGGCGTGCGCATCACCTACGAGACCTCGCCGGAGGCCTCGGCGCTGCAGTGGCTCACGCCGCGGCAGACGCAGGGGGGCGTGCACCCGTTCCTGTTCAGTCAGTGCCAGGCGATTCACGCGCGGTCGGTCGTGCCCCTGCAGGACACGCCGCGGGTGCGCATCCGCTACACGGCCGAGCTGTTCGTGCCGGCCGCCCTCAAGGCGCTGATGGCCGCGGCGTTCGTGTCGCGCGAGGTCCGCGGCGAGCTCGCCATCGAGCGCTGGGAGATGCCGCAGTCCATCCCGCCGTATCTGTTCGCCTTCGCCGTGGGTGACCTGGTGTCGCGCGAGCTGGGGCCGCGCTCGCGGGTGTGGGCCGAGCCCGGCATCGTCGAGGCCGCCGCCTGGGAGTTCGAGCAGGCCGATCACATGCTCTCCGCCGCCGAGGCGCTGTTCGGGCCCTACCCCTGGGACCGCTTCGACGTGCTGAACATGCCGCCCTCGTTCCCCTACGGCGGCATGGAGAACCCGCGGCTCACGTTCCTCACCCCCACGCTGCTGGCCGGCGACCGCTCGCTGGTGAACGTGCTGGCGCACGAGCTGGCCCACTCGTGGACGGGCAATCTGGTCTCCAACGCGAACGCCGAGCACTTCTGGCTCAACGAGGGCTTCACCGTGTACGCCGAGCGGCGCATCCAGGAGGTCCTGGAGGGCGCGGAGATCGGCGCGCTGCACGAGGCGCTGGGCCGGCGGTCGCTGGACGAGGCGCTCGCCGACTTCGCCGATCGCCCGGCGCTGACGCACCTGCGCACGGACCTGACGGGCGTGGATCCGGACGAGGCCTACTCGCAGGTGCCGTACGAGAAGGGCTTCCTGTTTCTGAAGACGCTGGAGCGTCACCTGGGCCGGCCGGCCTTCGACGCGTTCCTGAAGCGGTACATCGAAACGTTCGGGTTCCAGTCGATCACGACGGACCAGTTCGTCTCGTTCACGCGCGGCGCGCTGCCGGGCGCGCTGGAGGCCATCGACGCCGACGCCTGGATCGACGGCCCCGGAATTCCGCCCAACGCGCCGGCGGCGGACTCGGCCCGGCTGGCGGCGCTCACGTCGCAGGGGGACACGCCCCCGGACACCGCGCAGGCCGCCGCGTGGACGCCCGCCGAGTGGCAGCTCTGGCTCCAGCACCTGGCCGAGGCCCCCGAGCGGGTGGACTGCGCGGCCCTGGACGCGCGCTTCGCCCTGACGCGGAGCACGAACTACGAGGTCCTCGTTGCCTGGCTGGAGCTGGGTGTGTTGGCCGGGTACGCGCCGGCCGTCGACCGCGCCGCCGAGGTCGTGGGGCAGGTGGGCCGCATGAAGTACCTGCGGCCCCTGTACCGCGCGCTCACGCGAACCGAGGCCGGCCGGGCCCGCGCTGTCGAGTGTTTCGAGCGTTTCGCCGCCGGCTACCACCCCATCGCCCGGCAGGTGGTGGGCGGCATCGTCCGGCCCAAATGAGCACCGTCGCCGGGCCCGCCCCCGCGCCCTTCCCGGAGCCCCGCGCCCTGACGGACGCGCTGGCGGCGTGTGATCGCCCGCACCTGATCGGCGTGCGGCACCACTCCCCCGCGCTGGCGGCGGCGATGCCCGCGATGCTGGAGGCCGCGCGGCCGGACGTGCTGCTGCTGGAGCTGCCGGCGGACGTGGCCTCGTGGATTCCGTGGCTGGGGCACGCGCAGGCGACGGCGCCGCTGGCGCTTGCGGTGTCCGTGACGGGCCGGTCGGAGGAGACGCTGGCGTTCTACCCGTTCGCCGACTTCTCGCCGGAGCTGGCCGCCGTGCGGTGGTGCCTGGCGCGGGGTGTGCCCGTACACGCCGTGGACCTGGAGATCGGAGCGCAGGCGCCGGAGCGGGATGCCGAGCCCGAGCCCGAAGCGGTCGACCACGAGAGCGACGCCGAGGACGCCGAAGACGACGCCGAGCACGCCGAAGACGACGACGAGGACGACGCCGAAGAACCCGAGGCCCCCGCCCCCCTCGCCGCCGTGTGCGCGGCCCTGGGCGTGGACGAGCCCGGCGCGCTTTGGGACGCGCTGGTCGAGGCGCGCGCGCCAGGCAGCTCACCCGAGGCGCTGCGCCGGGCCGCCCTGCTGGCCGGGTGGCTGATGCGCGTGGACGCGCCGGGACTTCGCCTGCGCGACGCCCTGCGCGAGGCGCGGATGCGCGCCGGACTGGACGCCGCGCTCGCCGCCGGCTTCTCGCGGCCCGTGGCCGTCGTGGGCTCGTTCCACGCGGTGGCGCTCGCGGCCGAGACGACACACGATCCGTTCCCGCGGGCCCCCCATGCGCCGGGCAAGCTCGCTGCCGTGACCGGCGCGCTGCTGCCCTACGCCTTCGAGATGTTCGACGAGCGGTCGGGCTACCCGGCGGGGATTCGCGACCCGCGCTGGCGACAGCGGATCTTCGAGGCGCTGCGCGGGACGCTGGGCGAGTCGCCGGTGGCCGCCCGCGCCGCCGCGGACGCGCTCACGGACGAGATGCTGGTGGACGTCGCTCGGTTCGTGCGCCACAAGCGCCACGTGGCCGGCCTGCCGGATGCCCGCGCGGCGGCCCGCATGGCGCGCGGTCTGGCGGTCCTGCGGGGCCTGCCCGCCCCGAGCCGGCAGGAGCTGCTGGAGGGCCTGGAGAGCGCGCTGGGGCAAGGTGAGCCCCTGGGGCGCGGGCGCGTGCTGGCCCGCGCGCTGGACGCCGTGATGGTGGGCCGGCAGCGCGGCAAACTCGCCGCCGACACGCCCCGCGCCGGTCTGCTGCCGCACGTGGAGGCGCTGCTCGCCGCCCTGCGGCTGCCGGGGCCGGAGCAGGCCGGGAAAGATCCGGAGCCGCTGCGTCTGGACCCGCTGCGCTCGCCGCTGGACCGGCGCCGGCACGTCACGCTGCTGCGGCTGGCCACCTGCGCGGTGCCGTACGCCGAGCGCCGCGAGAGCGCCGGCGAGACGCTGACGCACGTGTGGATGCCCACCTGGACGCCGCAGACCGACGCTCTGCTGAGCGTGGCGAGCCTGCGCGGGGCGACGCTGGCGCAGGCCGCCGCGGGCACGCTGCGCGCCGAGTGGCTGCGCGCCGTGGAGGCCGACCAGGCCGGGCCGGACCTGCTGCTCTCGCTCACGGGTGCCGCCGCCGAGTGCGGCCTGGCCTCGCTCACCGCCGAGTGGCTGACCGCGCTGCGCGGCGACTTCCGGTCGCAGGCCGGTCTGACGGCGCTGACGGAGGCCGTGGGGCTGGTGGACCGCATCGCCGCGGGCCACGTGTCCGGGCTGCCGGCGAGCGGCGAGGGCGCGCCGGACGAACCGGGCGCCGTGCCGGCCTTCGAGCCGTCTCGTTTTCGGGATCTGCCTCCGCTGAACGAGATCCGCGCCGAGCTGCTGGAGTCGGCCATTCGGCATCTCGACGGTCTGTCCGGTTCTACGGACGTGGACGACGCGCGGGCCCTGCGCGCGCTGCTGGCCCTGGCCGGCGGCGAGTCGAACGGGCGCCTGCGGTGGAGCGTCGCGCGGCTGGCCGAGGAGGGCTCGCCCCTCATGCGCGGCGCGGCCGGCGCGGGGGCCGTGCTGCTGGGCGTGGCCCCGCCGGCGGACCTGGGCGAGTCGCTGGCCTCGGTGCTGGACGCCGAGGCCGCCGACTTCCGCTCGTGGTTCTGGCAGGGCGCGTTCACGGTGGCCGGGCCGCTGCTCGAGGCGGACGCCGACCTGCTCGGCCCCCTGGGCGCACGCATCGAGGGCGACGCGGACGCGGCGTTCCTGCGCCACCTGCCGAGCCTGCGCGAGGGCTTCGACGCGCTCTCGCCGGCCGCGCGCGGGCGCCTGCTGGACGCGCTGACGGAGCGCTTCGGGCGGGGCGCCGTGAACACGACGCTCCACGTCGAGGCCGACACGTTGGCGGCCATCGCCAGGGCCGACGCCCGCGGCCGGGACGCCGTGGCGGCGCTGTTCGGGGCGTTCCCGGACGTGCCGCGGGTCAGCGATACGGGCGCCTCGCGGACGCCCGACACGCCCCCCACCTTCGTGCCCACGGACACGCACACGCTGTCGCCCGCGGACCGCTGGCGGCTGGTGCTCGGCAAGCTGGACGCCGGGCGCTGCGGCGCGGGCGTGCGCCGGTACGCGCAGGGTCTGGAGCAGCTCTACGGCCGCGGCCAGGGCGAGGGCAGCCAGGGCGATCTGACCGGCGGCGGCGCCGGGACGGAGGCCTCGACGCCGACCGTGCGCGAGTGGGCGGACGAGCTCGAGGATCTTTTCGGCAAGGCCGTGCGCGAAGAGGTCCTGGGCCGCGCCGTGGAGCGCGGGCAGGCCGAGGCGGCGCTGGCGATGGACCCCGAGGCGGCGACGCCCTCGGTGGAGCTGCTGACGGAGGTGCTGTCGCTGCGCGGCGGGCTGAGCGAGGCCCAGCTCGGGCACTTGCGGCGCCTGGTGGACCGCGTGGTGCGGGCCCTGGTGGAGCAGCTCGCGCGGCGGCTGCGGCCGGCGCTCACGGGCCTGGGCACCCCCCGGCCGACCCGGCGCCGCGGCGGACCCCTGGACCTGTCGCGCACCCTGCGGGCCAACCTGCGCGGCGCGCGGCCCGGCGAGGACCCGCCGCTGGTGCCCGAGAAGTTCATCTTCCGCACGCGCGCCCGGCGCAGCCTGGACTGGCGCGTGCTGCTGGTCGTGGACGTCTCGGGTTCGATGGAGGCGTCCGTCGTCTACAGCGCGCTCGTCGCGGCGATCCTGGCGTCGCTGCCGGCGTTCAAGGTCGATTTCCTGGCGTTCTCGACCGAGGTCATCGACCTGACCGACCGGGTGGACGACCCGCTCGGGCTGCTGCTCGAGGTCTCCGTGGGCGGCGGCACGCACATCGCCCGGGCGCTGCGGGCCGCGCGGGAGCGCGTGGTGGTGCCGAGCCGCACGCTGCTCCTGCTGGTCAGCGACTTCGAGGAGGGCGGCAGCGTGCACGATCTCGTCGGCCAGGTGCGCGGGCTGGTGGAGTCCGGCGTGAAGGCCCTGGGCCTCGCCGCGCTCAGCGACACGGGCACGCCGCGCTACTCCGTCAACGTCGCCGAACAGCTCGTCGCCGCCGGCATGCCCGTGGCCGCGCTCACGCCGCTGGAGCTGGCGCAGTGGGTGGGGGAGCAGGTGCGATGAGCGACCCATCGAACAACGGGCGCCCCTCCATTTCCCCCGGCCTGCTGGCCGACCTGACCGCCGCGGCCCCCGCGCGCCTGGTCAAGAAGCTGGACGCCACGCCCACGCTGGCCGAGAGCTGGACGTGGACCGGCGGCGACGCGCCCGGCGTCGCATTCACCATCGTCACGGACACGAACGAGACGGTCACGCTGCGGCCCGAGGGCGGCGCGCTGAGCGCCCCGGCGCACGTCGCGTGCTCCTGCCTGCTGGCGCCGAAGTGTCTGCACTTGCTGGCCGTGGCGGCGGTGCTGCCCGTGGCCGATTCCGTTGTACAAGAAACTCCTCTCGTTTCCGAGACGCCCGCCGCGGCCCCGGAGCCCGTCGCCGGCGTCACGCTGTCGGCGTCTCAAACGGCCGCCGTGGCGCTGGCCCGGCGGGCCGGGGAGCGCCTGCTCGCCGAGGGGGCCCAGGGGGCCGGCGCCTTGCTGCGCGCCGACTGGCTGCGCGCCGCCCACGCCGGCCGGGCCGAGTCGCTGCCCCGCCTGGCCGCCGCCTGCACGCGGGTCGCCGCGGGGCTGAACGCGCTGCAGACGCGCTCGGCCGGGTTCCGGCTGGACGCGCTGACGGCGGACGTGGCCGAGGCCCTGACCGTGGCCCACGCGCTCGCCGCCGGAAACGCCGCGCCGACGTGGGTCGGCGTGGCCCGCCGGGTGTACCGCACGGTGGGGCACCTGACGCTGACCGGGCTGTTCACCGAGCCCGTCGTGCGTGAGGGCGGCGCGCGGGGCGTGCGCACCTGGCTGCGGGACGCGGGCGGCCGGCTGTACCGCCTGGCGGACATCCAGCCCGGCGACGACCAGCGCGCGCGGACCACCTACGACCGCGGCGCCGACATCGGCGACGTGTCGGCCAGCCACCGGGCGCTCGGCCGCGCCGGGCTGTTCCTGCAGGGTGCGACGGCTTCGGACGACGGCCGCCTGGGCTCGGGGCAGGGCGTGAAGGCCGTGCTCGGGCCGGGCGTGAACTGGACGCCCGACGCGCCGGATCTGCTGTTCGCGCGGCCCGTGGGCGCGCAGGTCGCGGCGCTCGCGCAGGCCTCGCTCGACGCCGACGACGAGGCCGACCTGCTGTTCTTCAAGGCGCGCGTGCTGGGCGCCGTCGAGGACGCCGTCGCCCTGGACGCCGGCCTGCCCGAGGCCGTGCTGGCGCGGGCCGCCCTGGCCGTTGAGGGTCTCCCGCACCGGGAGAGCCTGCGGGCGCTGGCCAGCGCCGTGGACGCGACGGTGCTGTGCGCCGGGCGCCTGCGGTGGGCGCCCCGGCCCGAGATCCATC
Organism: uncultured Myxococcales bacterium; assembly: GCA_903847385.1. Lineage (GTDB taxonomy): Bacteria > Myxococcota_A > Bradymonadia > UBA7976 > UBA1532 > CAINDO01. Next base: position 34,717 of record CAINDO010000133.1, read on the forward strand.
TGCTCGCGGTCGGGGGCGGGCCGGCATTGCCGGAGACCTGGGGCGGCCGCGCGGCCCTCGGGCTCGATCGATTGCAGGCCTTGCACCTGGGCGCCGCGGGCCGACCGGTGCTCGCCCTGGAGGGGACGGAGAACACCACGGACCCCTTCGAGCCCCTGCGCGTGCGGCTCGAACGGCTGGTGCTGGGCGGCCGCAGCGTGCTCACCCCCACGGCCACGCGGCACGCCCTGCA
>CAINDO010000134.1 GCA_903847385.1 uncultured Myxococcales bacterium
CCGTCGGGGTGCCGCCCGTCGGGGTGCCGCCGGTCGCGGTCCCGCCGGTCGCGGTCCCGCCCGTCGGAGTGCCGCCGGTCGCGGTCCCGCCCGTCGGGGTCCCGCCGCCGCCGCCCGCCGCCGTCCCGGCGTCGACTTCGAGTTCGGCGTCCGCCTTGTCGCATCCGGCGGCCAGCGCGGACAGAAGTCCGGCGGCCGCGAGCCATCGCGCGTTCATGTGCTGCTCCAGGTGTGGGGGATTCGGGCTCGTTGTCGCACGACGCCCCGGTCCGTCGGTGGCCGAAGGTGGCCAACGGATGACCCGAAAGCGGCCATCGGCGCACTCCGACCCTTTCCCCGCTGACAACCACCGCGGCCTTTGGCATCCTCGAAAGACCGCTCCAGTCGGAGCGCGGAGGCCGCTTGAGCTCCAAACGCCGCATTCGCCTCTGCCTCAAGGACCTCTACCACGCAGACGTGGTCGAGATGGTCGAGCGCGAGACGCGCCCCTTCGAGATCTACTCCATCGAGAAGCACACCGATCCCGACTTCGAGCGCGCCTTTGGGCTGCTCTGGGACTGCTTCGGCGTGCACGGCGAGATGGAGCCCATCGAGGCCATTCGCAACTTCCTGGACGACGACCCCTTCGAGCCCAACGCCGCGGGCACCTACTTCAAGTACTTCATGTTCGTGGCCAAGGATCGCGACGGCAACCTGCGGGGCGTGCGCGATGGCACGGTGCTCATCAACCCGAGCTACGACCCCGATCTGTGCCTCGTCTATCTGTCGCACATCTACATGCTGCCCGAGGCGCGCGGCACCGTGCTCTCGTACTGGCTGCGCATCGCCCCGCTCGATGTCGCCCACCAGTTCATGGCCGACCTCCACGCTCGCGGTCTGATCAAGCTCCCGCAGCCGGACGCGCCGGGCAAATACTTCGGCATGACCGTGGACCTGTGCGCCGAGATGGAGTTCTTCACACCCGAGGAGCGCATCTCCTGGCAGCGCATCCTGTTCTACGGGCGCGGCGGCTTCGATGTCATCAACCCGAGACACTTCCCCTACCGGCAGCCGGACTTCCGCCCGCCCGAGGTCATCGCCGAGACGGGCAACCAGCCCGTGCCCTTCATGCTCCTGCTGCGCCGCATGGGCCGCGAGCGGGCCGCCACGCTGCCGCTCGAAGAGGCCCGCGCCGTGATGCGCCTGCTCTACGACGACTTCCAGACCTTCTGCAGTAAGGACCAGCTCGCCATCAGCCTCGACCTGGTGCTCAACCGCCTGGACGAGCGCGAGGCCAGCGGCAAACACTCCGTGGAGCTCATTCCCCTGCCCACGGGCCCCAACAACCTGCACCGCCTCAAGCGTCTGTTCCGCTACAACGCCTATCTCCGCTACTACGCCAACTCCCCCGAGACGAAGGCCTACCTGGAGAGCGGCGTCCGCGAGAAGCTCAAGGCCAACCCGAAGTTCCTGGACGACGAGCTCGCCAAGATCGCCCGGGAGCTCGAAGCGCGCCCCGAGTGGGTCTACGCCCACCGCGACAAAGGCTTCTCCTGGGAGGGCGCGTCGCTGCCCCCCGAGGGCGCCGCCGAGCCCGTGCTCGATGGGGATTTGGATGTGATCACGGATCCGCGGGCGACGCGGGGGTGAGGTGGGGGCGACCTACTTCGTGGCGGTGGCGGTGCCGAGTGAAGCGATGTCGTCCTGCTGTTGAATCAATACTTCCCAACGACCCGTTCCGGTCCACTCACCGTCCGTCTGCGTGAAGGTGAGGTCGACCGTCCACAGGTCGCCACTCCCCAAGTCACCACTGTCGAATTCGGAAGTCTGTGGCTTGCAGAGTGCTCTGGAACTGATGACGCAGGTCCACGGGTTGGTCGTTCCGCCCGAGTCGCAGGACAGGCCATCCGCCGTGAGCGATACGCTCTCGTTCCCCGGTGAGCCGGAGACCTTCAGGTGCCACGACTCGGGGCCGAGCACTTCCGCGACGTCGAGTGAAACCCGCCATTGGCCAAAGTAGTTGCAGCCCGATCTGTCCCGCGGCTGCTCGTCACACGCCCAGACCGGCAGGCAGGCGCATGCG
>CAINDO010000135.1 GCA_903847385.1 uncultured Myxococcales bacterium
CGCCGCAGATACGGGCGCGGCCTCGGAGGGCGGCGCGGGCGCGGAGACCGGCGCGGCCTCGGAGGGCGGCGCGGGGGCCGCCGGCGGCTCCTGGGCGCACGCGGCGGCCCAGGGCAGTCCGACGAACAGGGCGGTCGAGGGCAGGGCGGCGGCACGGGCGCGGTTCATGGCGGTCTCCTCAGTCTCCGAAGCAGATCCCCAGGTCGCGGCCCGTCTGGACGGTGTCGCAGTCGAGCGGCACGGCCTTCATGCGGCCGGCCACCTCGGCGAGGGGCACGTACATCACGTTGGGGTGGTGGAGCGCGACCATCACGCCGGAGTGGCCCTCCTCGAGGGCGCGCACGGCGGCGGCGCCGAACCGCAGGGCGGCCAGACGGTCGAACGTGGTGGGGCTGCCGCCGCGCAGCAGGTGGCCCAGGACCACCGTGCGCGTCTCCTTGCCCGTCAGCTTGCCGATGGCGCGGCTGATGCGCTCGCCGATGCCGCCGAGGCGCTCGGCCTGCCCGATCTCCGCGGGCTCCACGATGGCGCGCTGGCCGTCGATGGGCTGCGCGCCCTCGGCCACGACCACCAGCGAGTAGAACCGGCCCTGGGACTCCCGCTCGCGCAGTTTGTCCGCCAGGCTCTCGATGTCGAAGGGGATCTCCGGGATCAGGATGGCGTGCGCGCCGCCGGAGATGCCCGCGTGCAGGGCGATCCAGCCGGCGTAGCGGCCCATGACCTCGATGACCATCACCCGCTGGTGGCTCTCGGCCGTGCTGTGCAGGCGGTCGATGGACTCCGTGGCGAAGGACACGGCCGTGTCGAAGCCGAAGGTCGTGTTCGTCTTGTCCAGGTCGTTGTCGATCGTTTTGGGCACGCCGACCACGCGCATGCCCTTCTGCGCCAGGGCGTGGGCGATGGTCAGGCTGCCGTCGCCGCCGATGGAGATCAGCGCGTCGATCTCGTGTTTGGCGAAGTACGAGACGATCTCGTCCGTCCGATCGACGGTCTGCACGCTGCCGTCGGGCATGCGCAGGGGGTAGGCGAGGGGGTTGCCCTTGTTCGTGGTGCCCAGGATGGTGCCGCCGAGGTGCGTGATGCCGCGCACCCGGTCGCGGTTGAGGCGGACCATGCCGCCGTCCGGGTAGCGCTCGGGGAAGAGCACGCCGTTGAACCCCTCGCGGACGCCGTAGCACTCCCAGCCGCGGTTCAGGGCGCTGACGACCACGGCGCGGATGACGGCGTTGAGGCCGGGGGCGTCACCGCCGCCGGTGTTGATGGCGATGCGTCGAATGGGCTGAGCGCTGGGCATGGGGACTCCGGGACGAATTGCGGTCGAAATCAATCACGACGGACGCATCTGATGCCGCGGGGCGAAGAGCGTCAAGAGCGGGGTGGTCAGGAAAGTCGTGACCAGGGCCATGAGAACGAGCATCGCGAACAGCATGGGCGAGAGCACGCCCATGTCCAGTCCGACATTGAGCACGATCAACTCCATCAGGCCCCGGGTGTTCATCAGCACGCCCAGCGCGCCGGCCTCACGCCACGGCAGCCCGAACGCGCGGGCCGCGAGGGCGGTGCCGCCGAGCTTGCCGGCGGTGGCGACGGCGATGATGGCGCCGCAGACCGCCCAATCGGCGGCGTCGTTCAAGAGGCCGATCTGCGTGCGCAGCCCCGTGAAGGCGAAGAAGACCGGCAGCAGCAGCACACCGACGAGCGACGCCATGCGGTCGTGCAGTTCGCGGGCGAGGCGCGTGTCGTGCGGGATCACGACCCCGAACAAGAACGCGCCGAACAGCGCATGGATGCCGATGGCTTCGGTGGCCACGGCCGAGAGCAGCATCAGCGCGAACACGGCGGCGAGCACGTTGTTCGACACGACGCCCTCGCGCCGGGCCTCGCGCTCGGAGAGCCAGCGCACCGCCGGTCGAACGACGAGCAGCAGCGTCGCGACGAAGGCGGCCACCCAGGCCAGCATCTGCGGTGCGCCGCTCGTGTCCGCCCGGGCGATGCCCGACACCAGGGCGAGCAGGCACCAGGCCGTCGCGTCCCCCACCGCGGCCAGGGCCAGCGCGGTCGTGCCCAGGGGCGACCTGCTCTCGCCACGGTCCATCAGGATGCGCGCGAGCACCGGGAACGCCGTGACGCTCAGCGAGATGCCCAGGAAGAGCGAGAACACCGTGAAGTCCACGGTCGGGCTCGAGTACAGGGGGTAGAGCCACGGCGCCAGGGCCACGCCCAGCGTGAAGGGCACCACGATGCTGGCGTGCGACACGGCCAGCGTGGCGCGCGCCTGGCCGCGCATCTGCGCCGGGTCGACCTCGAGGCCCACCAGGAACATGAACAGCACCACGCCGAGTTTGGCCACGGCGCCCAGGTAGGGGGCCGTCTCCGGGGAGAGCACCCAGGCCTGCGCGGCGGGGAAGAGCGCGCCGAGCACGGAGGGCCCGAGCAGGATGCCCGCGGCGATCTCGCCCATCACGGCGGGCTGCCGCAGGAAACGCTCGAAGAACGCCCCCGTGGCGCGCGCCGCCAGGGTGATGGCCGCCATCGACAGGAGCAGCGAGGCCAGGGGCGTGGGGCCGTGGCCCCCGGCGGCGCTCGGCGGCGCTGGCGCGGCCGGGGCTGTGGCGGGCGCGTGGCCGTTCAGGGCGAGCACGAGCCCGGTGACCAGGACGGCGAGCACGGCGTAGACGGGCAGCACGCGGGCGGTCCGCGCCGCACCGAAGAGCGAGGTGGAGTCGGGGGCCGGCGTGTTCGGGCGCATCGGGGCGCACGATAGCAGCGTGCACCCAGGGTGCAAGGTCGGCCGCGGCGACCGCGACAGCGGACCCGGGGCCGGCGTACAGTGGCGCGGAAACCGGCCCGCTCAGGAGACGCCATGGCCCCCCCCGCCCGCTTCGCCGCCCTCCACAAGGCCAAGGAACTCGTGGGCACGACCATCTGGGACGTGAACACGGACGCCCTCCCGCGCCTCAAGCGCATCGGCTACGTCGCCCTGCGCGTGCTCTCGATCATCCGCACCGACTACGAGCGCAACAAGCTGAGCCTGAAAGCGGCGGCGCTGACCAACATCACGCTCATGTCCATCGTGCCGGTCCTGGCCTTCATCGTGGCCCTGGCCAAGGGCATGGGCCTGTACACGCGGTTGATGGGGCCCGTCGAGGCCGCCCTCAACGACCCCAACTCCGAGCTGCCCCGGGGGGTGACGGAGATGGCGATGACGCTCCTCCAGTTCATCCAGAAGACGGACATCAGCGCCCTGGGCCCCGTGGCCGTGCTGGTGACGCTGTGGACGATCGTCAGCGTGATCGGGAGCATCGAGAGCGCGTTCAACTCGATCTGGGGCATCGAGCAGGGCCGCGACCTGATGACGCGGTTCAAGGACTACCTGCTGCTCGTGTTCCTGCTGCCGGTGGCGTTCGTGGTCACGACCTCCGTCACGGCCGCGATGAAGATGGAGAGCGCCCAGGAGTTCCTGGCCGGGTACCTGGGCGAGGCGGGCCTTTTCATCTCGACGATCATCAGCCTGGGCGTGTCCGTCCTGCTGCTGTCGCTGGCGCTCACCTACATGTACCGGTTCCTGCCCAACACCCGGGTGCGGTTCCTGCCGGCGTTCATGGGGGCGTTGGCCACCACGCTGGTCTGGCTCCTGATGCAGCGGCTCTACGTGCGCTTCCAGATCGGTGTGGCCAGCGCGAACAGCATCTACGGCGCCTTCGCGACGCTGCCGCTGTTCCTGAGCTGGCTGTACATCTCCTGGCTGGTCACGCTGCTGGGCGGCGTGCTGGTCTACGGTCTGCAGTGCCACCGGGACTACCGGCTCGACGACCCGCAGAACGAGCCCGCCCCCGGCATGGTCGCGGACACGTGCGTGGTGGTCTTCGGCGACATCGCCGAGCACTTCCGCCGCGGGGTGAACTGGACGATGAGCGACGCCCTGTCCCGCCTGCACTTGTCGAATCGTGTGCTCCGGCGGGCGGTGTTCATCCTGGAGCGGGCGAAGCTCATCGTGGCGACGCGCGAGCTGGACAACTACGTGCCCACGGAGAACACCAACCGCATCACGCTCGACGACCTGCACCGGGCGTTCTCGCGCGACCGGCTCTCACCGGCGAACCTGCCGGACGGTCAGGCTCGGGCGCTCCTGGCGGCCTTTCACGACGAGGCGACGCAGCACGCCGAGCGCTTGAAGAGCGTCAAGGTGACCCGGGACTGAGCGGCCCCGCGCCGGTCAGTGATGCAGCGTGCCGTTGCGCGCGTGGTGGAGCACGTCGGGTCGGCCGGCCTGGACCGGCACCGGCGGCAGGGTGGCCGTGACGCAGTGGATCAGCCCGGCGCGCTCGCCGAGCCCCCCCGTGTCGACCAGGTGCGGCGTGTACCCGCGCTTGCGGAAGAAGTCCGCCCACGTCTTCTCGTACCCCTTGCGCAGGGCCTCGAAGGCCGGCGTGCGGTTGGCCGCGCGCACGACGGGCAGCAATACGTGGCGCGGTCCGCGGGGGCGCGGCAGCAGCAGCGCGTTGGTGGGCGAGTCGTACACGACCTGCAGCTCGCCCGGGTGGTCGTAGACCGGCACCAGCATGGGGCCGGGCATCGGGAGCCGCTCCACCACGAGACCCCGCGCCTGGAGTTTCGAGGCCACGCCGTCCAGGAAACTCGCGGCCTGGAAGGCCACGGTGCGCTCCTGCCCCGCCGCGCTCGCCAGGATGGCCTCGGCCCGGATCTGCGGCACCATCAGCGTGTCCGCGTCGAGGGCCATCAGGAACATGTCCACGTGTTTCGACTGCTCCGCGGGCATCTCGGGGAGCACCACGATGTCCTCGGGGCGTCGGCCGAGGGCCTCGGCGAACATGGACAGCGTCACGTCCGAGGTGCGCCGGACGAAGCCGGTGCCCGTCGGATCGAAGAAACCCGGCGGCTGCCGGTTCAGGTCGATCAGCAGCTCCGAGACGAACAGCAGGCGCCCCTGGGCGATCAGGTTGCCGTTCTCGTGCAGCAGCGGGAGCTTGCGCAGCGGGCTGCGATACGCCTCGGCGAAGCTCTGGAGCGGCGAGCCGAGCCGCGCCGCGGCGCGCTCGGTGTAGGCCGAACGGTTCGGGTTCGGGGACAGGTACGACAGCAGCTCGTATCGGCCGTCCGCGCGGCGGGAGACGATGGGGTGGTAGTCCCGGGACCAGAGCATCCGGCCGTCCTTCGGCCACCGGGCGCACTGCAGGCCCGGCTCCGCGCCGCAGGGGTCGTACGCATCGACGACGTAGTCCGCGCCCAGCAGGCCGCGCAGCGCACGGTCCAGGGCCGGGGCGAGCTCGGGCACGCGGGCGTGGACCACGACCGTGCCGACGGGCTCGTAGTCCGGGACCGGGCCGGGCAGGGGGGCGGCGGCGTGCGCCGGGGCGCAGAGCAGCGCCACGCAGGCGGCGGCGCGGCGCAGGGCGGTCATCAGGGTGGACGTGGACTTCAGAATAGGCTCCGCAAGGCCCGCTGGCCGGTGTCCCCCCGTGACGTACAGAACCTACGCAAGGGATGTGCCGGCGGGATCGTGCGGTGTTGGGCGCCTGTTCTTGTGTCAGTCCGTGCCGGGTTGCGCCGGGTCCGGGCCCAGGTCGCGCAGGATGTGTGCCAGGACCGGCTCGGGGTGGCGCGCCCAGGCGAAGTGGTGCAGGCAGGCGGCGGGCACGTCCGCCGGGGTCAGGTGCCGCCGCCGCACGTCCGCCGCGCGGAACTTGCCCGACAGGTGGTCCGTGGCCGCGCGCGGGGCGAGCGCGTCGCCTTCGAGGGAGTAGCACCACACCCGGGCGCGCACCGTCGCCATGGCCGCCTCGTAGTCCACCCGCGCACCGTGGGGCACGAAGCGGCCGTGTCGCGCCGTGGCCGCCCAGTCGACGATCTCCTGCCGCGCCTGCAGGTCGCCGAACCCGAGCCGCCGACCGGGGAAGTAGCCCAGGCCCCGCGCGATGAACCCGCCGAGCTGAATCTGCGACAGCAGCAAAAGGCCGCGCCGCGTCCCCCAGTTGCGGTGCCAGTTCGTGCCGCTCGCCACGAGCACCAGCCCCGCCGCCGCCTGCGGGTGCGCCGCCAGATACAGCGACGACACCTGCCCGCCCAGGCTGTGCCCGAGCAGGTACAGGGGCGGCGCGGCCGGGCCGCCGGTGCGGGCCTCGAACGCGGCGATCACCGCCGGCCAGTCCTGCGCGACGGCCGTCTCGTAGCCCCAGTCCGTCCGCCGGCTCGCCCGCAGGGAGCTCGACCCCTGGCCGCGCAGCTCGGCCACCAGGGCGGGGCAGCCCGCGGCCGCCAGCGCGCCGCCGAGCAGGTCGTAGTAGCGCGCGCGCACGCCCATCGCCGGGAAGACGACGAACCGCGCCCGCGCCGGGCCGGCGGTCGCGAACAGGCGCGCCTCGGTGCGGTGGCCGTCGGCGGTGGTCACGGGGAGCAGCTCGGGGCGGGGCAGTTCGGGGGTGGACACGGGCGCATTGTGACCCCCGGCGCGCCGAAAATCGACGCCGAGGCGCGCCGCGGGCGTAGAGTTCGGCCCATGGACTTCACGCCCCCGCCCAAGGTCGAAGCTCTCCGCCAGACGCTGCGCGACTTCATGCGCCGCGAGCTGTACCCCCTCGAACCGGCGCTCGCCCGCGACGGCTTCGCCGCGCTGCTGCCCACGCTCGCCGAGAAACGCGACAAGGCGCGGCAGACGGGCCTCTTCGCCGCGCACCTGTCCGAAGCGCACGGCGGCGCCGGCCTGTCGCTCACCGAGTTCGCCGCGATGAGCGAGGAGCTCGGCAAGACGCCCATCGGTCACTACGTCTTCAACTGCCAGGCGCCCGACGTCGGCAACATGGAGATCCTGATCGAACACGGCACCGAGGCGCAGAAGGCCGAGTTCCTGGCACCCCTCGTCGCCGGCCGCACGCGCAGTTGTTTCACCATGACGGAGCCCGAGCACCCCGGCTCCAACCCCACGTGGCTGGGCACCACCGCCCGCAACGACGGCGACGCCTGGGTCATCCGCGGCCACAAGTGGTTCACCACGGGCTTCGAGGGCTCGGCCTTCACCATCTGCATGGCGGTCACGAACCCCGAGGCCGACGCCCACGCCCGGGCCAGCATGTTCCTGGTGCCCACGGACTCGCCGGGGCTCGAGCACGTCTCGAACCTGTCCATCATGGGCAGCCGCGGCGGAGACTGGGCCAGCCACGCCGAGGTCATGTTCCACGACGTCCGCGTGCCCCACGCGAACCTGCTCGGCGCCGAGGGCATGGGCTTCGTGATCGCCCAGCACCGCCTGGGGCCCGGGCGGATCCACCACTGCATGCGCTGGATCGGCATCTGCGAGCGCGCGCTGGACATCCTGTGCCGCCACGCCGCCACCCGCGAGATCGCCCCGGGCAAACCCCTGGGCACGCGCCAGATCGTGCAGCAGTGGATCGCCGAGAGCCGCGCCGAGATCGACGCCGCGCGCTTCATGGTCCAGCACGCCGCCTGGAAGATCGAGACGCAGGGCGTGTACGCGGCGCGCGAGGAGATCTCGCTCATCAAGTTCACCGTGGCGCGCACGCTGCAGCGCGTGCTCGACCGCGCGCTGCAAGGCCTCGGCGGCCTGGGCATGACGGACGATACGCCCATCGCCTTCTGGTACAGCCACGAGCGAGCGGCGCGCATCTACGACGGCGCGGACGAGGTCCACATCGAGGCCGTCGCCAAGCGCATCCTGCGCGGTTACGGCATGCGCTCGCCTCGCTGAGTCCTCGACTCAGGCCAGCCCCGCGGCGTGCACGGCCCAGCCCGCCGCCGCACCGCCGGCGATGAGCCAGGTCGAGCCCAGGTCGAACCGCAGCAGGGCCACGGCCGCGGCCCCCGCCAGCGCGAGCGTCGGCACGTCCACGAGCGCGGCGCCGGCGAGCTGCGCCGTGACCAGCGCCATCAGCGCGAGCGAGGCCGCGTTGACGCCGTCCAGGAACGCGCTCGCCGCCGGGGAGCGTCGCAGCCGCGGCACCAGCGGCCCGCTCAGCGCCACGAACACGAACGCCGGCAGGAAGATGCCGATCGTGGCCAGCAGCGCGCCCCAGGGGCCGGCCAGCACCCAGCCGATGAAGGTCGCCGTGGTGAACACGGGGCCCGGGGTGATCTGGCCGACCGCGATGGCGTCCATGAGCTGCGCCTCGGTCAGCCAGCCCAGGCGCTCGACCAGATCGGCGCGCAGGAACGCAAGCAGCACGTAGCCGCTGCCGTACAGCACGGCGCCGATCTTCAGGAACACCGCGAACAGCCCCAGGGGCGTGGCGGCGGCGGCGAGCGCGCCCGGCGCGGTCGAGAGCAGCAGCGGCGCGGCGACCGCACGCGTCGAGCCCGGGCGGGCGAGACCCACCGCGAAAAGGCCGGCCCCGAGCAGCGCGGCGAGCTCGTTCACCCCCGCCAGCGCGGCGGCGATCGTGAGCAGCGCGATCAGCGTCATCCGCAGATTCGGCGCGGCTTTGCGCGCCATGGCCGCCACGGCCTGCACCACCACGGCGAGCATCACGGGTTTGACGCCGTACAGCAGCCAGCCGGCCTCGGGCAGGGTGCCCCAGGTGGTGTAGGCCCAGCCCACGGCGCCGGTGATCAGCATCGCCGGCACGATGAACGCCAGGCCGGCGACCAGGAGCCCGGGCAGCCCGCGGCGCACCCAGCCCACGTGCATGACCATCTCGGTGGAGTTGGGGCCGGGGATGAGGTTCGTGGCGCCGAGCAGGTCGAGGAACTGCGCGTCCGTCAGCCAGCCCCGGCGCTCCACGGCCTCGCGGCGCAGCAGCGCGATGTGGGCGGCGGGCCCGCCGAAGGTCGTGGCGCCCATCCGCAAGAACAGCCCGCAGAGCGTTCCCAGTGAGGTCTCGGCGGACGCGGCACGCAAAGGCGATCAGGCTCCCGGGGCGATGAACCGGGGCATGATGACATGGTTCTCCAGGTGCACGTGCGTGAGGATGTCCGTCTCGAAGTCCTCGAGCTCGCCGAACAGCGCGCGGTAGCTGTTGCAGGCCCACTCGGGCAGGGTGAAGTCCTGCGTCTCGAGCCGGACGCGGTGGAGCAGGTCGCCGACGGCCAGGTGGTCGGCGTGCATGGCCGCGAACTCGGCGCGGAGCACGTCCGGGTCGGGCGTGTCGGCCCGCAGGGCGGGGAAGAGCGTGTCTTCTTCGGCCTCGAGGTGCGGCGGCAGGATCTCGCAGAGCGTCTGCACGGCGACGTTCAGGTCACGCAGGCGCGGGTTGTGCTCGCCGTGCACGCGGGCGACCTTGGCGGCCGTCGTCTGCAGGAAGGGCAGGACCTCGCGCAGGTAGCCGTGGTGCGTGCGCACGATGTGGTCGAGCAGCACGGGCGTGGGCAGCGTGCGGGGATCGATGCCCATGGCGCGGGCGCCGCGGGCCTCGGCCGCGCGCAGAAGCTCCGCGGCCACGGTGGGTGTGTCCAGGCCCTTCTCGGTGCAGGCGACCTCGAGGGTCACGTGGCCGCGGCAGCAGAAGTCCAGGCGGTGGCGCTGCAGCACCGGCGCCAGGGCCGAGTGCTCCAGGACGAGGGTGGCGAGGGGCATGGAGAGGTCGAGCATGGGGGCTCCGTTCGAATGTCAGTGGATGAACTAATCTATTGAATCAGGCGCGCACGACCACCGCCACTCATTTCTTTTCGGGGCTATTTGCATTCATGCGCATGATTGCATAGAGTCGTCTCCGTGCTCGCCCACGCCACCCCCACCCAGCTCGCCCCCAGGGACGCCGGCCCCGCGGTCGTCGCCAGCGCCGAGCTGTTCCGGCTGCTGGGCGACGAAGACCGCCTGCGCCTGCTGGCGCTCTGCGCGGCGGACGAGCTGACCGTGGGCGAGCTGGCCGAGCTGACGCAGGACAGCCAGCCGCAGGTGAGCCGCAAGTGCCAGCCCCTGCGCGCCGCGGGCCTGCTGCACGGCCGCCGCGAGGGCACGCGCACGCTCCTGTCCACGCCGACCACGGCCGAGACGGGTGTCGAGCCCGCGGTCTTCGACGCTGCGCTGCGCGAGGGTCGCCGCCTGTGTCTGCAGGAGGGCAGCCTGGCCCGCGTGCCGCAGGTCGTGGCCGCCCGCGAGGAGGTCTCGCGCCGGTTCTTCGAGGCCCTGCCCGCCGGTGAAGCCGCGCCCGCACCGGACGCCGATCTGCCCCACGCCTTCGCCGGCGTGGTCGCCCCGCTCCTGCCCGGCCGCGCCCTCGCCGTGGACGTGGGCGCCGGGGAGGGCACGTTCCTGCCCCTGCTCTCGCCGCTGTACGAGCGCGTGTTCGCCCTGGACCGCAGCCGCGCGCGCCTGGCCCGCTGCGCCGCCCGCGTGGCCGCCCTGGGCCTGCCCAACGTGCGGCAGCTCGAGGGCAGCGTGGACGACGCCGCCGTGATGGACGAGATCCAGCGCCGCGGCGGGGCCGATCTGGTGCTGGTGGCCCGCGTGCTGCACCACGCCGCGCGCCCCGCCGAGATGGTCGCCGCCTGTGCGCGCCTGTTGCGCCGCGGCGGCCACCTGGTCGTGCTCGATTACGCCCCCCACGACGACGAGGCCATGCGCACCGCGCAGGCGGACGTCTGGCTGGGGTTCCCGCCCGAGCAGCTCACGGGCCTGCTCGTGCAGGCCGGCCTGACGGACGTTCAGCTCTCTCCCTTCGCCGGTCCGCTCCCCGCGAGCGAGCCCGACGCGCATTTGATCTGGCAGTTGGCCTCGGGGCGTCGTGCCCCGGTGGCCGTTTGAAGTCGCAACCGCAGTCGCTGAAATCAACCCCCGAGGAGTCACCCGTGTCGAATCTGCAGACCAAGACCGAGTTCCCCGCCTTCGTCGTCCGCGACATGTCGCTCGCCGAGCTGGGCCGCAAGAAGATCCGCATGGCCGAGAAGGAGATGCCGGGTCTCATGTCGCTGCGCGCCGAGTTCGGCGCCGCCCAGCCGCTCAAGGGCGCCCGCATCGCCGGCTGCCTGCACATGACCATCGAGACGGCCGTCCTGATCGAGACCCTCAAGGCCCTCGGCGCCGAGGTCACCTGGACCTCCTGCAACATCTACTCGACGCAGGACGAGGCCGCCGCCGCCATCGCCGCCGCCGGGATCCCGGTCTTCGCCTGGAAGGGCGAGAACCTCGAGGAGTACTGGAAGAACATCGAGCTCCAGCTCACGGCGTTCCAGGGGGGCCACGGCCCCAACCTGCTGCTCGACGACGGCGGCGACCTGACCCTCCTCGTCCACAAGGGCGTCGAGGTCGAGAAGACGGGCAACGTGCCCGATCCGGGCAAGGCCACCAACGAGGAGATGCGCGTCGTCTTCCAGACGCTGAAGGACTCCTACGCCGCCTCCAAGGACCGTTTCACGAAGATCGCCGCCGAGCTCAAGGGCGTGAGCGAGGAGACGACGACGGGCGTGCACCGCCTCTACGAGATGGCGCGCGACGGCAAGCTCCTGATCCCGGCCATCAACGTCAACGACAGCGTCACGAAGTCCAAGTTCGACAACCTCTACGGTTGCCGTGAGTCGCTCTTCGATGGCATCAAGCGCGCCACGGACGTGATGGTGGCCGGCAAGGTCGTCGTCGTCGCCGGTTACGGCGACGTGGGCAAGGGCTGCGCGCACGCCGCCCGCGGCCTCGGCGCCCGCGTGTACATCACCGAGATCGACCCCATCTGCGCGCTGCAGGCCGCGATGGAGGGCTACGAGGTCACGACGATGGACGAGGCCGCCGGCTTCGGCGACATCTTCGTCACGGCCACGGGCTGCTGCGACGTCGTCACCGGCGACCACCTGCGCGCCATGAAGGACGAGGCGATCGTCTGCAACATCGGGCACTTCGACAGCGAGATTCAGGTCTCCTGGCTGGAGAACAACCCGGAGATCAAGGAAGAGAACATCAAGCCCCAGGTGGACCAGTTCATCTTCCCCGACGGCAAGCGCATCACGCTGCTCGCCCGCGGCCGCCTGGTGAACCTGGGCTGCGCCACCGGCCACCCCTCGTTCGTGATGTCCAACAGCTTCACGAACCAGGTCATGGCGCAGATGGCCCTTTGGAGCGCCGCGCACCACGGCGTGGACACCATGACCGGCATGCGCTTCGAGAGCGGCACCGTCCAGGTGCTCCCCAAGAAGCTCGACGAGAAGGTCGCCCGCCTGCACCTCGCCAAGGTCGGCGTCAAGCTCACCACCCTGCGCGCCGACCAGGCCGCGTACCTGGGCGTGAGCGTGGACGGCCCCTTCAAGCCCGACCACTACCGGTACTGAGCGGCGTCGGCCACCCGGAACGGGGGCCCCAGCCGCGCTGTCTATCCCGGCGAAGCCGCGGTTGACTGAGCGGCGTCGGCTGAGTCGGCGTTTACCCGCTTCTCATGCGGGTATGACCCAGGGGCCGTTCTTCGGCGCGCGTCGTAGGTTGCCGCGGGTCTCCCATTTCCGCGGACCGAGGAGCGTGCATGAAAATCCTGAACGGCAAGATCGCGATCATCACGGGCGCCGGGCGCGGTCTCGGTCGCGCCCAGGCCGAGGCCTTCGCCGCCGCCGGCGCCCAGGTCGTCCTCAACGACCGCGGCACGGGGCCGGACGGCCTCGGCCACGACCCCACGATCGTCCAGGGCGTGGCCGCGGGCATCCCCGGCGCGCTGGCGGACGACCACGACGTCACCACGCGTGAGGGCGCCGAGGCGTTGGTGCAGGCCACGATCGCGCGCTTCGGCCGCGTCGACATCCTGCTCCACAACGCCGGCTGGGTCCGGGACATGCCGCTGCTCGAGGTCGACGACGCGACCTTCGCGGCCTCGACGGAGGGCCTCCTCAACGGCACCTTCCGCATCACGCAGGCCGTCGCGCGGCAGATGGTGAAGCAGGGCCACGGCGGGCGCATCCTGTTGACCAGCAGCGTCGTCGGCCTGGTGGGCAGCGCCGGTCTGCCCAGCTACGGCGCCGCCAAGGCCGGCATCTACGGCTTCGGCCGCGTGGCCGCCATCGACCTGCAGCCCCACGGCATCACGGTCAACGTGCTCAGCCCCATCGCCTACACGCGCCTGACCGCCGAGCTCCCGATCATGAAGTCGCTGCCCGGGGCCGAGCAGCTCTTCGCGCCCGAGCTCGTGGCCGATGTCACCACGTTCCTCGTCTCCGACGAGGCCGCGGAGATCACCGGGGCCGTCGTCGAGGTGCAGGGCAAACAGGTCTCCGTGCTCCGCATGGCGCAGGGCCTGGGCGGGCTGCCCGAGGCCGAGGACCGCTGGACGCCCGCGGAGCTCAAGGCGCGCTGGGCCGAGCTCGCCCGCTGAGGCACCTCACCGACGCGGCGTGTACGCGTCCGTCATGCCCATGAGCACGGCGTTGCGCTGGGCCTGATACCAGGCCGGGCTGCCCGGGGTCAGGCACGACATGGCCTCGGTGAAGTGCGTGCGCGCGGCGCCGCTGTCGCCCAGGAGGAGCGCCGCCTCGCCGGCGGTGCACAGCAGCTTCCCCCGAGCTTCCACGTTCCAGCCTTCGCCGGCGAGCGTGAGGGCCCGGTCCGCGCTCTTGCGGGCGCCCGCCGGGTCCCCCGCACGCAGGGCGTTCTCGGCGCTCTGCGCGAGCCACCGGGCGGCGTCGACGGGCTGGTCGCCGGCCAGCAGGTGGTGGGCGACGCGCGCCGGATCGGGCCGGCTCGCCTCGGCGAGCAGCTCGGCCACCTGTCGATGCGCCTGCGCGCGGTCCTCCGGGGTGAAGAGCTCGTACGCCGCGTCGCGCACCAGGGCGTGGGCGAAGCGCCAGCCCGGCTCGTGCCGCGGCGCCGACGTGTCCGGCAGGATGATCTCGCGCTCCACCAGCACCCGCAGCCACACGGCCGCGTCCAGGCCCTGATCGCCGGCGGCGGCGAGGCGCGTGAGGCCGGCGGTGGCGAAGCGCTCGCCGAACAGACTCGCCAGGCGCAACACACGCCGCGCGCGCGGCTCCAGGGCCAGCAGGCGCGCCTGCACCAGCGCCAGCACGCTGTCGGGCAATGTGTCCGCGCGGCCGGCGGCCACGGCCCGGATCAGCTCTTCGAGGCAGAACACGTTGCCGGCGGCGCGGGCCACGAGCTGCTGCGCGTCCGTGGTCGAGAGTCTGTCGCCGAGCGCGGACTTCACCAGGCTCAGGGCGGCGCGCGGGCCCAGCTCGCCCAAGGTGATGCGCTGGGGCGACCGGGTCGACCACAGCCGCGGATAGACGTCGTCCAGCTCGGGTCGAGCCAGCGCCAGCAACAGCGCGGCCTGCCCCGAGAGGCCGCGGATCAGCGCGTCCAGCGCGCGGATCGACGGCGCGTCCGCCCAGTGCAGATCGTCCACGGCGAGCACGATGGGCGTGCCCTCGGGCAGGGCGCGCGCGAAGTCCAGCAGCAGCGCCTCGCCGCCCTCGCGCAGCGGTGTGCCCGAGGTCCCCATCTCCACGCGGTCGGGCGAGGGGGTGTCGAGCCCGCTGACCTGCCGGGCGCTCGCGGCCAGGCGACCGATCAGCGAGAATGGCGCGCCGGCGTCCAGCGGATCGGCCTGGGCGCGCCAGACCACGGGGAGCTCCGACGCCGCCTCGAAACGCTGCAGCGCCGCCGCCAGCAGGCCCGATTTGCCTTGACCGGGGGGGCCCGTGACGACGACCACCCGCGGCGCCTGGTTCTCCAGGGCCTCCTCGAAGAAGCTCTGCAGCAGGCCGAGCTCACGCTCCCGACCGAGAAACGGCAGCGCGCGGCCGAGGATCCGCCGGCCGGGGACGAGCGAGGGTGCGAAGTCCCGCAGGCGCGGCCCGTGCGCGTCGCGCTCGACGGGGTAGCGGCTCGCCAGGAGCGTGGCGGCGGTCTCGTCCAGGCGCAGGCCGGACGCATCGAAGGCCAGCGCCGGCTCCGCGGCGGCGTTCGCGTCGCGCACCCCCGAGTCCGTGGACTGCCCCGTGACGTTGAAGGCGCTGCGGACCACACGCAGCGCCAGGCCCGCTTCGCCGAGCAGGTGTCGCAGCGCTTCGGCGCAGCGCACGGCGCGCCGGACCTCGTCCGCGGGGGCGCCCGTGCCGCGCAGATGCACGATCCGCAGCGCGTCGGCGGTGCGCTCGACCTCGCCCCCGAAGCGCAGCGCGCACTCGGCCAGCTGACGCTCGCGCGCCGTGCGGTCGTCGGGCAGAAGGCTCACGATGCTGCCGGTGTAGGCTTCGAGCGGGGCGGTGAGATCCTCGCCCCCGATCTCCGACTCGGCCGTGATCGGCGACGTGTCTGCGCCCGTCGGGGCGGCCAGCGCCGGATCGTGCACCAGGAGCTGGGCGCGCATCAGCCGCTCGCCCCCGCCCAGGCTGCCCGTGGTGAGCGCGTAGTCGCCGGAGAGGCCGTCCACCTGGCCCAAGAGAGTGTCCAGGGCGTCGGCCACGGCGCGGGCGTCGGCCGGTCGCCGCTCGGGCTCCATCTCCAGCAGGTCCGCCACCAGATCGTCCACCGATGGGGGCACGAGCGGGGCCAGCGTCGACAGCCGCGGCGCGCGCTCCAGCACGGCGCGCATGAGCAGCGCGGCCATCGAGTCCTCGACGAAGGGCATCCGGCCGGCGATGCAGCGGAAGAGGATGGCCCCCAGGGCGTAGAGGTCCGCGCGGCCGTCGAGCTCGAGCCCCCCGCGGATCTGCTCCGGCGACATGAACCCGGGCGTGCCCATCACCATGCCCGCCTGCGTGAGGCGTTGCTCTCCCGCGCGGCGGGCGATGCCGAAGTCGATCAGCCGAACGTCCCGCGCCTGGCCGGCCACCAGCAGCACGTTCGAGGGCTTGAGATCGCGGTGCACCAGGCCCTGCGCGTGGGTCGTCACGAGCGCATGGGCGAGCTGCGAGGCGATCTGCAGCGTGGTGCGCAGGGTGGGGGGCTGACGGTCCAGCTCGAGGTCGAGCGACGTGCCCTCGAGCCAGTCCATCACCAGGAAACAGCGGGCGTCGTCCGTCCGGCCGTGGGCCACGTGTCGAACGATGTTCGGGTGGTCCAGCAGCGCCAGGGCCGCGGACTCGCGCTCGAACCGCTCGTCGACCTCGAGCGAGGTCACCGAGATGAACTTGATCGCCACGGTCCGGCCCGTCCACCGGTCGAGACCCCGGTGAACCGTGCCCATGCCCCCCCGCCCGATCTGGGGGCCGACCTCGAAACGATCCGTGAGTATCTCGACCTGCATTCAGCGCGGAGCCTAGCCAAATCCGCGGCGCCGCTCCACTGCCGCTGAGGGCTTCAGGGGAAACACCGGTCGGGCGTGACGCGGGTCAGGGAATGCCCCGATTCGCGCGCCCGCGCGCTCAGTCCTCGCTCTCGCCCTTCGCGGCCGCGAGGGCCTGCTCGCGGAAGAACTCGGCCACGCCGGGGATCTCGCCTTCGTTGCGGGCCCGCTCGGCGGCGTTCTCCTCTTTGCGCTTCAGCCGGCGCGCCTCTTTGTCCTGCGCCTTCTCCTGGCGCGCCTTCTCTTTCTGACGCTTGTTGACGCTGGGGTTCATCGCCATTCGTGGGTCTCCGCGCGGCGAATGGCCGCGTCATGGGTACATGGGTCGGGCACTCTCCCACGTTTCGCCCGGTGAAAGCGCCCAAGTTGCCGAGAATCGACCGGGGGCCGACCCGGGGGTGGTCACGCGATCGTCCGCGGCGCCGGGCGTGTTTGCGCTGTTCCGCGTCTTCCGTCACGGTGGCGGCTTCTCACCACAACGCCACCAGACCAAGCGGAGCGCCCCATGCAGACCGGACCGCAGCGCCTTCGCTTTCGGCGATTCACACTCTTCTGGGCGCTGTGCGCCCTCGGCGCGCTCGTCGCCGTCGGTTGCTCCGAGCTCGCGGCGACCAACCCGTATGACCCCACCGCGCCCCGCACGCAGCAGGCCCCGGGCGCGGTCACGGGTCGACTGGTCCGCCCGCCGGGTCACGACGCGTCGCGCCTCACGGCCGCGCACGTCGACCTGCTCGGTGGAGGCGATGGCGGGGCGGCCGAGGCGGTGGCGAGCACCGTCGTCGACGCCGCCGACGGGTCGTTCACGGTCACGGACGTGACCCCCGGCGACTACTTCGTCACGTTCGTGGTCCCGGGATTTCGCGCGCCGCCGTTTCGCCTGGTCGTGGGGATCGGCGAGACCGTCGCGCTCGGCGACGTCGCCCTCGAGGTCGCGAGCCGGTCTTCGTCGATCACGGGCGTCGCCCGCCGCGCCGGGGCGCCGGACGATGGACATGCGGGCATCGCGGTCGAGGCCCTCGGCACGCCCTTCAACACGGCCACGACCAGCGCCGGGGCCTTCGAGCTGCCGGTGACGGAGGGCCAGTACACCCTGCGATTCAGCCTCGCCGGCTACGCGTCGCAGACCGTGCCGGTCGGCCATACGCTCGTCGCTTCCGAGACGTTCGCGCTCGAGAGCGAGGTGGTCCTCGAGGGCACCCCCGGGAGCGTGCGCGGCACGCTCATGGTCGAGCCGCGATTCGATGGCGCGCTCTTTCTGCCGCAGGCCGTCGTCACGCTGGCCTCGCGGGATGGCATGGCCGGGCCCACCACGGTCCCCGACACGCTCGGGCGATTCGCGTTCGCCGACGTCGCGGCCGCCGACTATACCCTGCACGCGGAGTTGCCCGGCTTCTTCCCGCTCGACGTGCCCATCGACGTTCACGTCGGGCAGGTGACCGAGGTCGGCCCGCTGACGCTCTTCGCCGAGGGCGACGACTCGAGCTTCATCGCCGGGAGCGCCCGCCTCCAGGGCAGCCCCGACGGCGCCCATGGCGGAACGCGCGTGCAGGCGATCGGCACGCCCTATGTCGTCGAGACGACGGACGATGGCGCCTTTCGCCTGCCGGTCGCGGGGGGGCGCAGCTAC
This sequence comes from uncultured Myxococcales bacterium, assembly GCA_903847385.1. Lineage (GTDB taxonomy): Bacteria > Myxococcota_A > Bradymonadia > UBA7976 > UBA1532 > CAINDO01. Next base: position 17,791 of record CAINDO010000135.1, read on the forward strand.
GATGTGAAGGTCTCGCACGCGGGCTATACCGAGCACGTCGCCCCGGCCATCGAGGTCGCGGCCGGTGCCGTCGTCGAGCTCGCCGAGGTCACGCTTCAGGGGCAGCCCGGGCGCGTCTCCGGTCAGGTGCAGCTGCCCGACCGCTTCATGGATCGCCTTCAGACCGTCGACGTCTGCCTGCTGCCGGCGGACGCGCCGACCTCGGACTGCGTCGCGCCGGCGGGTGAGGCGCCGGGCGGCGAGGTCTTTCAGCACGAGCAGCCGGGCGCGGATGGTCGCTTTCTCTTCGATGCGGTGCCTGCGGGGACCTTCGCGCTGGTGGCGGTGCTGGATGGCTTCGAGCCGTGGCGCGACGAGCTGGAGGTCTTCATCGGACAGGACGTGCGCGGTGGCCGGATCGTCCTCGTGCCGAGCAACGCGCAGGGCTCGATCTTCGGCTTCGCGCGGCGCGCGGGGGGCGGGGCGGGCGGTCACGCGGGCACGAACGTCTCCGCCGTGGGCACGCCCTATGGAACCCCGACCAACGACGACGGCGCGTTCGTGCTCGCGCTGCCGGCGCGGAGCGCGGGCTACACCTTGCGGTTCTCGCGACCCGGGTACAACGAGGAGACGCGAAGCGTGGACACGTTGCCCGACGGTGCGGCGGTCGAGCTGCCCGAGGTCGTGTTGACGGGACAGCCGGGGAGCATCGAAGGCACGGTCGTGTTGCCCGCGCCGGATCCCGTGGCCGTCGACTCGGCGACGGCGCAGCGATTCCTCCCGTTCGGTGAAGATGCGGCGCCCTGCGGCGGCGACGCCGAGTGCGATGGACCGGCGCGGTGTGTCCTGAACTTCTGCCGGACGGCCATCGACACCGCCGACGTCGACGCCTCCGGGCACTTCGTCTTCGCGGGCGTGGCGGAAGGCGCGTACACCGTCGGCGTTCGGCTCGACCGTTTCCACCCGGCCGCCGTCGACGTCCGCGTCGAGGTCGGCGGCGCCGCGTCCGTCGGCAGCCTGTCGATGGTTCCCTTGCCCGCGCAAGCGTTCATCCTCGGGACGGCGCAGCTCGCCGGCGGGGCGGTCCACGACGGCATCGTCGTCACTCTGCGCGGCGCGGCGTTCGACACCACGATGACCCCCGAGGGGCGCTTTCTGCTGGCCGTCCCGGTCAGTGAACGCGGCTATACGCTCGACGTGTCCCGACCGGGCTATGGCACCCAGAGCGTCGTCGTCGGCGCCCTCGGTCCCGGGGAGACGTTCGAGCTCGTCGAACCGGTCGTGCTCACGGGGCAGCCCGGGCGTCTGCGCCTGGTCGTCGAGCTGCCGGAGGAGTTCGTCGACCCAGACCTGATCCTCCAGGCGGCCGTCGAGGTCTCGAGGTTCGATGCCGCCAACGAGCTGGTGCTGGAGCGCATCTCGCCCGTGCCCCAAAGCGGCGTGGTGGTCGTGGACTTGCTGGCCGCCGGCAGCTACGTGCTCCGGATCACGCATCCGGGCTTCGACACATCGTTCCGGAGCGCGCTGCTCGAGGTCGGCGGCCAGGCGGATCTGGGCGTCGTGCATCTCTCCCTGCCCGGCAACGCGCAGCGTTCGCTGGTCCGTGGCACGGCCCAACTGCGGTGCAACGGGCCATGCAGTTACGGCGGCATCCGCGTGGAGGCGGCCGGGGTGCCCTTCGTGACCTTCACGAACGAGCTCGGGCGGTTCGAGCTGGCCGTGACGGACGGCAGCTACACCCTGGTCGCGAGATACCCCGGGTACCAGCAGGCGGGCCCGCCTCGGCTCGTCGTGGTCTCTGCGGGGTCGAATCTGGTGGTCGACGAGGCCATCGAGCTCGTCGCGGCGCCGGGCAACGTGACGGGCCGGCTCCTGTTGCCCCCCGGCTTCGACCCGCAGGTCGTGCTGCCGGCGGCGCTGGTGTCGCTCGCGCCGGGGCAGGCCGTGACCGCCCCCCTGGCCAACGGTCTGTTCTTTCTGCCCGCCGTCGAGCCGGGACGCTACGACCTGCAGGTCGACCTGGGGGGCTTCGTGCCCCTCGTGCTCCCGATCACGGTCGGACCCGGGCAAGAGGTCGACCTCGGTGTCATCGCGCTGTCGGCGCTCGGCGGTGAGCGCCTCTCGGGGATCGCGCGGCTGGCGGACGTGGACGATCCGCTCGGGCACCGGGGCATTCGGGTCGAGGTCCTGAACACTCCGTTCGAGACGCTGACGGACGACGACGGCGCCTTCGACGTCGCCGCGATCCCGGGCGATGTCACGCTGCGGCTCACGCGGGCCGAGTATCGACCGCTCCTGGTGGCGGTCGAGGACCTGGGCAGCGGTGAAGTGCGCCCGCTGGCGGGCCGGTCGACGCTGGACATCGCCCCCGCCGGTGTGTCGGGGCGAGTCTTGCGTCTGGACGCCGACCGGGTCGCGCTCCCGGCGGGCGGGGCGACCGTCTCCCTGCTCGATGCGCAGGGCGGGGTCGCCGACACGGCGCCCGCCGGAATCGACGGGAGCTTTCGCTTCACGAATCGGCGGGCGGGCGAATACACGCTGAGCGTTTCGCGGCCGGCCCATGTGTCGGCGTTTCGCAAGGTGACGCTGCGGGCGGACGAGGTCGCGGGCCTCGACGACGTCGTGCTCGACCTCGAGCGTGGGGCGGTCGCCGGCGTCGCGCGGAGGCTCGCTCAACCGGGTCTAGGGGGCGTCACCGTCGTGCTGCGGCGGGCACAGCCGCTCGAGGGCGTCGGTGTCGAGCGCGTCGCGCGCTCGGCCGCTCCGGGGGACCGCTACGAACTCAATGGCCTGCCGGCGGGCATCTACGACGCCTGGGCGCTGGCCGAGGGCGCCGTGACCGTCGGCCCCGTCCGCGTGACCATCGAAGCCAATCGCCGCGCCGTCTTCGACGCCGCCCTCGTGGGGCGGGTCCATGCCCTGAGCGTGCCGGCCCATGTGTCCCGAAACCCGGTGAACGCCACTTTGACCGGCGATCCGGATCTGACCCACGCGCGGCTCTGGCTGGACGCCGAGAGCCCGCCGGCCAACCTCGCGTTCGCGCCGCTGCCCGCCGATGGCCGCGTGGCGCTGCCGGTGCTCGGCGAGGGGGCCCACGTCGTGCGCGCCCAGATGGCCACGGCGGCTTACGCGCAGGGTGCCGCCGGCGATCCGGCCAATGGTTTTCTGGCGGCGGTCTCGCCCACCTTGCGGGCCGAGGTCACGCTCGACTCGACGCCGCCGAGCGTCGCGTTCGCCCGGGTGAACGATGGGGCCCCGTGGGTGTCCTCGGCGGCCGTCGAGCTCACGATCACCTGCCTCGACGCCGGGGCCGAGTCCGACGGCCTGACCCTCACCGTCGTCGGCACGGACGGCGCCCATGCCGATGGCCCCCTGCGACCCCTGATCGCCCTCGCGCTGGTCGGCGCGGATGGCCCGCGGTCGCTCTCCGTGAGCTGCACGGACGCGAGCGGCAACGAGTCCGAGCCCGCGATCCTCGACGTCGGCCTCGACCGCGCCGCGCCGACGGTGGTGGCCGGCAGCTTCCGCCTCAACGGCGGTCAGCCGAACGAGCCCGCGCGCAGTCGAATCGCCACCGCGCGGTTCCAGGTGGCCGACGCGACGAGCGGCGTCGGGGGCGTCGCCCTGTCGGCCACGCAGATCGATTGCGCTGGAGCGGCGTTCGTCCCGGCGGGGAACGGCACCCTGGAGTGGCTGCTGCCGGACGTGCAGGGGCCGCGGTCCCTGTATCTGTGCGTGCGGGACCGCGCGGGCAACGTGAGCGCCGCCGTCGAGTCGGTCAACGCGCTCTCGCTCGACACGTCGCCGCCGAGCGCCGGGGTGCTGACGCTCGCCGGGGGCGCGCCGTTCACCCGGGTCGCGGGGGTGACGCGCGCGCTGGGCAACGTGGAGCCGAACACACGCATCCGGCTCTCGGGCGACCTCGCGCCGAACCAGACCGGCCCCTACACCCTGGCGCAGCTCCCCGATCCGCTGGTCCTCTCGGCGGGGCAGGGGCTGAAGAGCGTGAGCGCGGTGCTCGTCGATGACGCGGGCAACGAGTCGCCGCCCTTCTCCGATGTCTTGACCCTGGACTCCGTCGCCCCGCTGTCCGGGACCGTGTCGCTCGCGGACGGCGCGTCGACGGTGAACACGCGGACGATCCCCGTGAGCGTATCCGGCACGGACGCCGACACCATGATGCTCTACGAGGTCGGGGCGAACGCGGCCTGCGGCGACCCGGTCTGCGGCGAGCCGCGCTTCGTGCCGCTCTCCTCGTCCTCGACGCTGACGCTCTCCGAGGGCCAGGGGGAGAAGCGGATCTGCTGGAAGTTCTGCGACCTCGCCGGCAACGGGACGGCCGTGGGGATGCGCGCGCCCAATCTGAGCCTCGGCAACTATGTCGCGCGGCCGACCCCGGTGATCACCGGCATCGACCCGCAGGCCGTCGTGGGGCTCTCCGCGGATGCCTCCGCGCCCATCGGTCTGTTGGGGCGCGGGATCTCCGCGAACACTCAGGCGCAGGTCGGCGAGTTCCTGCTGGCGTGCACGAGTGTCGGCGCGGAGAGCTGCCAACCCGACGCTGCCGGCGGGTGCGCGGCGGGCGCGGGTGTGTGTGGGCAGACCTGCGCGGAGCGGTGCGAGATCCGGCTGCCCCCCGAGGTCTCGCGACGCGCCGGCACCTACGTCGTCCGGCTCGTCACGCCGGCGCCGGTCGTCGATGGCCTGGGCACGTCCATCGGTGTCGGTTTTCTGGACGTCGTCGCGCCGTTGCCGCGCATCATCAGCACCAGCATCGGCGGTGTCATCCAGGACGTCGCCGCCGGGGGCCCCGTGGCGCAGTCGCTGGCCATGGACGTCACCGGCCTCGACTTCCTCGACAACGTGACGCTGCGCCTCGGCCCGAACTACGCGCGGGTCCGGTCGATCACGCGAGACGCCGTCGATCCGCGCCTGTCGACGGCCCGGATCGAGGTGAGCACCGAGAACCTGCTCCCCAGCGACCTGGAGGACGCGGACTTCATCGCGGAGAACCCCAGCCCCGGGGGCGGCGCGTTTCCGCCCCGGCGGTTCGGCCTCAACCCGCGCCTGACCGCGTGTCCGGACGACGACGTATGTGTCTCCAATCTGCGCCGGACGCGGGTGTCCCTGCCCGACGGTCGGGGACGTGCGCAGGAGTATCGCCCGGGCAGCGCGGCGGACTTCAGCCTCCTGCGCTGGAGCGGTGGCACCGGGGCCCGGGTGCGCTCCTCGGGGGGACAGACCGCGGCCCGCGTGGTCGGTCCGTCCGGCGTGCTCCCGCTCCCCTGGCCGGCGCGCGGGACGGTGCGGCTCGAAGACGCGCTCGGGACGGGACCGATCACGGCCCTCTCGCCCGCCTCGCGGCGAAACGATGGCACCTTCGGGCCCGCGCTCGGCTCCCCGGCGAGCGCGCCGACGGGGGCGTTCGCGGTCGGTGACGTCGATCTCGACGGGTTTCCCGACGCCGTGCTCCTGCACGCGGTGACGCACTCCGCCTCCGTTCATCTCGGCGCCGGCGATGGCACGTTCAACCTGGCGTTCGAGATGGCCATTCGCCCCGGCAATCTCGCCGGCGGGGCGCACCTGAGCGACCTCGACGGCGACGGATTCCTCGATCTGGTCCTCAACGATGGCACCGTATACTCCGGTCTCGGCGACGGTCGTTTCCGGGAGCGGTCGTCCGCGGGCACGACCTACTTCGTCCGGGTGGGCGACTTGAACGGCGACGGCGCCCCGGACCTCGTCTTCGCGGTCTCGGAGGCCTTCCTCGTCGCGGCCGTGTACGTTCGGCTCGGCATCGGCGATGGCACCTTCCGCGACGCGATCCGGGCGCAGTGCGGTCGCTTCGGGAACGTCACCGATCTGGCGGACCTCGACGGTGACGGCGCCCTCGATGTCATCGCCACGCTCGAAGCGGGGCTGAGCTGGCTGCGCGGCAACGGTGACGGCACGTTGCAACCGCCCGTTGCCATCGACGCCATCGTGAATCCCGCCATCGGCTCGACCGCGTTCGGCGACCTCGACCTGGATGGTTTCGTGGACTTCGTCGGGCTTGCGTCCGCTCGGCTCGTCGTGCGCCGGGGCCTGGGCAACGGGACCTTCGTCGCCGCGCCGGACGTGGGCCTGCAGCTCGCCAATGGACCCTTGCTCACCGCGGGCGCACCTGTGTTGGCGGATCTGAACGGCGATGGCTTTCTCGATCTCACGATGCCGGATGCGTCGTTCTCCGTCGTGTTCCGCGGCAACGGAGACGGCACGTTCGTGTCCCCGGTCGTGGGAGAGCTCGTCGATGTGCTGGGCCTCGGGGCGTTCGCCAAGGCCGTCGCCGACGTGGACGGAGACGGTGCCCTGGATCTCGTCTCGGCCGGGTCCGGGCGCGACGTCCTCACGGTGCGGTTGGGGCGCGGGCGCGCGGGCGGCGCCGGGCGGCTGCAGACGCTCGCGTCGAACTTTCCGATGCAGGTGCTGCTGCGCGACATGAACGCGGATGGCCGCAACGACCTGCTGGTGCGCTCCAACGCGAACCTCTCGATCCGCAGCGGGCAGGCCGGCGGGGGCTTCGCTCCCGAGACGCTCCTGCCCGCCGGGCCCTCGCCGTTCGCCCTGGCGGTCGGTCACATCAGCGCCGACGCGCGGCTCGACTATGTGGGCGCCAGTGTCGACAACGGCAGCGTGTCGGTCGGCCTCCAGAACCCCGATGGCACCTACGCGCTGCCGGTGGAGTACAACATGGGCTCGGGCCGCGCGGTCGCGCTCGGCGACCTGAACGGCGACGGACGCCAGGACGTCGTCGTGAACGGCGCCGGCGGCCTCGGTGTGCGGCTGGCCATTGCCAATGGGACGCTGGGGCCCCTGACCAACTATCCGGCCGCGGATGGCGCGGTCGCGCTCGGGGACTTCGACGGAGACGATCAGCTCGACGCCGTCGTCTCGGGGGCGTTCTACGCGGGGGGCGGCGACGGCACGCTCGGGGCCGCGATCCCCATCGACGCTCGGGGCAGTTGGCTGGTCCCGGCCGACTTCGACGCCGACGGCGACCTCGACCTCGTGACCTGCGGCGGGCTGGTGGCTTACCTGAACGACGGCCACGCGCGCTTTGCTCAGTCGCACCGCGACGACACGAACCTGGGGTGCTGGGACCCCATCGTCGCCGACGTGAACGGTGACGGCCTGCCGGACGTCGTCGCCAGCTCGACCGACCACATCTCCATGCGGGTGTACATCAGCACCGGGGGTGGCCGCTTCACCCCCGCCGGGGACTTCCGGATCGGCAAGGACATCGCCAGCGTCGCGGCGGCCGACGTCAACGGGGACCGCGTGCTCGACATCGTGGCCGGTCACTCGCAGCTCGGTGAGCTCACGGTCTGGGAGACCCCCACCGCGAGCACCTGGGCGCAGGTGTTCAGCGAGCTCGCCGCGCCGCGCACGCCCATCGTCGGGCCGGAGAGCACCTTCGGCGCGCGGCAGGCGATGCAATTCATCGACAAGCTGGCCGTGCGCGTGCGGCTCGAAGGGACGAATCTGCAGAACCTGCGCCTTCGACTCCGAGCGCCCGACGGCCGGGAGGTCCTGCTGGACAACGGCGCGGGTTGGGCCAATCGGACCGTGTGGCGGGCGAACTACACGAACCTCGCCGCCCTGCAGGGCTGGCAGCCCGAGGGAGACTGGACCCTCGTGGTCCAGGGCGGCGCGAACGCGCAGGCCGTGCTGAGCGACTTCGCCGTGGTGACCCACGGCAGCTTCACTCGCCCGGCGCCGTAGGGGCCCGAAGCGTCCCGGGAGGACCCTCGCCGGGGAAGTTCGAGGACGATGAAATCGCGCGGAAACCACTTCGGGGCCAGGGGCATCCTCTCCCCGTGGCCCCCGGTGGCTTTGAGGCGCGCCGCCCCGCGACTCGGCCGAAAAGCCGGGGGCCACTTTATCTCCGACCCGGTGGGCATCGCCTTGACGAGCCCGCCCGTCCGACGCCAGACTCGTCTCGACACCATGACGAGACCGGTGAGGGACACGGCCCGACGACCCGGCGCCAACCCCCGAAAGGGAAGGTGGTAAAGCCGTGTACGATGGAGCCGGACATGGGGAACAATCTCAGGCGGCAGCGGGTCAAGCGGGCGCGGGCGCAGACACGGGCGTCGCAGGCGGAGCGGGATGAGGCGGCGTGGCGTGAGCGCGTGGCGACGGCCCGTGACGCACCGGAGCCGGAGCCGCGGCGCTTCACGCCCTGGTGCCCGATGCCGCACGCGACGAGCTTCGGCGCCGCGCTCTACGGCGCATCGTGGCGGGCGTTGCCGTTGTGGCTGAAGATGCTCGACTATCGCGAGCGGCAAGCCGCCACCGCCGAGGTCTGTGCCCAATACGACGCACGGCGCCGGTCGCGCGCCGAGTCGCCCGCCGATGGAGCGCGCGTGGTGTAGTCTCGCGACACCATGCGTCGACACGTGAAACGGTTCGCCCTCGCCGCCGGCCTCGGCCTGCTCGCCTACCTGGCGCTCTGGCCCGTGCCGGTCGCCCCGCGCGTGTGGGAGGCGCCCGCGCCGCCGGGCTATGTCGGGGTCCACGCCCCGAACGAGCGCCTCGCCGGACTGCGCATGATCGACCTCGGCGGCGAGGAGGGCCCGGAGCACGTCGCCCTCGGCCCCGATGGCCGGCTCTACGCCGCCGTGGCCGGCGGCAGAGTGTTGCGCATGAACCCGGACGGCACGGACCGCCAGGTCTTCGCCGACACGCACGGCCGGGTGCTCGGCTTCGACTTCGACGCCGCCGGCGACATGCTCGCCGCGGACGCGCTCGCCGGTCTGTTGCGCATCTCGCCGGACGGCAAGACCGAGGTGTTGGCGGACCGGATCGGAGACGCGCCCATCGTATTCGCGGACGCCGTGGTGATCGCCCCCGACGGGCAGGTCTACTTCACGGACGCCTCGACCCGGTTCGGCGCGGCGGCCTGGGGCGGGACCTTCGAGGCCAGCGTGCTGGACATCATCGAGCAGTCGGCCACGGGCCGCGTGCTGGCCTACGACCCGGCGACACGCAAGACACGTTTGGTGGCGCGGGGTCTGTCGTTCGCGAACGGCCTCGCGCTCTCCGGCGACGCGCGCCGACTCCTCGTGGTCGAGACGGGGCGCTACCGCGTGTGGAGCCTGCCCGCGGACGCCGCGGAGCTGGATGTGTCGGGCGGCCCCGTCGGCGAAGCCCGCGTCTTGCTGGACAACCTGCCCGGCTACCCGGACAACCTGATGCGGGGCGCGGACGGCCGCATCTGGCTCGGCTTCACCAAGCCGCGCAGTCGCCTCGTCGATGCGCTGTCCGGCCTGCCGTCACTGCGCGCGGTCACGCTGCGCCTGCCGCGCGCGCTGTGGCCGGTGCCGAAACCCTACGGTCATGTCATCGCGTTCACGGACGACGGGACCGTCGTCGAGGATCTCCAGGATCCATCCGGTGTGTATCCCGAGACGACGGCGGTCACCGAGACCGCCGACCGACGCTACGTGCAGAGCCTGCACGCCCGCGGCCTGGGCTGGCTGCCGCGGTGACGCCACCGGCCGCTCCGTGTGGCCGCGCGCTCAGCAGTCGCGGTCGAGCGCGCGCGCGATGCGGCGGAACAGAGGCGCGGCGACGCGGCCGCCCGTGGCGCCGGCGGCGCGTGTGTCCACGCGGACATGAATCGCCCAGCGGGGGGCGTCGATGGGGACGAGGCCGGCGAAGCTGGCGCGGGTGAGGGCCGCCTCGACGCCGTCCGCGGCGTCGCGCACCGTGAGCGTGCCGGTCTTGCCGCCGACCCGCACCTCGTCGAGGTGGGCCTCGCGCCCCGTGCCGTGCTCGACCGCACCCGCGAGCAGACGACACACGGTCTCGGCGGCGGCGCTCGACACGACCGCCTCGCGTGTCATCGGGTCGAACCCGCCATTCCCCAGCGTGGCATAGGCCCGGGCGATGTCCACGGGGCGGGCGAGCAGGCCCACGCCCGAGGCGGCGAGCGCGGCCTGCAGCGGCGTCCAGGCCGGCGCGTCCGTCGGTGTGACACCGAACCGCGCGAGCTGTCGTTGCAGGGCCGCGACACCCAGCTTCTCGGCCAGCCGCGCCGCGCCGATGTTCGAGGAGCGCGACAGAATGCCATCGAGGTCCAGGTCCGCCGCCGGCAGCGCGTCCGTCAACACATGACCCTCGACCACGAGCGTGTCGCCGGTCGAGAAGCGGGTGTCGGGTGTGACGCCCGCGTCGAGGGCGGCGGCCGCGGTCAGCGCCTTGAGCACCGAGGCCGGCTCGATGGCCTCCTGCGCCGTCGCGTCCCCCTGCGGCCCCAGGCCCGCCAGCGCCACCACGCGGCCGGTCTCGACCTCCACCACGACGACGCTGGCGGCCACGGGTGACTCGTCCGCCTGGAGCTTGAAGAGCTCCTCGGTGACCTTGGCCTGCACGACCTCGTCCAGGCCGACCATGGGCTGCCGCAGGGCCGCGCTGGGGGCGGCGATGGGAGCCGGCGTGACTGTCTCTTCCGGCGCGCTCGGTGTCTCATGCGCCGGGCCGGCACATCCCAGGACACCGGCGAACAGACCGCCGCCGACGCCGACACTCCAGGCGAGCCGCCTCGATGCGGTGCGGCCCGTGCCTTCGAGCACCCGCTCGATGCGTTCGCGCACGCCGGCACCGCCTGCGCCCAGGGCGCCCAAGGCCACCGGCGGCGCCGGCCGAGGCGAGGCCAGGGAGAGCAACAGCGCGGCATACTCCGAGGGGCGCACGCCCCCGGCCAGCACCGCGGCGTCCGCCGTCAGCTCACACTCGGTGCGCAGTCGCCGCGCCGCCCACCAGGCCAGCGGATCGAACCACCGCAGCGCGCACAACACATCGGCCAGAAACAGAAGGCGTGTGTCGTGACCGGCCAGGTGGGCCCGCTCGTGGGCCAGGCTCGCCGCGGTCGAGGCGGCCGGGGCCTCGCGCGTCTCCGCGGGCATCAGAATCACGGGCCGCCACACACCCAGGACCATCGGCGTGTCGATCTCATGGGAGAACAAGACGCCCTCGGGCCCGTGCATCGCACGCCGCTTCAGGTCCGCGGCCCGGAGGTGGTCGACGCCGAGCCGCGCGAGCAGCAGCAGCGCGCCCGCCGCCCACAGACCGGCGAGCCACGCGGGCGCGGCGGGGGATGGGTTCGTCGGTTCCGGGCGTGTGAGCGCGCCGGGGCTCGCGGCGGGCGTCGGAGGCAGGCCCTCGGCGGCGAGCGGCGCGGCCTCGGCCAGGGACGCCGCGACCACCGGGGGCGGCGCGTTGAACGCCACGGGCAGCCAACGGGGCGCGAGCGGCAGGGCCAGGGTGCCGAGCACCGCCGCCGCGAGCGCAGCGCGCCGCACACCCGCCGGGGCGCCCCGCAGTGCATGCAGGGCCAGGAACGTCGCGCCCAGCAGCAGCGCGCCCTTGACCGCCCACTCGAAGAGCAGCGTCGTGGTCATTTCGTGTCCTCCTCCGCCGCCTGCGCGGCCTGGATGCGGGCGGCGAGGCGCGCCCGGGTGTCGGGGTCGAGGTCGCGGGTGTCCTCGGCCAGCAGCGCCGCCGCCACGCGGGCCACGGACCCGCCGAAGAACGTATCGGCGAGATGGCGCAGCGCGGACCGGCCCGCGTCGACCTTCGGTGTCGTGGGTCGATACACGTAGCGCTGGCCCTCCTCGACGTGCGTCAGGTGGCCCTTCTCCTCGAGCAGGCGCAGCAGCGTGCGCACCGCCGAGTCGCTCGGTGCCTCGGGCAGGCCGGCGCGGACCTCCGCGGCCGTGGCCTGGCCGGCCTGATAGATGAGATCCATGATCTGCCGCTCGCGGCGGGTCAGATCGTCGGGGGGTTGTCCGGGGCGTTCTCGTTTCATGCGAACCAGAACCTGCCGGGGTGCTAAAAAATTCGCAAGCTAAAATTTTAACATCTGCCGAACGCGTCGGCGGCCGGTGTAGATTCCTGCACCGCGGCGATTCCGGGGAACCCGCGCCGGGGCGCGCGGTCCATCCGTGACACATCGAGCGCGGAGGAACCCATGGCCGGCGGGGGCACAGTCAATCAACAGCGCGGCGGTCGGAAGGCCGTCGACTTCACCCTGAACCTGGTGCCGACCATCGACCTGTTGTCGGTGCTCATCGCGTTCCTGCTCATCACGGCCGTGTGGTCCCAGGTCTCGCGCATCAAGGTCTCGCAGCCGCTCCCGCGAACGAGCGCGGACGGCGTCGCCGAACCGCCCGCCCGCGCCCTGGTCGTGCGGCTCACCCCCGGCGCCGCCCACGTCGCCTTCACCGACGACCCGCCCGAGAGCGCCGCGAACTTCGACGCCGCCGCCGGCGCCCTCGGCCCGCAGTTGAGGAACGGCTTCGGGCCCTTCGCCGCGCGCGTCGCCGGCCCACCCCGCGAGCAGGTCGTGCGGGTCCTCTCCGCCGACCGCGTCGACTACAGCACGGTCATCACGGTCCTCGATGCGCTCGCCGATCACGGCCTCACCACGGTCAAGGTCGGGCCGGACACGGCGGGGGACCACCCTTGACCCGCGCAATCTCCGACGACCATAGTTGCACCCTATGGAATCGACCGACTTCGGCCTGCTCCTGTCCCTCGACGCGCTGCTCCAGGAGGGGAGCGTGTCGGGCGCCGCCCGGCGCGTCGGGCTCTCCACCCCGGCGATGAGCCACGCCCTCGCCCGCATTCGCGAGCGTTTCAGCGATCCCATCCTGGTCCGCTCGGGCCGGGGCATGCTGCTCACGCCCCGGGCGCTGGCGCTCAAACCTCTGGTCCACGAGGTCGTGGAGCAGGCGCGCCGCACGCTCGAGCCCGAGCGGCCCTTCGTGGCCAGCGAGCTCTCGCGCACCTTCGTGGTGCACGCGACGGACTACGTGCTGACGATCCTCGGGGGCGCGGTCGACCGCATCCTGCGGGACGAGGCGCCCAAGGTCTGCCTCCGGTTCGTGCCCAACTCGCCCGACGACCCCGCGCTGCTGCGCGACCAGGGCTCGGACCTCGCCGTCGGCATCTACGGCGAGCTGCCCCAGGAGATGCGGAACCGGCAACTGCTGACGGACCGCTTTGTCTGCGTTGTGCGCCAGGCCCACCCGACCGTGAAGAAGCGCTTCACGCTCGAGGACTTCGTGGCGCTGCCGCACATCCAGGTCGCGCCGCGGGGCAAACCCGGCGGCTACATCGACGACGTCCTCCGGGAGCGCGGGCTCACCCGGACCGTCGCCCGGGCCGTGCCCTACTTCGTCACCGCGCTCCAGCTCGCCTCCGAGACGGACTACGTCCTGACCATCTCGGAGCGCATCGCCCGGCGATTCGCCGAGCCGCTGTCGCTGCAGGTGCTCGAGGTCCCCGTGACCCTGCGCCCCTACGCGCTGAGCCTGGTCTGGCACCCGCGGGTCGAGGGCGACGCCGGCCACCGGTTCCTTCGCGATGTCTTCCTCCGCGCCTCGAAGCAGGTGGCGGGGGACCGACACGACGCGCCGCGGACCCGGCTCGACCCCACCGACCCCACGTCGGGCCAGACGCGGAAGCGCATCCGGCGCCCACGGTAGTTGCACAGATTGCAACGTTGACTTCAATCGTCTTGCGTTGCCTGCATGCCCGTCGGGCCCCAGAGTCGTTCGCGAACGGACACATCGTCCACTGCCAGGAGCGAACGACATGAGCCTCCGGGACCCGAACCCCGCCCGCAAGAACACACCCAAGCGCGTCGCGATCGTGATCGCCAACCCGGCGACCTCGACGACCACCGGCTGGCCCGTCGGCTTCTGGTGGTCGGAGCTGACGCACCCCTATTACGCCTTCCACGAGGCCGGCTACGAGGTCGAAGTCTTCAGCCTCGACGGCGGACGCTGCGAGGCCGACGCCCTCAGCGATCCACACGACGCCAGCGGCTACTCCGCGTCCGACCTGATCACGCTGGGGTTCATCCACACGCCGAGCCTGGCCGCGCTGGTCGAGCGGACGAAACCCGTCTCCGAGATCGACGTCGCGCAGTTCGACGCCCTCGTCGTCGCCGGCGGCCAGGCCCCGATGTTCAGCTTCGAGACGGCCACGGCGCTGCACGCGAAGTTCGTCGAGTTCTACGAGGCCGGCAAGGTCGCCAGCGCGCTGTGTCACGGCGTGGCGCTCCTCCGCTACGCGCGGCTCTCCAACGGCGAGCTGCTCGCGAGGGGCAAGACGGTCACCGGCTTCGCCAACGTCGAGGAGGATTTCGCCGACAACGCCGTGTGGAGCATGGGCGCCCTGCCCAAGGACAAACACCTGATGCCCTGGCGCATCGAGGACGAGCTGAAGCGCCTCGGCGCCAACTTCGTCCAGGCCGGCCTGTGGCGCGGCTTCGCGGTGCGGGACGGCAACCTGGTCACGGGCCAGCAGAACTTCTCGGGCACCGAGACGGCCAACCTGGTCATCGAGACCCTGGGGCGCTGACACTTCCTTCATGGAGACGACGATGTCGACGGATTCGACCCCCGAGATGCTCGACGGCGGCTGTCACTGCGGCCGCGTGAAGGTCACGATCCCGGCCCGCAGCGCGGGTGTGGTGGTGTGTCACTGCGCGGACTGCCAGAAGCTCCACGGCAACTCGTTCGCGCTCTTCGCGGCGGCCCCCACCGACGTGCGTTGGACGGGTGAGGAACACGTTGTCTGGTATGCCTCGTCGCCGGCCAACGAGCGTAGCTTCTGCGGCCACTGCGGCAGCCGACTGGCCAAGCGCCCCACGGACGCGGCCGGGCAGGCCGCGCGCATCCTGGTCTCGGCCGGGCTCTTCGACCCCGCGCTGCCCCGCACGGTGGTGAAGAACCTGTGGCTCGAACAGAAACCCGCGTGGGTCGAGGCCGCGCGCACGGCGCCGCTGACCCCCGAGGCGTTCGTCGCGCTCGCGCTGGCCGAGCCGATCGGCACGGAGACCGCGCAGTATGGCTACGCACTGCGCGCGGCCTCGGGCAACAAGAAGCCGCCCGGCGTGATCGCGCTGACGTGGATCGCGGCCAGCGATCCGGCGGAGCGCGAGCGCATCCGCGCGCACTCCCGGCAGAACGTGCAGGACTTCCAGGCCGAGCCCGGGTTCATCTCGATCATCACCGGGTTCACGGGCCTGCGCGGCTTCACCGTGACCGCCTGGGAGGATGAGGCCTCGATGCGGCGGGCGCTCTCGGGACACCACGCCGTCGCCATGGCAGAGCTCTTCGGCGAGCGCTTCGTCGCCTCCGTCTGGACCAGCGTGTGGACGCCGACGCGCGTCAACCGCCTGTGGGTGCGCTGCACGGCCTGCGGCGCGCTCGAGGACGCCAGCGACGACCACCGGGCCTGCAACTGCTGCGAGGCGCCGCTCCCCGAGCGGCCCGAGTTCTGGTGAGCCACCCATGACCTACCCATTGCGTGGCGGCGTCGCCCTCCCGCGTGTGGGCCTCGGCGTCTTCCGGACGCCCCGCGGCCAGACCACACGCGGCATCGTGAAGACCGCGCTGGACCTCGGCTATCGCCACATCGACACCGCGCGCATCTACGGAAACGAGCGCGACGTCGCCGACGGCCTGCGCGACAGTGGCCTGCCGCGGAGCGAAGTGTTCGTGACGACGAAACTCTGGAACGACGACCAGGGTTACGACGCCGCGCTCCGGGCGTTCGACGCCAGCCTCGAACACATGGGCCTCGAACAGATCGATCTGTTCCTGCTGCACTGGCCCGTGCCGGGCAAGCGCCTCGCCTCGTGGCGGGCGCTCGAGCGGCTGCGAGCCGAAGGCCGCGTGCGGGCCATCGGCGTCAGCAACTTCATGGAGCATCACCTCGAGGAGCTGCTGAGTCATGCGAACGAGCCGCCGAGCGTGAATCAGATCGAGGTGAGCCCGTTCCTCCAGCAGCGGGGCGTGCGCGCGCTGTGCGAGCGGTACGGCATCGCCGTCGAGGCTTACAGCCCGCTCACCAAGGGCGCGCGGCTCGCCCACCCCGAGGTCGTGCGCGTCGCCGCCGCCGCCGGCCGCACCCCCGCCCAGGTCCTCCTGCGCTGGGGCCTGCAGCACGGCCTGATCGTGCTCCCCAAGTCGTCCGCCCCCGCCCGCCTCGCCGAGAACCTGGCCGCGCGCGACTTCGAGCTCTCGCCCGAGGCCATGGCCGCGCTCGACGCCCTCGAGGAGGGCCTCGTCACCGGTTGGGACCCCCGCCGCGCGCCGTAGGGTGGGGCGGGGAGGGGATGGCGCGGCGCGCGTCAGTACTGGTCGCACACGGTCGTGCACGTGCGGATCTTCACCAGCGCGCCGTTGCGCGTTTCGACGCTCTCCGTGCACGTGGTCATGCAGGTCTCTGTGATGGTGACCTTGTTCCCGCTGGGCGCGGTGACGACGCGACCCGCCTCGGCGGCGCTGGCGACGAGGGCGAGCAGGGCGACGGTGAGCATGGGGATGAGTGCGATCTTCATGTGAGTACCTCCGCAGCGGGGATA
The DNA here is from genome assembly GCA_903847385.1 of uncultured Myxococcales bacterium. Taxonomy (GTDB): domain Bacteria; phylum Myxococcota_A; class Bradymonadia; order UBA7976; family UBA1532; genus CAINDO01. Next base: position 34,193 of record CAINDO010000135.1, read on the forward strand.
CCGGGGCCCGCGGGAGACCTTTTCGGCGGAACGCGGAATTCCGCCACGGCGGCCCCCGTCAGGCGCGCATGCGCCCGACCGAGCGCGAGATCCCTAGCGAAGCAACACGATGGGGAATTGAGGTCGACGCTGGGCAGTCGTTCAGAAGCGAGACGTCGCTGGCCCGTTCGGCGCCGCCTCAAACATCCGCCCCAACGCGCTGAGGCTCGCCCGACACGCGTCGCTTTGCATCGGCGGAACCGCCGCGCGCATCAGGACGAAGGCGTCCCCGGCGGGCCGGGCGCGGGTCGCGATGACAAAGGTCCGCTCGACCGGCGCGCCCTTTGCCGACCGGTCCACCGAGCGGAAGACGGTCAGACTTCCGTCCGCCAGCGCCGTGCGCTCGACCACCTGGACCCGGCCGGGCGTGCGGGCGATGAGCTTTCGGACCCTGGCCCGTGCCTTCGCTTCCGGGCCGCACACGAGCTCGAAGGACAGGTTGCTCGGCACCGGGCCGCCCGGCGCGCTGTAGCACTGCCGCGCCCGCGACCACATCGTCGGCACTTCGAACCGGACGAGCGCCGTGCCGCACGGTCCCTCGAGGGTCAAATCGCGTGCCTCGTAGAGCGTCGCGATGGCGCCGCCCAATGCCTCGTCGGGCTCGATTTCCTGGTCGGTGGGGACTGCCACGGCGACCGTGGGGACGGCGAGCGCGACGAGCAGGACCAGCCACCGCAGGGCGTCAGCCACAGGGCTGCGCACTCGCAAGCTTTCGCTTGGATTGCCGCGAACGAACGCAGAAAGACACCCACAGCCGCCCGAGCCGGGGCCATGGCGACCGGGATGGGGTGCGCCCCGCGCAACGACCGATTTCAGAGTCGAAGTCGCCACGAACACCCCCAGTTTGCAAGCCGATGCTGCGTTCATCGCATGAAGAAGACCAGGGAGAAGAAGTACAGGAGCGGCAGAACCCCGTGCAAGACGAGCGCCACGCCGGCGTAGACGGCGACGCGCGCCCAAAGGAGAGCGTGACCGGGTCGGCCGGGCAGCGCCCGCCGAACGCGGAAGGCGGCGTACGCCAGCGGCAGGTACCCCAGCAGCGACCACCCCGGCGGCAGGCAGGCGAGGAAGGAGGACCAAAGCGACGGTCGCGCGGTCCCGACTGCGGCTGCGGATGGCCTGCCGGACGACGACCGGGGTCGCGATGGGCGCGACCAGCGTGGCGGTGGCGGCGGGGATGAGGGCGAACTTCATGTTCGGTGACCTCCGGCGTGGGGATGCCGGAGCTCCCGCGAGTTCCTTTCTGCCTGGATCCACGTGACGAGGTCCCCGCCAATCTGCCACGATTGGCACCATGTTGGCGCTCGGATCCCGACGCGTGGCGACGACGACCGCCGCCGCCCTGTTGCTGGTCGCGTTCGCTGGAGCGGCGCGAGCGCGGCCGCCGATCTGGTTTCGCGCCGACTACACTCGGGCCGAGTTGGCACGCATGAAATACGAGCGAGAGCTCGAGATCATCGAGCGCGGGCGGCGAGCGGTTCACCGAATGGCCGCCGCCGCGTCAGCACCCACGACCGTCCGAGGCGACGCGGACGCGGAGGCCAACCTGAGGCGGCTGAGCCAGGAAATGGCCGACGAGGCGCTCGGGTTTGGTGGATCCGCGACCGAAGAGTAGTCGTCGCGGGTCTACAACCCGCTGACCGACGACACGACCACCCCGAACCCGTCCACCGGCTCGTCGACGGCAAGCTGGCCATCGACGAGGCCGCCGCGGTCGTCGTCCGGGACCTCTTCGCGGCGTACCTGCAGACCGGCGCGGCGCTCTAGGCCGCGGCCAGCCCTGGGACAAGAGCCGCGTGCTGACCGCACTGCGCTCGGCGGTGATGTGCGGCTGCATCAACGCCGACGACGAGGTCGTGGAGGGCCAGCACGAGGGCATCGTAGACCGCGCGACCTGGGACTCGGCGCAGGCCCTGCTCGACGCTCGACCGGAGCAGGACCACCCTCCGAGTCGCAACCCGGACTACCTGCTCGCGGGCGTCGCGCGGTGCGGCTGCGGGGCCGCCCTGATCCCTGGAAGCGCGCGGTCGCCCGAGGGACCGTGCACCGCTACTACACCTGCGTCCGGAGGGCCAAGCGTGGCAAGGACGGCTGCCCGTCCAAGGGCTGGCCGGCCGACGCGCTGGAGGCCTTTGTGGTGGACCGCATCCGCAGCGTGACCGCTGATGGCGAGCTCGCCGGGGATGTCGCGGGCCGGCTCACGACGCGCATTGCCGAGCGGCGGACCACCGCCATGGGCCGGCGGAGAGCCAGGAACGCCGCCGCCGACCGCGCCGAGCGCGAGGTGGGGCGGCTCGTGGACTCCCTGGCCGATGCGACCGCCGAGCACGCCCCGAACGCGGTCTTGGTGGGGGAGCTCGACGTCGCCGGCGCGACGGTCGTCCGCCTGCTGACCGCGCTCGCCGTGGACCGCCCCGTTGACGCACGCACCTTCGCCAAGCGCCACCGCACCGCAGTGGCCGCGGCCACGAACCCGCGGCGCTGAAACCCGCCGGTCGCAGGGCGCATTCTCATGTCGTGACGGTCCGGTCGCCCTCCCGAGCCTCACACGGTTCCCGGCGGCCAAAACGTCGCTGCACCCGACGCGGCGCGGCCACTCGTGCCGGGGGCCGCTCTTCCCTCACAACTCGTCTTCGAAGAGCAGCTCTTCGTAGAGGTCGAACATCAGGTCGGACGTGAGCGTCTCGGCCACGCCGTCCACGTAGAAGAGCGCTCCCTCGTTCTGCATGGCATCCCGGATGCGAGCCAACTCCACCGTCGTGGTCGCTCTGGGCGAATGCATCCGGACTGCGGTGTTGCCGGCCTGAACCAGGGAGTGGACGAGGTGGTCGATGAACTGGTCGACGATGAGGATGTCGTCCTCCACTTGGACCTCCCGTTCCAGCGGAAGAAGGCTCAGTTGGTAGCGCAACGCGTCTCGCTGCGTTGCCGTGAACAGCGCCGACCCCGACACCCTCAGGACTCCGCGATGGCGCCCAATGTGTACCGCGACGCCGTCTATCGTCGCCGGGGTCACGATCAGATCGCCCGTCGGGTCCGGTTCTCGGGGCGCCCCCGAGTCGAGTGCCTCCAATGCGACGTGAATGGCCCCTGCCAGGTGCCGGCTTTGGAGATACGCAATGAAGCCCGCGAGATGCAGCTCTCCGTTGAACCGGAGAGCCAGCCAGGCCCCGGGAACGGACTCCCCGGGGCGTTGCAGGGCCCACCAATACGCACGATCAAACAGGACACCGCCCGGCAACGGGGGACCCAGCACGCGGCGCAGAAGAGTGGCGTCCGGCAGACGCCCCCGGGTGACCGCCGCCGTCGGACCCTGACTCGGCGGGCGGCATGGCGCCCAAACCTGTCCGAAGTCGTCGACGTGGAGGACCTGGCCCTGCCGAAGCAGAAGGTCCTCAGAATCCCCTTGGTCCACGACACACCTCCATTTTCCGAATACGTAGGCCGCAACGTATGCGTTTCAGCCCTTGCTCGAAAGTCGCGTGAACGAACGGTCCCGCCGGCACCCGAGCATGCTCACTGCGATCTTGCCAATTGTTCCCGTCACCGCCGCACGGAGCTGACGTGCGCTCAACGTTGACGCCTACCTGCCATCGTGCTCGCGCGGAATCTCAGTAGCAAACGCCACCACCGCGCAGATTTCGTCGAGCGTCAGGCCCAGGCAGTTCGCGTCGATCTCATCCGCCGTCTTGCCTGCGGCGAGGTTGTCGAGGACGACGGTGACCATGATGCGGGTGCCGCGGATGCAGGGGTGGCCGCCGCGGATGCAGGGGTGGCCGCCGCAGACGCCCCGAGTGGCCTCGATGTGGGGCGCGAGAAACACGGGCGAGATTGAAGCATTGGCGCCGCTGTTGATGGCAGCTGAAGCCGGCGTCGACGCGTCCTCGCTCCGGTGACAGCTTCCCACGCGGCCGCGCGGTGCACGGCCCCCGGCGGCCGAAACGTCGTGCCGCCGTGCGCGACGCGGCCACTCGTGCCAGGGGCCACTCTTTCGTTGCGCGGCAGAAGCGACCGGACCGTCGCCTCTTCGCTTGATGGTGTCGGCGAGAAGCGTGTTCATGTGGATGCGCCAAGACGACAACCGGCGCATCCACAGGGAGGCGAAGATGCAGCAGGTCATTGGCTTCGAGACGACGTACACGGGCAACGAGCACCCCTACCTGGTCGGCTACCGCGTCAAGGTCATCGCGGTGCTGAAGGGCGCCGCGAGGCCGGACTTCGACCCCGATCTCCCGGGGATGCTGATCACCGACGACGAGATGCTCGCGCAGAACGGCGGCCTCACCGTTGAAGACCGCGTCGAGGTGCTGCCCTGGATCGCCCGGGAGCGCGACTGGAGCTTCTGCTCGTCGGATGTGCGGGTGTGGGAGTTGGCGCGATGGCCGATGGCTTGACCAGTTGCTGGCCTCTGATGCGCGCCGACTGACGAGAACACCGGCGCCGTCCGTTCGCCCACACGCCTTGGGCGCCGGACTTCTCCTGCGCGATGCATCCGCGAGGCGTCGCCCGGTGAGCGCGCCCACGACGGCGCTTGGCTATCGCGCAGGCGAGATTCACCGTTGACGGCGAACAGGATCAAATCTAGGGTTCACGCCGTTACCGCCTGAGGGTTCGGCGGTGCTGTTCACCAACAGGGAAGTGCGTGCCCGTATGAGAGTATTGATAACTATGGCATTTGTGGCGACCATTCCGGCTTGCCACGCGCCCGTTCAAACGGCCGCGGTCTACCAAGTGGAGGGCGCCGAGTTTGCCAAGGGGATGTTCCTGGTAGCGCCGACCAGCGATGACCCCAGGTGTCAGATCCAGGTTCCGACGGCGACGGGCTACCGGGTCGTGAGCTGTAGCACCCAGTACGTCGTTGCTTGCGACGCGACTCGAGCGGAAGGCCAGCCGCTCTGCAAACTCGCCACCGAGTCGGGTAGCGACCGCGACTCGTCGTATCCGAAGGGGAGTGTCGAGAAATGAAGGCGTTCAAGCTCGGGTTCATTCTCCTCTGCGTCGGAGCGGCTGTGTCGGGGTGCGCGGCTCGCGAGACCCATCGGATCAGGGTCGTTCCGCGCTTTGTGCCGGAGGTGATTTCAGGCGGGCCCGCGGAACTTGGCGCGTCGACCGCGGCGGTTGCGCCCACCGTCTCCCCCACCTTCAGCGCGAAAGGCGTCTGGCTTTACCGTCTGGTGGAAACACCGACGCAAGGGGGCGGCACGTCTGTCACATCCTTGGAGATGATCTTCTGTCCGCCGATCGAGAACGACCTGTCCAAGTGTCGAGTGGGTCGAGTCTGGTCTGCCGACATCCACCCCATGGGAACCACGGCGCAGTAGCGCGGCGAACGTCCGCGGATGCCAGTTTGTTCGGCGACAACGAATGGCATCGGGGCTTCGAACCCAAGGGGACGCAGCCGTAGCCATCGACTTCCGCTCTGAGCCTACCGCTGCCTGTCCCGATCGCAGGCTATGGCCGCAGCGTACGAGAGAGAGGCGCGGACGTCGTCGAGCGTGAGGCTCGGATACGCCGCGACGACCTCGTCAGGCGGGAGGCCCGCGGCGAGGTTGTCGAGCACCACCGAGACCGGGATGCGCGTTCCGCGGATGCATGGACGTCCGTGGAAGACCTCCGCGTCAACCGAGACGCGGGCATTCGTCGCCGGACCAGGGAGGCGCGGCGCGGCGATCGCCGCGGCGGCATAGGCAGCGGACAGCAAATCATCGATCCGTCGACCGTGGACACGGTCCCTAACGTGTGCGGGGCGGGCTCCGACGAGCTCGAGCGGGTGGACTGCGCCAGCGGTGAACTTCGCGACGGTTGACGCGAGGGCGCGGGACGAGCCGGACGGGAAGCAGACGACTGGAGTCAGCCCGGCTGCCACCCATTGTGCCACGCGACCGCAGGCGACGATCTCCCGCACGCCGTAGATTTCGATGACCCGAGCGAGGAACGCGCGGGCCAAGAGGCGCACGTCCGTGTCGGGATTCTCGTTGCGCTCGTGCTTGTCGACGGTCGCCCAAGGAACGGCGTTGCTCACTCCGTAGGCTTCGACGTCTTCGTCGGGCCATCGGGCCGCGAGCCCAATGCGGATGGGCCCGCTGTGCCAGGGCGCGACGCATACGACGGTATCTCCGCCGGCACTGTGCCAAAGTCGCTTCGCAAGGCCGGCCAAGTTCCCGGCGGCAGCTGCTGAGCGACAATTACATCACCCCATCAACGACAACGACATCGCCCCATCGTTCGATGTTGAAGTGGGGCTGACGAGCGCGCACGCCTGACCTGAACTTGGTCAGGAGTCGCGAGTTGGTGACGAGAGACGCGCAGGTGA
>CAINDO010000136.1 GCA_903847385.1 uncultured Myxococcales bacterium
CGGACACGGACGCAGTCGGGCCGCCCCCGCCGCCCGGTCCAGACACGGGCCCGGACACGGACGCCATCGCACCGCCCCCGCCGCCGGACGCCGACGCCGCCGCACCGTCGCCGCCGCCCCCCCCGCCCGCGCCTTGCGAGACGGTCATCCAGTACGGGGACGCCTGGTTCCGCCCCGAGGGCCACGCGGGCGACACGGACGTGGCCGGCGGCGTGGTCACCTGGGACGGCGTGTGCACGCCCGACGCCTCGGGCAACGGCGTGGCCACCCTGAGCAACGGCTGGCAGCCGATCTTCCGCGGCCCCGCCGGCTGCCGCATCGCCCTGGACACGCGGGGCGACTGCCCGGCGCCCCCCGCCGCCTGCGCCACGCGCGTGACCTACGGCGACACCTGGGCGGCCGCGCCGGACCACCCGGACCACTTCGACGACGTGCCGGGCCGCCTCTTCCCCGCGGGCGTGTGTTTCGACGCCGGCGGCGGCCTGCGCGCGCAGGGGCTCTCGAATCTGTGGGTGCCCCACTTCGCCGGGGACTGCCGCATGGCGTTCCGCTGGACGGAGTGCGGCGGCCTCTACACCAACCCGGTCCTGCCCTTCGACTGCCCGGATCCCGGCGTGCTGCGCCACGCCCGGGGCTACGTGCTCACCTGCACCTCGGGCAACGCGCCGGACGCCTTCCCGCTGTTCACGTCGACGGATCTGGTCCACTGGGCGCCCGCCGGGGCGCTGCTGCCCGCCGCCGCCCGCCCGGGCTGGGCCGTGAGCGACTTCTGGGCACCGGAGATCCACGCGCTGGGCGGCGGCTACGTGGCCTACTTCTCCGCCCGCACCCGCGGCGGGAACCTGGCCCTCGGCGCCGCCACCGCGCCCACGCCCGTGGGGCCCTTCACCGCGCTGGACCGCCCCCTGCTCGAGGACCCGGGCATGGGCCTCATCGACGCTTCCTTCTTCACGGACACCGGGGACGCTGCCGGCGCGCCCTACCTCGTGTGGAAAGAAGACGGCAACGCCGTCGGCCGCCGCACGCCCATTCATGTGCAGGCGCTGGCCCCGGACGGCCTGAGCGTCGTCGGGCCGGTCTCCACGGCCATCACGAACGACCGCGCCTGGGAGGGCGGCCTGGTCGAGGGGCCCTTCGTGGTCCTGCGGGACGGCCGTTACTACATGTTCTACAGCGCCAACGCTTATTACGACGAGCGTTACGCTTTGAGCGTGGCCCGCTCGGACTCGCCCATGGGTCCGTGGGAAAAGCAGGGCGACCCGCTCGTGGGCAGCAACGGCACCTGGGCCGGGCCGGGACACGGCTCCGTGGTCCAGGCCCCCGGCGGGGACGACGTCCTCGTCTACCACGCCTGGCAGGCCGGCCACACGAACGAGGCCCCGGGCCGCCTGGTCGTGCTCGACGCCCTGCGCTGGCTGAACGGGTGGCCCTACATCCCGGGCTCACCCTCCGGCGACAGCCGCCCGCGGCCCTGACTCACGCGTGCCAGTGCACCCGGACGACCTTCTCGTCCTGGTTGTACTGGAACGTCAGCGTGCCCTGGTGGGCGTCGTGCAACGCCTCGCCGAGCCGCCGCGCCAGGTGCACGCCGGTCGTCGTCACGAGCCAGCCCGGGCCGGACTCCTCGATGCCCATGATGCGCTCGAGCGCGTGCTCGCCGCCCTCGGCCCGCTCGACGTTGCGGATCTGGTTCATCAGCTCGTCGCGCTGAAGCTGGAGCAGGTCGCCCTCGAGCTTCAGGAAACCCGCGGGCTGGTGGTCGCGGATTCGATGGCAGGCGGGGCAGAGCACCGCCTCGGCGCCCTCGGGCACGTCCAGCCAGCGCCAGCTCCCGCGGTGGTACACCACGCCGCAGTCGCTGCACATCGAGGGCTCGCGCAGCTTGCCCCGCAGCTTGTAGGTGTCCGCAGTCCGCTCGGGCCAGGCCTGCGCCCAGCGTGAAGGCGAGGAGTCGCTCCGCATCGGCATGTCATGGGTCTTCACGGTCGGTCCCTTTCCGCGGCGACCGCCCTTTGGATTCCCAGCGGTCGCACCCAGAGACCTTAGGCGCCGATCCGGCCGACGCTCACCGCTTCTCGAGGAAATCGACCAGCGCCGTGCGATCGGCGGCGGGCAGGGCCTCGAACGCCGCGCGGCTGGCCTCGGCCTCGCCCTCGTGGGCCAGGATCGCCGCCTCGACGGTGCTGGCGCTGCCGTCGTGCATGTAAGGCGCGGTGGTGGACAGCCCCCAGAGCGGCGTGGTGCGGAAGTGGCCCTGCGTCGCGTCGCCGTCCTGGATGCCGGGCTTGTCCGCCGGGCCGACGGCGTGCAGCAGCAGGTCCGTGTAGGCCGGCACGTCGCTGTCGGCGCCGTCCAGGTGGGGCACGTGGCAGGCGTCGCAGCCGACCTGCGTGAAGGCCGCCTCGCCGGCCGCGTTCTCGCCCGCGGGCTGCGGCGGGGCCAGGTGCGTCAGGAAAAACGCCAGGTCGTCGAGCTGCGCGCTCGTGATCTCCGGGTCGGGCACGTCGTCGTCGTCCGTGCTCTTGCCGTAGGTCAGGCCCGCCTCGACGGGCACCACCACGCCGAGCTCGTTGGTCATGCCGTCGCGGGTGAACTCGCGGGCCGAGGGCACCTGCGCCTTCCAGCCCAGGCGGCCCACGCGGCCGTCGTCCAGCACCTGCGCCACGCCGCGGATGCCATCGCCGTCGGCGTCCGTGGGGTCGGCGTTCTCCAGGATCGAGGCCTCCGGGATGCGGTCGAGCACACCGAGGCCGAGCGCCGTGGGCGTCTGCCGGGGCTCGAACACGTTGCCCTCGCTCTCGGGGCGCACGTGGCCCGGCGCGGCCAGCTTGGCCAGGCCCGTGCCGCCGCCGATGACCTCGAAGCCGCCGTCCTCGAGCCGGCGCCCGGTGCGCATGGCGTTCACGTCCAGGGGGCCGGCGCCGCCCACGGCGGGGTCGAAGTGGCAGGCGCGGCAGCTGTCGCCGTTGAACAGGGGCCCCAGGCCCGTGGAGAGGGCCGTGTCACGGTCGAAGATGGCCCGGCCGCGGAGGAACTGCGCCTCGCCGGCGGCGTCCAGGGCCGTCTCGGGGCCGCCGGGCGAGCCGACCGCGCCGACGGGGGTGTTGGGCGGCACCAGGCCCTCCGAGCGCTGCGCGCGGCCCCCCAGGCTCTCCATGAAGGCGATCAGGTCGGCCCGGGCGTCCTCCGTGGCCGCCAGGTAGGCGTCGCGGGACTTCGCGCCCTCGCCGTCGTGGAAGCGGGTGGCCTCGTCCAGCGTGTCGGCGCGTCCGTCGTGCATGAAGGGCCCGATGGAGGCCACGCCCCAGAGCGGCGCCGTGCGGAACTCGTTGCCCTTGGCCAGGCCCATCGCGACGCCGTCCGCCAGGGTCTCGCCCATGTCGTGCAGCAGCAGGTCGGAGTAGATGGGCAGCGCGCCCCGCGGGCCCGTGAGGGTGGGCACGTGGCAGGCGGCGCACCCGAACTCGACGAAGTGGCCGCGGCCGCGGGTCGTCTGCTCGTTCAGCGGCTCGGGCTGCGGCGCGGCGAGCAGCATGGCGAAGCTGACCACGTCGAAGAGATCGTCCTCGTTCATCTCGGGGTCGGGCGCGGCGTCGTCGTCCGTCAGCGGCAGGCCCGGCGCGGCCGCCTGGCCCTGCTGCACGGCGGCGAGGCCGTCCGTCAGGCCGAGCGCGCGCTCCTCGGCCACCGAGGGCACGGGCAGCTGCGCCTGCCGCTCGGGGGAGAGCGGGTCCGTGGTCACGCCGATGTGGTTGAAGATGGGGCCGCGGATGAAACCCTCGATGCTGACCGTCTGCGACTTCACGCCGAACCGGCCCACGAAGCCGCGGTCGTAGTTCGGGCGGCCGCTGATGCCGTCGCCGTCCGCGTCGTCTTCGTCCGCATTGGCCAGGATCACGTCCTCGGGCAGCTCGGCGATCAACCCCACGCCGAAGAACGGGATGGGGTTGCGCAGCGCGAACGTGTCGTCCGTCTCGGCGGGGGTCGGTCGGGCGGGCGCGTTGCCCACGCCGTAGGCCGCCAGGATGCCGCCGCGCTCACCGCCGGCCACGAAGCCGCCCTCGGCCGTCGCGTCGCCGCGGATGAAGAAGTCGCGATAGCGCCCGGCGCCGCCGCCGATCGTGGGCTTCTCGTGGCAGCCCGCACAGAAGGTCACGTTGAACAGCGGGCCGAGGCCCTGCTCCGGCGTGAAGCGGCGCGTGGCCACCTTGCGGCCGCGGTCGAAGGTCGCCTTCTGCTCGGCCGTGGCCGCGGGGATCACCTCGCCCTGCAGGGCGAACACACCCTCGGCCAGGGCGGCGTCCGGGCCCATGCCGGCGTCGGCCTCGCGCTCCTCGACGCCATCGTCGCAGGCGATCGCCATCAAGAGCGCTGCGCCGAGCGCCCACCTGGATTGCTTCTTCATGTCACGGCCTCGAGTCGAGGAGCACGCCCTCCCAGGGCGGGCTGTCCAGCAGGGTGCCGCCGACCGCGACGCGGTGGCCGGCCGAGGTGCTCCAGACGCCGTGCAGCAGCACGCGCGTCGGGGTCTCCTCACGGATGTATTCGAAGGCGCCGGGGGCGACGCGCAGCACGTGGCCGCGGTCGCCGACGGTCAGGAGCGTGCCCGTCGGGTCCATGAACACGCCGTTCAGGCCCGGCGAGGGCACGCCCGTTCGAGACGCCAGCACGTCCGTCGACCAGGCGGTGCCGTCCCAGCGGGCGAGCACGCCGTGGCTGCGGCCGCCCACGACGGCCAGGCGGTCCGGCCCGGTGCCCCACAGGCTGATCAGGTCCTGATCCGTGCCCACGAGCACCTGCCGCCAGGCCGCGCCGTCGTAGTGCATGACCACGCCGGCCTGACCCACGGCCCACACGTCCGCAGGCCCCGAGGCCCAGACCTTGAAGAAGGCCCGGTAGGCCCGATCCGCGGCGGGCAGCGTCGCCGGCATCCAGGTCGTGCCATCGAAGTGCAGGATCACGGGCAGCGCGGGGGTCTGGCCCACGGCCTCGCCGCCCACGACCCAGACGTCGTCCGGCGCGACGGCGAACACACCCCAAAGGGCCTGCCCCTGGCCGGAGTCGAGCGCCTCGAAGGCGCCGCCCGCGACGCGCCGCAGCACGCGGCCGCCGTTGCCGACCATGAACAGCGTGTCCCCGGCGCCGTGCACCCAGTTCAGGAGCGCGCCCTCCGGGAGCGCGAGCTTGCGCCAGGCCGCGCCGTCGAAGCGCCAGGCCAAACCCGCCTCGGGCTGCCCGCCGACGGCGTAGACGTCGCCCTCGCCGAAGCCCCACACCGACAGCAGCGCGCCCTCGGCCCGCGCGTCGAAGGGCTCGATCCAGGGCGCGGCGTCCGGGGCGGCGGCGTCCACGGCGGCATCGGCCTCGGCGCCGGCCGAGCCCGTATCGCAGGCCGCGAGCGCGGCGCTGCACATCAGAGCGGCGATGAATCGTCTCACGCTTCGGGCGTTAGCACAGCGCGCGCTCGTGATTCCAGTAGGCTCGCCCGGGATCGCGATCCAGGTCACGCGGGTGGTGGTTCAGAGGCGCCACACGCGCCCGACCGAGGGCCGCGCGCCGAGGTCCCGGCCGCGATGGGCGACGACGAAGTTCGGCACGACGCGGCGCGCAACGGGTCGGGTGTCGTCCCCCGGATGACGTGATA
>CAINDO010000137.1 GCA_903847385.1 uncultured Myxococcales bacterium
GAGCGCGGCGGCGTCGGCCCTCTGCCGGGCGGCCGAGGCGAGCGCGTCGGCGGCGACCGCGGCGTCGACGCCGGCCATCACACGGCCCGCCAAGGCCGCGAGCGGCGCGTCGTCGGCGGGTGAGGGGGCGGCGTCCGCCTCCAGCGCCGCGAGGGCCGCCTGCCGAGTCTCCAACTCGGCGGACCACTGCGCCGCGCGCGCCTCGTGGCGCACGTGCTCCGCGCGCCACGCCCGGATCTCCGTGGCGTACCGGCTGCGCTCGGCGGGCTGAGCCGTCGCCCGCTCGTAGGGCCCCAGGCGGCCCTGCGCGCGCTCCACCTCGGCCTGCAGCGCCTCGATCACGGGCTCGAGGGCCGCCCGGCGCGCCGACTGGTGTTCGACGGCGGTCGCCTCGCGGGTGAGCGCGTCCACCTCGGCCGCGGCGTCCAGGGCCTCTGGATCCTTGGGCAGCGCCGCCCGCTCCGCCTCTCGACGCGCCAGCGCGTCCGCGCGGCGGGTGTGCTCCTCGGCCGCGACCTCGACCGCGCGGAGCCGGTGGTCTTGGGCCTCGGCCGCCCGCGCCGCGGTCTGCAACGCGGTCGCGGTGGCGACGGACAGATCCAGGGCCCCCAGCGCGCGCGCGTCCGGCAACCCCAGCTCTCGCAGACCCTGCCCGACCCGCTGCCGCGCGGCGCCGGCGGCCTGCTCGTGCGCCTGGCGACTCGCCGGCGAGCACTCGCGGAGCCGCGCGTCCAGGGCGGTCAGGGCATGCTCGAAGGGCCCGAAGGGCGAGGGCGGGGCACGCTCGGCACACTCGGCGCGGCGCGCGGCCATCAGGTTCTCGGCCAGCGTGGCGGCGATCTCCGCGTCGCGCAGTTCGCGGTCGAGCGACTGCAGCGCCTCGCGCTGCGCAGGCGTGAAGCTGCGGCCCTCGGACATTCGTTCGACATGCATCGACGTCCGGGCGAGGGCGGTGTGGTGGGGCGCGGCCGCGAGGAGCGCGCGCCCGCGCAGGGCGGCGTCCGTGGCGTGGCGCTCGGTGTCGCGCGCCCGCGAGAGGGCCTGTCGCAGGCGCTCGATCTCGGGCTGGCGTCGGGTGAGCGCCGCCAGCGCTTGCTGCGCCTCGGCCAGGCGCGTGCGCAGGGCGTCCGCCCGCTCGGCGGCGTCCGTGTATTCGCTGGCGCTCCTCGGCCGGAACAGAGTCGACCAGGTCTGGTCGAGCCGAGTGATGGCCTGTGCGACGTCGCGCCCGGCGCCGGCGAGCGCGCCCATGAACAGACGATCACGCAGGCCCGCATCGTTGAGGGCGTTCAGGCCGCTCAGATCGTCCAGCGAGAACGAGAACACGGCCCGGAACAGGGGGGCGTCCACGCCGCCCAGGGCCGCGCGGATCGCCGCGTCGCCGGTCTGGGGGGCCTGGTCGCCGATCCGCACGGTCGGCACCGCGTTGCGCGCGTCGATCCGCTCGATGCGGATGGGGCCCCCCGGCGCGTCCAGCTCGATGCGGCCGCCCAGGCGCCCGCCGGCCAGCGCCTGCGCGCGGTTCGCCACCCGGTGCTGCTCGTGGTCGAAGAGCACATAGCGCAGGAACGCCGCGAGGGTCGTCTTGCCCGCCTCGTTCGGGCCGAAGACGACGTTCAGCCCGGGGTGAGGCGCCAGGGAGAAGCCGCTGAAGTGTCCGAAACCCTCGATGTGGAGCTGCCGCAGAGACATGTCAGGCGTCTCCTTCGAGCAGGTGGAGCGCCTGCTCCGCGGCCTCGGCCAGCCAGAGGGCCAGGGTGGCGTCGTCCGTCTCGGCCAGCAGCTCGCGCAGGGCGTTGGGCGCGGCCGTCACCAGCAGGCGGCGCACCAGGTCGGGCTCGGCGATGAGCCGGTCCATCTCGCGCACGAGCTCTCCGGCCAGGTCGTCGCGGGGGCGAAGGGCCTCCAGCGCGCGCACGGGCTGCACCTCGAGCGCGAGCGCGGTCCAGAGCAGGTCGGGCGCACCCCGCGTGGTCTCCTGCAGGCCGCGCAGGAGCTCGGCCGCGCTCGGGGTCATCAGGTCGTCGTAGGCGGGCGTGCGGCCGCGGAGCGTGCCGCGGGCCAGCGTCGTGCGGCCCGGCGTGCGCACGGCGTCCGCCGCGGCGCGACACGCCTCGAACACGGCGCCGAGTTCCGTGCAGGCCGAGACGTCGACGTTGAGGCCCTCGAACCGGATCGGCGCCAGGTCGATGAAGGTCGGGGTCGCCACGCCGGCGTCGACGTCGCCGCGCAGCGCGCCCTTCGGGCCGCACTCGGCCGGCTTGAAGCTGCGGCCCTGCAGATTGCCCGGATAGGCCACGAGGGGCGTCCGGGCGCGCAGGATGGCCCGCCGGTGGATGTGTCCGAGGAGCCACGCGTCGTACCCGAGCGCCACGAGATCCTCGAGCCGGCAGGGGCTGTACGCGGCGTGGTCCGGGGCCGCGCCGACGTTGGCGTGCAGCACGGCGACGTGGAAGCCGGGCCCCGCGGGCCGCGGGAACCGAGCGTGCAGACCCTCCGTCACGTCGCGGACCGGGAAGCTCGTCCCGGTGATCGTGACCGGGGTGCCGTCGGCGGCCGTCAGCGCATGGGTCTCGGCGGCGTGGGCCGAGAAGACGCGCACCCGCTCCGGCCAGGCGCGAACGGCCGACCAGCCCTCGTCCACGGGATCGTGGTTGCCGTGGGCGATGAAGGTGTGGATGCCGGCGTCGCTCAGCCGCTCCGTCGCGCCCCGGAGTCTCACCTGCGCCCGCAGGCCCCGCGAAGCGCCGTCGTACACGTCCCCGGCGAGCGCGACGAACAGCGCCCGCGCGCCGAGCGCGTGGTCGACGAGGGCGTCGAGGGCTTCGAGGCTGGCGTCCACCAGGCGGTCGCGCAGCACGGTCGAGACCTGGCCCAAGCCCTCGAAGGGCGTGTCCAGGTGCAGATCCGCGGCATGGATGAAGCTGAAGCTCATGGCGCCCCTCTCGAAGGAGCGGCGAGCGTCGTCCGATTCAGCCGGCAACGCAAGGCCGGGCCGCGCGGGTCGATCGCGATGAAATCGTCCAGCTCGGCTTTCCAGGGGCGAATGAGCGGCATGGAAGGGGGGTCGGCCCGTCGTGCCGACGGTTGACACCCTCTGGCGAAAGGTGATTCCGAGATGTCCGATTACTCTGCGTGTCCGCACTGTGGCCGCCGGGCCGAAAAGGCGATGACCTCGAACTTCTTCCCGGTGTACCGGTGCTCGAAGTGCAACACCCTGCACTGCAACGACTGCAATCGCGGCAAGTGTCCCGATTGCAGCAGTTCTTCCCGCAACGAGGTCGGCAAGGTCTACGCGCGCTGAAACAGCGCCTTTCGGCCCGCCTGCCGCGGGTCAAGGAGAAGTTCCATGGATCGTGCGACCGCGGCCGTGATGGTCCAGGCCAAGAGTGTCGGCCTGGCCTTCGTTCTCACGCTCTTCTTTGGCGGGCTCGGCCTCTTTTACGCCAGCATTACCGGGGGCATCGTGATCTCCATCATCGAGGTGCTCGCGCTCATCGTCGCGTTCCTGACGCTGGGGATCGGCGGCGTGCTCCTCCCCGTCATTCACGTCGTCGCGATCATCTGGGCCATCTTCGCGACGCAACAGCACAACACCAAGCTCCTGTCCCGGCTCTGACCCCCGCGCGCTCACCCCATTGACGCCGCCCGCGCGCCGGTGCTGAATGCCGGGACGTTTCGAACCCGTCCCGGAGTGACCCATGTCGGATGTTTTCGTCGAGCAGAAGCACAACGTGTCCATCGAAGAGGCGAAGGCCAAGATCGCCGACTTCGAGTCGATGATGTCCAAGTACGGCGTGAAGGCCGAGTGGAAGGGCGCCAGCGCGGCGCTCAAGGGCACGGGCGTGTCCGGCGGCATCGACGTGACGCCCACGGCGGTCAAGGTCACGGTCAAGCTCGGCCTGATGGCCAAGGCCATCGGCGTGGACTCTGTGAAGCTCAAGGGCTCAATCGAGAAGCGCCTGAAGGCCGCCTTCGAAGGCCCGGCCTGAGTCCTCGGCCGTGAGCGCGCCGCGTCGTGTCGTCGTCACCGAGTTCGGCGAGACGCCCGACTCGGCCATCGAAGCCTGCACCCGCCTGGAGCCGATGACGCCGCCCGACCCGGCGACGCTCGGCCCCGCGGACGTCCTCGTGGAGATCCGCAGCGCGTCCGTGGGCTGGGTCGACCTGCTGATGACCAGCGGTCAGTACCAGCACATGCCCCAGCCGCCCTACACCCCGGGCCTGGAGTACGCCGGCGTGGTCGCGTGGGCCGGATCCGAGGCTGCCACGCGCCTGCGCCCCGGCGACCGCGTGCTCGTCGATGGGTTCGTGGCCGGGCCCCGCTCGCACGGTGAGTATCAACGCTACGGCGGCTTCGCGACCCACGCCGTCGCGCCGGCCGCGGCGGTGCTGGCCATCCCCGGCGACCTGGACTTCGACCAGGCCTGCAATCTGTTGGGCAACTATGAGACCGCGTATCACTGTCTCATCGCCCGCGGGCGCGTGCAGGCCGGTGAAATCGTACTGATTCCGGGGGCTTCGGGCAGCACGGGCCTGGCGGCGGTGCAGGTCTGCAAGCGCTTGGGAGCCACGGTCATCGCCACCGGGCGCAGCGCGGCCAAGCTCGCCGTGGTGCAGGCGCAGGGGGCCGACCATGTCATCGACACGGCGGCGCTCGCGGCCTCGGGCGGCACGCTGCGGGACGCCGTGAAGACACTCACCGGCGGGCGCGGCGTAGATGTGGTGCACGACGGCGTGGGCGGCGATGTGTCGCTGGAGTGTCTGCGCTGCCTGCGTTTCGGCGGTCGGTTCCTGATCGTCGGGTGGGCCGGCACGCCGCTGGTGGCCCGCGGCAAGGGGCAGCGCGGCGCCCCCAACGCCAATCAGTTGCCCACGAACCTCATCATGATGAAGGGCGTGGATGTGTTGGGCTGCCCGACCGTGATCTCCACGGTGAACGACCCGAGCATCCGCCCGGCGCGGCAGGCGCAGGTGCTGGCCTGGGCCGCGGCCGGTGACATCCGGCCGTACGTGTCGCATCGCTTCGGCCTGGACGACTACCGCGAGGCCATGCGCGCCAAGTGGCGCGGGGACGTCGTCGGCGGCTGCGTGCTGCACCCCTGACAGGACGCGCGCTCAGGGGCAGGCCTCGACCTGGAGCGGCCAGGGCGCGCCGTCCCGGAGGTCCCACACGGCGAGCCGGCCGTCCGCGCCGCGAACGACCGCGATGTCGTCGTCCGCATGCAGGACCCGAGGCACCTCGTGTCGCGCCTCGCGGAGCGCCGCGTCGACGCTGTCGGGAAAACTCGGCAAGCCCTCGGCGAGCGCGGCGGGGGTCTCGAGGTCGTAGGTCAGGATCTGTCGGTTCGTGGCGACCCAGACCAGGTCCCCCGCGGTGGAGATCACGGCGGCGTCGGCGCCCAGGGACAGGCGCGTGTCGTAGATGTGACCGCCGGTCTCGCCGGTCAGATCGAGGCCGAAGAAGTTGTGGGCGTTCTGCACGTCGACGAGGCCGCGCCGCTCGCCGAGGAACAGGGCCACGACGTCGCCGTAGTGGTGCGAACCGCCGGGGTTGAAGCCGTGGTCCATCAGGCCCCGCGCCCCCTCGACGCTCATCTCGAAGACCGCGTAGCTGGGCACCAGATTGCCGTGGCCGTGGCGGATGCGGCCCAGGTAGCGGCCCCCGCCCTCGTGGGCGTCGGCGGCGTCGCAGGCCCCGCCCGGCACCTCGATGACCGCGCCGGTGGCCCCGCTCACGGCCACGGTCGCCTCGCCGCTGCACACGAACACATGGCTCTGCCACACCGCCATCGCGTCCGACGTGCCGGGCACCACCGTGGTGGAGCGCAGGGTGAGGCCGCCGTCCCCGACCACGGTCAGGAGCTCGACGCGGCCCACGTCGCCGCGCTGGACACGGCGGGCGTACATGCCCTCGGCGACGCGCTGCAGCCGCGCCAGCCCGCGATCGTCGTGAACGCCCGCGAGCTCGGGCACGTCCTCCGGCCAGCCGACCGTGCCCTCGCCGAGGGGAGCCCGCAAGAAGCGGCCGTCCTCGAGGGCGATGTACAGCGCGTCGCCGATGCGCGTCGCGGACTCGGGCTGGTCGACGATGAACGGGTCGCGCGAACATCCCGGGCTCGGCGGGGCCGCGTCCGGGGCGTCCGGGGCCACCGGCGGTGGGGGGGCGTCGGTCTCCGGCCCGCGGCCCGGGTTGGCGGCGCCGGCGTCGTCGTCGAGGTCCTCGCCCGGGACGAGCCCGGCGTCCGAGACACCCGCGGCGTCCGGGTCGTCGTCCACGGCGGTGGCGGGGTTCGCGATGCAGCCCGTGGCAAACAGGGCGGCGGCGAGGGCGAGGTGGCAGCGGGTCATGGCATCTCCGGGAGGGTCGGCGGGCGGCACACTGCAGCCGCCGTGCCATGAACCGAGGGCCGGTGAATCCGCCCGGATGTGTTCCAGGTGTGTTCCACCGGTGTTCCGCCCGTGTCCCAAGCGTGTTCCACCCGTGTGCTGCACCCCAGAGGGCGCGGCGCGCTCACTCCACCGCGTTGGGCGGAGACGCGACGACGGCGGTGACGGCGTTGGGGTCCGGCGGCGGCGCCGGGCGCAGGATGGCCGCCGAGCCGGAGCGACCGTCCAGGAACACACGCAGGGGCGCGTCCAGGCGGATGTGTCGCACCATCGAGGTCTGCGCGTGCGTGGGCTGCGCCTCGAGCCAGGCCGTGTCCAGGCAGCGCCGCGCGGCCGTGGCCCGGTGGTCCATGTTCGAAAGCGACAGATAACCGATGCGGAAACACGTCACGTTGTGGAAGAAGTGCGCGCCTTGGGAGGGCTCGACCTCACGCGTGGCGAAGTCCGTCTCGATGATGACCTTGGCGCCGGCGATCTGCCCCCACTTCACCGGGATGCCGAGGCGCGGGTCCGAGGACCCCCACCGGCCGGGGCCGACGAGCAGGTAGGGGCGCTTCTCGGCCTGCAGCGAGGCGTTGAACTCGCCGACCTGCTGCGCGATGGCCGGTGTGTCCGTGGCCTCGAGGTCGTTGCGCGTGACGACGACGATGTCTTCGATGTTCTCCAGGTGCCCGTGCCCGAGCGAGCGGTCCGTGGTGCAGACGACCTCGCCCTCGGGGTGGCCCTCGGTCTGGACATCCGACTCGAAGGCCTGCTGCGCCTGCGGCCGCACCTGCAAGACATACAGGGTGTGTTTCGGCGTGGGCCCGCCCCGGGAGCCGACGCGGCCCCAGTCGCTGGCCTCGAGCGCGAACTCGATCTCCACCGCGCTGCCCATGCCGTCGCGGAAGAGCGACAGCAGCGCCCGCAGCGCCGGCGCCAGGGGGAGCGCGCCGAACTTGAGCACGTTGTGGAAGGTCACCACCCGCGCGCCCGGCGTGCCGAGGCCCTCGCGGATCAGGTCGTCCTCGCGCACGTACACGCTGCCGGCGAGCGCAAGGGTGCCGTCGTCCTCGGCGTCCCGCAGGGTGCAGGACTTGAGCGAGGACTCCTCGGCGTCCATGAAGTCGACCCGCGTGCGGGTCAGGTCCACGGCGTAGAACTTCTTCTGCGAGTAGGCCAGGTAGTCCCGCGCAGAGCCGAACTGCGGCAGGATCTCGGGCGCAGCGGGCGAGAACTGGAGCGCGGTGCCGCCGGCGACGATGGTCTGCCCGAGGCCGAGCGCCAGGAGCACCAGGCCGTCGTTGGGCTTCTGTTTGCCGGCCGGGTAGTAGTTGTAAGAGACCGCCACGCCCGAGGCGCTCGGGTAGAACCGCGGCCCGTGCGCCCGTCCGACCATCTCCTGGATGAGCACCGCCATGCGCTCCTCCTCCATGGAGTAGGGCGTGCAGGCGATGTAGGCGCGGGCGTCGTCGCTGTAGGTCGAGGCCCAGACGGCCTTGATGGCCTGACACAGCTCCCGGAACCGGACCTCGGGGTTCGGGTCGTTGTTGGGGAGCATGTAGGTCGAGTAGATGCCGGCGAAGGGCTGGAGCTGGCTGTCCTCGAGCAGGCTCGACGACCGCACGGCGAGCGGGCCCTTCATGTGGGCCACGGCGCGGCGCAGGTCGACCTGGGTCTCCGGCGACAGGTGCCCGGCCAGGAACCGGCGGCGCAGCTCGGCGCCGCTCAGGGTGCGGATGTCCGTCGCGAGGCGGTTCTGTTCGATGAACTTCTCGAACTCGTCCGTGGCCACGACGACGGAGTTGGGGATGCGGATCTGCAGCCCGGGGACGCGGTCGCGGAACCGGCCGCGGGCCAGCAGCGAAGACACGAACGCCAGGCCGCGGGCCTTGCCGCCCAGGGAGCCCATGCCCACGCGCACGAAGCGGGCGCCGGGCGCGCAGTACTTGGAGGAGAGGTCCGTGACCACACCCTCCTGCTGCTTGAGGCGGAACTCGGAGATGACCTGCAGCAGGTACTCGCGGATGGAGTCGCCGTTGCGGAAGTCCTCCATCGTCTTGGGGCGCACCTCGTCCGCCAGGCTGAACATGGCCCGCGCCATCATCCACATGGAGAAGTGGTTGCCCGTGGCGTGGAAGACGATGGACTCGGCGGGCACGGTGCGCAGGGCCTGCTCGAGCTCCATCATGTCCCGGGCGCGGGCGACCTCGGTGCGATCCGGCAGGCGGAACACGAAGTCGCCGAAGCCCAGGCTCTCCATCACGAACAGACGGATGTCCTTGAGCAGCGTGGCCGAGTTCTTGTCGGCGAAGTGCACGCCCAGGGCCTCGGCCGTGTCGCGGTTGGCCGGCTCGGCGGACTGCACCAGCACGGCGACGTCCGGCTTGAGCGCCTGGACCTCGCGCACCAGGTCGAAGCCGGCCAGGGCCTGCTCCTCGCCCCGGCGCGGGAAGCGGACGTCCGTGATGAGCGCGAAGAGGTTGTCCCGGTAGCGCTCGACGAGGGCGATGGCCTCCTCGTAGTTCTGCGCCAGCAGGAGTTTGGGGCGCGCGCGCATGCGGGCGAGGCGATGCTGTTCGTTCACGCCCTCGAGCGAGAGCGAGTTCGATTGGATCATCAACTCGGCGTACAGCATGCTCAAGAACGAGCTGTAGCGCCGGATCGAGTCCTCGACGACGACGATGACCCGCACCCCGGCCTTCTCGATGTCGTGGGGCGCGTTCAGGGCGTCCTCCACGAGCTTCACGATGGCCAGCAGGATGCGGGCGTCGCCCGTCCACCAGAAGATGTGGTCGATGGCCGGCCCCACCCGCGCCGGGAACCGGTTCAGGTCGCCCTCGTTGAGCACGAGGAGCACCACCGGCAGCCGGGGGTAGAGCGCCTTGACGCCGCGGCCGAAGGCGCCGACGTCCGTGTCCGCGATCCGGGCCATCGTGATGACCAGGTCGAACCGGCGCTGCGAGAGCAGCTCCATGGCCCGGGCGGCCGTGGACACGTGGGTGATGCGCGGCGCCGCCGTGAGGTTCAGCTCATGGTAGGCCGTGAACACGCGCTCCGTCAGCCGCCCGTCCGCCTCCAGGGTGAAGGCATCGTAGGGCGTGCTGACGAGGAGAATCTCCCGCACCCGATGGACCATGAGGTCATGGAAGCGGAGATACCAGGGATCGTGGACCGAGGTGTCGGTCACGTTACCAGGCGACGCCCTGGGCGAGCATGGCGTTGGCGACCTTGATGAAGCCCGCCACGTTGGCGCCCTTCACGTAGTCGATGTAGTCGCCCTCTTTGCCGTGCTTCACGCAGGACGCGTGAATGCCCTTCATGATGTTGTGCAGGCGGGTGTCGACCTCTTCCCGCGTCCAGCTCAGGTGCATGGCGTTCTGCGCCATCTCCAGGCCGGACGTGGCCACGCCGCCGGCGTTGGAGGCCTTGCCGGGGGCGAAGAGGATGCGCGCCTGCTGGAAGGCGTGGATGGCCTCGGGCGTGCTGGGCATGTTGGCGCCCTCGGCGACCGCGGTGCAGCCGTTCTTCACCAGCGTGGCGGCGTCGTTGCCGTCCAGCTCGTTCTCGCAGGCCGTCGGCACGGCGATGTCGCAGGGGACGACCCACGGGCGCTTGCCCTCGAGGAACTCGACGCCCTTGAAGTGCTCGGCGTACTCGCGCAGCGAACCGCGGCGGTTGAACACCAGGTCCTTCGTCCAGGCGAGCTTCTCGGCGTTGATGCCGTCCTTGTCCACCACGGTGCCGTCGTAGTCGGTCATCGCGATGCACTTGCCGCCGAGCTCATTGACCTTCTCGATCGTGTGCAGACCGACGTTGCCGGCGCCGGAGATCACGACCTTCTTGCCCTGGAAACCATCGCCGCGGGTGGCGAGCATCTCCTGCAGGAAGTACGTGGTGCCGTAGCCCGTGGCCTCGGTGCGCACCAGCGAGCCACCCCACTCCAGGCCCTTGCCCGTGAGCACACCCGTGAAGGTGTTGGTCAGCTTCTTGTACATGCCGAAGAGGTAGCCGATCTCGCGGCCGCCCACGCCCAGGTCGCCGGCGGGGACGTCGGTGTCCTCGCCGATGTGGCGGAAGAGCTCCTGCGCGAAGGCGTGGCAGAAGCGCATGACCTCGTTGTCGCTCTTGTGGCGGACGTCGAAGTCGCTGCCGCCCTTGCCGCCGCCCATGGGCAGGCCGGTCAGGCTGTTCTTGTAGGTCTGCTCGAAGCCCAGGAACTTGAGCACGCCGAGCGTCACGCTGCTGTGGAAGCGCAGGCCGCCCTTGTAGGGGCCGAGGGCGCTGTTGAACTGGACGCGGAAGCCGCGGTTGACCTGCACGTTGCCGCGGTCGTCCACCCAGGGCACCCGGAACATGATCACGCGCTCGGGCTCGACCATGCGCTCGAGGATGCGAGCCTGACGGTAGGCGGGCACGGCCTCGATCACGGGCATGACCGATTCCAGCACCTCGCGCACGGCCTGATGGAACTGGGGCTCGGCCGGGTTCTTCGCGACCAGGTCGGCCATCATCGAATCGACGGTATTCATCACAAGCGTCCTTTCCGGCTACCAGCGGCCTGACGACCGCCAATCGGGGTCCTGCTCGGCGCGCAGTGTGCCACAGGTCGGCATTGTTGGGGCACTTCTTGATGGCGCTGCGGGTCGCTTCCGCGCTTGATACAGGTCTCTTTTTCCACGGTCGCCGGTCGTGAATGCCGCGCCGGCGTCGCCCAAGGCCACGAGCCCACCGCCCGTGCCCGGAGACCCCGATGACGCCCCTGCCCACCCCCCGCCCCCTGCACCTGACCCTGTTCGTGCTGTGCCTGGCCGCGCTGCTCGGCGCCTGCACGAACGTGGACCCCTCGAACCCCTGGGATCCCTCGACGCCCGCGGCGCAGCAGGCCAAGGGCCACGTGCGGGGTGCGGTGGCGCTGCCGCCGGGGTATCCGCCCGAGCGGCTGGCCGGGGCGGGGATCGATCTGTTCACCGCGTCGGACGCCGTGCACCCGATTCAGCAGGCGGCATTGGCGGCCCCGGCGGGGGACGCGGCGGCCACGGACGCCGGCGTCGGAGCGGCGGTCGTCGCGCCGTTCACCTTTGAGGGCCTGACGGCCGGCAGCTACGTGGTGCGGCCTCACATCGAGGGCTTCGAGGTGCCGTCGGCGGACTTCGCGCTCGACATCGGCGGGCAGGCGGACGTGGGCACGTTGCAGGCCAGCGTCTCGGGCACGAGCGCGCTGGAGGGCGTGGCGACGTTGGATCCGGCGCCGCCCGAGGGTCACGCCGGCATCACGGTCGAGGTGGCCAACAGCCCCGTGACGGCGCTGACCAACTCGGCGGGCGCGTACCGGCTCGGCGTCGGCGCGGGCACTTACACGCTGCAGTTCACGGCGCCCGGCTACGAGGCGGCCAGCGTGCCCGACCAGCGCGTGGAGGCGGGGCAGATCCTGGCCGTGCCCGCGGTGGTGCTGCACGGCCAGCCCGGCGGCATCGACGGCCTCGTGCGCCTGGACCCGCTCTTCGGCACGCCGGCGCTGCTCGGCATGGTCTCGATCCGCGTGCGGGCCCTGGGCGAGGGCGCCGACGCCCCCGAGGCAGAGATCGCCGCGCAGACGCCCACGCCCCTGGTCGACGACCCCCTGCGCGGCGGCTTCGCCTTCGACGACCTGGCGCCGGGCAACTACATCGTGGACGCGGCGCTGATGGGCTTCGCGGCCGTGTCGCGGCCGGCGACGGTGCGTCTGGGCGAGCGGGCCAACGTGGGCGACCTGGTGCTGACGACGGACGTGGAGGGGCAGGGCGCCACGCTCACGGGGTACGTGCGGCTGGCGTGCCCGGGCGAGTGCGACCACGGCGGCATCCGCGTCGAGGCCGTGGACAAGGCCTTCGTGACCTTCACCAACTCGGCGGGCGAGTTCCGCTTGCAGGTCGTGGCCGGGCAGTACGCGCTCTCGTTCGCGCACCTCGGGTTCGTCTCGAAAACGGAAGGACCGTTCAGCGTCGAGATCGACGACGTGCTGCCCGTCTCCACGGCGGACAGCCCGTTCCTGCTCGACTTCCAGCCGGCGCGGCTCGTGGGGCGCGCGCTGCGCACCACCGCCGACGGCACGCTCGTGCCCGCCGAGGGCGCCAGCGTGTCGCTCACGAACGTCTCGAATGGTGAACTCACCGTCGCTCCAGTGAACACGAACGCAGAGGGCGAGTTCGCGCTGCAGGGGTTCGCCGGGGGCGACCAGCGCCTGTCGGCCACGCTGACCGGCCACGAGGGCGCCGAGCGGGCCGTGACCACGCACAACGGCGAGACGACGTCCGTGGGCGATCTGGTGCTCGGCCTGGAGCGTGGCGACATCGCCGGCACCGTGGCGCTCGCCGGCTCCGAGGGCCGTGGCGGCGCGACGGTGCGCGTCACGCGCCGGGCCGGGGTGGGCGAGGCCGCCGTCGCGCGGACGACCAACGCCGCCGCCCCGGACGACACCTTCGCGCTGATCGGCCTGCCCGTAGGCACCTACGACCTGACGGCGCTCGCCGAAGGCTTCCGGCCGGTGACGCGCGAGGGCCTGGTCGTGATCGCCGGCGGTCGCGTGGCCGTGGACGAGTCCCTGGCCGCGCGGGTCGCGCGCCTCGAGGCGCCCGCGGGGACGAACGTGTCCCCGGTGAGCGTGCGGCTCGTGGCCGACCCGGACCTGACCTTCGCCCGCGTGTGGACGGACGCCGGCGAGGCGCCCGCGGGGCTGCCCTTCTCGCCCCTGGCCGCGGACGGCCGCGTGAGCGTGCCGCTGAACGGCGAGGGCGCGCACACCGTGTTCGCGCAGCTCGCGACGGCCGCGGCGGTGAACCCCGCGCCCGAGACGGCGCACCTGCGGGCGCTCTCGCCCTTGCTGTCCGCGGGCGTCGCGCTGGACACGCGGGCCCCGACCGTGACGGCGACGCACCTGCCCGCCGGCGGCGCGCTGGAGGGCTTCGCGCGGGTCGGCGAGGCCGTGACGGTGTCGGTGACCGGCTTCGACCCGGCGCCGGGCAGCGGCCTCGCCGAGCTGCGGCTCTCCACGGACGGCGGGGCGGGCGTGGCCCAGCCCTTCGCCCCGCGCCTGACGGTGCCGGGGCTCGCGGCCGGCCCGCACACGCTGCGTCTGACGGGCGTCGACGCCGCCGGCAACGCCGGTGATGCGGCGGCGCTCTCCATTCTGATCGACGCCGCAGCCCCCGAGGGCGAACTCACCGCCGACCAGCCGCTCGTGACGCGGGAGTCCGCCGTGTTCGTTCGCCTGACCGCCCGCGACGCGGACGACGCGCCCCTGGACTACCGCGTGTTCGAGGCCGGCGCGCCGAGCGGGGCCTACCTGCCCTTCGCGCCCGCCGTGGGCGCCGCCGACGCCGAGGCCGTGGCCGTGGTGGCCCTGCGCCCCGGGGACGGTGAGC
>CAINDO010000138.1 GCA_903847385.1 uncultured Myxococcales bacterium
CCGGCCGACGCCGCCGCGTCCATGCCGGCGCCCGACGCCGCGCGCTGAGGCGTTCGATTCGGCGTCCGCGCGCGAAGCGTGTACGCTGAGGCGATGTCTCTCCGACGCGCCATGTCCTGGGGCCTGTGCGCCGCGCTGACCGCGTGCGCGGCGGGCGGCGTGGGCCCCGACGCCGAGGTGCCCGAGGCCGGCCGCGCCGATGTCTCCGTGACCGGCGAGACGGGCACCGGCGGGCCGCCCCGGCCCCCCGTCGACGCCGGTGTCGTGACGGGCGATGCAGTGGCCCCGATGGCGGACGCGCAGGGGGGGCCGAGCGACGCCCACCCCGTCGTGGAGGCGGACGCCGCGCGCATGCCCTGTGTCCCCGTGGGCGAGGAGACGTGTGACGGCCGCGACGAGGACTGCGACGGCATCGCGGACGACGGCCTGTTGCCCCGGGGCTGCGCGCAGCAGCAGGGCGTGTGCGCGGGCATGGTCGAGTCCTGCGCCGGCCCCGCGGGCTGGCAGGGCTGCGACCCCGCGGCCGCCGCGGCCCACGATCCGCGCTGGCGCGCCGCCGAGAACGGCGACGCCTGCGACGGCGTGGACAACGACTGCAACGGTGTCATCGACGATGCCTGCGCCTGCCGCGACGGCGACACTCAGGTCTGTGGCATGGACGTGGGCGCCTGCCGCAGCGGTACGCAGCGATGTCAGGGCGGGCGCCTCGGCCCCTGTGATGGCACCGATCCGAGCCCCGAGCGCTGCGACGGTGTGGACAACGACTGCGACGGAGACACGGACGAGGGCTGTGAGTGCCAGGACGGCGCGCGCGAGGCGTGCGGGTCGGATGTGGGCGCCTGCCGCGCCGGCGCCCGGACGTGTGTCGACGGGCGCTTCGGGGTGTGTGATGCCATCGGCCCCGCCGATGAGACCTGCAACGGCACGGACGACGACTGTGACGGACAGGTCGACGACGCCGCCCCGTGTGACGCGGACGAGGTCTGTCTCGGCGGTGCCTGTGTGCGAGATCGCTGGGTGTTCGAGGCCGAGGGCGGGGCGATGGGTCACGACGTCGGCGCCCGCGAGGGCGATGGCTGGGCGTGCTCCACGGCGGCCTGCGCCCGCGGGGTCATGGTCTACGGTCCCTACACACGAGACATTCCGGCCGGTGACTACACCGCGTTCTTCCGCATGCGCGTGGACAACTCGGTCGCCGACGACAACGTGGTCGCGCACCTCGAGGTCAATGACTACGACGGCGACGTGCCGGACTGCGGCGACTGTGTGATCGAGGCCCGGGACGTGCGACGCGGCGAGTTCCCCGGGCCCATGCAGGCCGTGGACATCGCCCTGGACTTCACGTCCCCCGGCGGTGGACACCGCCTGGAGTTCCGCACGCTCTACCGGGACATCGCCTACCTGTGGCAGGACCGCATCGAGGTGCGCCGGCGGTGAGGCCGGCATCGCACGGGGGTCAGGGGAACAGCGGGCACTCGCCGCCCGGGTCCGCGGGCATGCAGCGGTTGACACAGCCCGGGATGCCACAGGGATAACAGCAGCGCTCGCCGGGGCCACAGGCGTCGTCGCTCTCGCAGCCCGGGGTGAGACACACGCCCTCGCCGGCGCGGTCGACGCAGATGAGACCGGGCGCGCACTGCGGCGCGAAGAGATCACAGGTCGATCCCTCGCCGCCGGGGCAGGTCGGGTCCGGCTGGCAGCCGACGCCGGGGACGAAGGTCGCGCCCGGGCCGCAGTCGCAGCCCGGGATCAGGGCCTGGCAGGCGTTGGGCAGGCCGCACCGGTAGTGGCCGCACGCGCCCTGGTCCCAGCCGCCGCCGCTGCCGATGCAGAGCGCCTCGTCGCCCTGCGGCGGGCAACAGAGCGGGTCGATCGTCACGCCGTCGGCGAGTACGCACTGCCCCGCACCGTCGAGCGCGGCGCCGGCGCAGCGGTCGGGCTCCGGGGCCGGCAGACACACGCTCCGGGGCGCTGCGCAGGCGTCACAAGGCTGGTCCACGCAGGGGTTCACGCTGACCGACGTACACTGGTCGCCGGCGCTGCAGTCGGCGTCCGAGGCGCACGGCATGCGATCGTGGCAGCCCGCCGCGGGGATGGAGTCGTCGGCGCAGGCGGGGGCGAGCCACTCGCAGGCGGCGTCGGCGTTGCACGGGGCGATGTCGCCGAGCGCCGAGCAGGGGGACACGGGGGGGCAGGCCGCTTCACAGGCCGCCATCGTGTCGAAGTTGTTGTCGTTGCCCTGACACCCGCCATAGACGAAGAACACACATCGGCCGGCGGCGGCGTCGTAGGCGTAGCGCGGGATCGCCGCTTCGCACGGGCCGACCTCGATGGGCTGCGCGCAGGCGTCGGGCGGGGTGATCACACCGCCGGTGCCGCCGCTGCCGCCGGTGCCGCCGGTGCCGCCGGTGCTCTGCCCGCCCGAGCCGCCGGTGACCTGGCCGCCGGTGACCTGCCCGCCCGTGGGCTCG
>CAINDO010000139.1 GCA_903847385.1 uncultured Myxococcales bacterium
ATCGCCGCGTCCGGGATCGCCGCGTCGGGAATCGCCGCGTCGGGGATCGCCGCGTCGGGGATCGCCGCGTCGGGGATCGCCGCGTCCGGGATCGCCGCGTCGGCGATCGCCGCGTCCGGCTCGATGCACAGGTCCGGCAGCCCATCGCAGTCGTGGTCGTTGCCGTCGCAGAAGCCGGCTTCGGGCCGGCGCTCGGCCGCGCAGCCGGGCACCCAGGCGGCCGAGCGGCACAGTTGCGTGCCGTCATGGCAGAGCCCCACGCCGCGGGTGGGCGCCGGTCCGCCGTAACAGGGCCGGGTCAGCGCCGCGCCGGCCCCCGCGGGGCCCTCGTCGACCCGCCGGTCGCAGTCCTGGTCACGGCCGTCGCAGTCCTCGGGCTGCCCGGGGTGCACGGCGGCGTTGCGGTCGTCACAGTCGCCCTGCCGCGGCCGGAAGCCGTCGCCGTCCTGGTCCTGATCCGGCGCCGCCACGATGTTGACCGTGCCCAGCTTGAGCACGTTGTCCGCGGGCAGGCGCTCGCCCGCCAGCACGGGGATGTCGGCGAACACGGTCTGCGCACCGCTCAGGTCCCAGGCCACGGGCACGTTCGTGCCGGCCACGAGGGCGCAGGCGCCGTAGGCGGGGATCTGCGGACACTGAAGGTCCGCCGCCGGCACGTTGCCGAAGCGCACCCGCACCGGGCCCGCCGGGAGCGGCCGGGCGCTGCGGTTGAACACGGTCAGGTGGTTGACCGTCACCGCACCCGTGCCGGCGTCCACCTGCCCGGGGGCGAGCGTGGCGCCGGTATAGGTCACGCCCGCACGCCACGAGAACCCGCCCACCATCGGATCGTCCAGGTCCGTGGCGATCGCCGGCCGGTAGGTGCGCATCGTGCCCACGTCGTCGGAGAGCATGGGCACATTGCGATACGGCAGGTAGCTCGGGTTCATCACCGCGGCGGTGGCCTGCGCGTGCTGCAGGCCCATGGCATGGCCGATCTCGTGGATCATGATCTGCCGCATCGCGTACTTGCGCTGCGGTGTGTTGAACGTGTTGAACGCCTCTTCGTCGTCGATGGTCACCGGTTGCTCGGTCACCATCGTGATGTCCACGTCCAGGCGCGCCGCCGCGTCCACGGGTTGGCAGGCGTAGAAACCCGGCGGCGGCAGCGGACAGAACCCCGGCGGCCCGCCGGGGAAACGCGTCACCGGGATCGTCGTGACGGCCAGCACCTGCGCGGGGATGGCCACGCCCCAGCGGTTCTGGATGGACGCGCGCACGAGGCGACCGACCGTGTGGATGCCGTCCGCGGGCGCGTCGTCCTGTCGCGAGGGCGCGAGCCGGGTCCAGTGACCCAGGAAGGAGTTCCACCCGTTCATCGCGTCGAGCGGCGCGGGGAGCAGGTTGCTGTCGTCGCACCCGGAGTTGTTGTTCCGCGTGCACAGATTCAGCGCCTGCGGGATGCTCGCCCAGTCGATGCAGGCGCAGCCCGCACGGGCGGTCCCCGGCGTGGCGACGTGCGCCGTCAGCGCGGTCAAGGCGGTCAGCGCGGTCAGCGCGCCTCGAGAGAGTCGGCGCCTCAACGGCCGGTCACTCGGGCGACGAGCGCGCGCCAGCGGACACCCAGATCGAGGCGCCGCGCGGGTTTCGGCGGGGGCGCCGCGCCGTTCATGTACACGACCCGCGGATCACCGGGCGCGTCGAGGAGCCAGCGTTCCCCCGTGACGTCCAGCACGGTCTGCCCGCTCAACGTGCTGAACGACCAGCCCGTGGCGGTGCGCAGCGCGCGGTAGGCGCCGGCCTCACCGGCCACCGTCAGCGGCACGGTGGGCAACTCCGTCTCGGCGGGCAGGAACAGCAGGTAGGTCCGGCCCTGCTCCAGGGCGAAGTTGCCGGCGAACGTGGCCCGCGCGCCCGTCTCGGCGTCCTGCACCGTGCGCACCTGCCGCACGCGCAGTCGCTGCGCCCGCGGGCCGCGCCACTGCTCGTGCACGTCGAGCGTGAGCCAGTCGATCTCGGCGCCCTCGGGGGTGTAGCCGGGCTCGAGCACCGCGACCGTCGCGATGACCACGAAGGCGGCGTCGCGGGCCACGGTGAGCGGCGTCTGTGGAGTGTACGTGAGGGCGGACGCGCCCCCCGGCGAACCGACGAACACGGCCCCGGCGAGGGCTGCGCACACGAAGAGGCGGAGGGGTTTCACGGCCCGGGAGCGTAGCATGTCCATACTGGAAAACTACAACGCGGCTGAACGAAACGCGCCCCACGCGCGGCCGGGGTATGCTTCGGTCATGGTGACTCCCCGAACGCCCCTGCGTCCCTCGAAGGCCCTCACGCTGGGTCTGACCCTGGCCTTGGGCGCCTGCGGCGAGGGTACGCTGGACACCGGCCCGGGCGCGCGCGACCCGGGCGACGCCG
>CAINDO010000140.1 GCA_903847385.1 uncultured Myxococcales bacterium
CTCCGGCTCGATGCAGGGCGCCCCGGAGACGCTGGCCAAGGCGGTCGTTCTGGCCGCTCTGCGCGGCAAAGATGTGAGCTATGTCACGCCGAAGGCACCCGTTCAGGTCCCAACGTTCTGGACCCGAATGATCGACTGGCTCCGCTGAAAATTTTCCGATTCCACTGCTTGTTTCACCCCACGGACCTGCCTAGTATCGCCGCCGTTGAATGGGAGGGATGGCCTCATGTCTGACATTTTCGAGTTTGTGAAGAGTGACAGGGCCCGGCTGCGGGTCGTGGGTGTGGGCGGTGCGGGTGGCAACGCCGTCAATACGATGGTGGGCCAGGGCCTGTCGGGGGTGGAGTTCATCACCGCCAACACCGACGTCCAGGCCCTCGATCACTCCCTCGCCCCGACCAAGCTGGTCATCGGCTCCATGGTCACCAAGGGCCTCGGGGCCGGCGCCGATCCGGACATGGGTCAGGAGGCCGCGCTCGAGGACCAGGAGGCCATCGCCGCCGTTCTGAAGGGCGCGGACATGGTCTTCGTCACCGCCGGCATGGGCGGCGGCACGGGCACGGGCGCGGCGCCGGTCATCGCGCGCATCGCCCGCTCCATGGGCGCCCTGACGGTCGGCGTGGTCACCAAGCCGTTCCTCTTCGAGGGCAAGGCGCGCCGCACGCGGGCGGACTCCGGCCTGACCGCGCTCTCGCGCGAGGTCGACTCCCTCATCGTCATCCCGAACCAGCAGCTGCTGGCCGTCACGCCCGAGGACACCTCGCTGGTGGACGCCTTCCGGCTGGCGGATCAGGTCCTTTACAACGCCGTGCAGGGCATCTCCGATGTCATCAAGCGGCACGGCATGATCAACGTCGACTTCGCCGACGTGCGCACGATCATGTCGCTCAAGGGCGTGGCGCTCATGGGCACCGGCACGGGCCGTGGTCCCAAGCGCGCGCTGGACGCCGCCCAGGCCGCCATCTCGAGCCCGCTGCTGGACAACGTGTCCATCCAGGGCGCGCGTGGCGTGCTGATCAACTTCACCGGCGGCCCCAACATGAAGCTCACCGAGATCCAGGAGGCCGCCAGCCTCGTGGAGCGGGCCGCGCACGAGAGCGTGAACCTGATCTTCGGCGCCGTCATCGACCCGTCGATGGAGGACGAGATCAAGATCACGGTCATCGCGACGGGCTTCGGCGAGAGCGCGCAGCAGTACAGCGATGTCAACGCCGTCGCGGTGGACGCGCCCCGCGCGGCCCCGGTCGCCGCCCGGGCCGCCGAGCCCGCCCCGCTGCGCGTGGTGCCGCCGCCGATCCCGGCGGAGGCCTCCGGCGCCGGTCGTGTGTTCGAGCTCGGGGTCGCCCCGCCGGTCGTGGCTCCCCCCGTGGTCTCCGCGCCGCCCGTCGCGGTCGCGCCGATTCGTTCGCCCCTTCAGCGCGGCTTGGACGCGCCCCTGCCGGGCATGGGCGGTCTCGCGCCCTCCGGCACGCCCATCACCGATCGCCCGAGCCTGAGTCGCCTGTCCACGCCGCCCCACGGCATCGTGCCCGTGCGGCTGGCCAACCGCACGCAGACGCTCGACGCCGAGGAGCTCAGCCGCCCGGCCATCAACCGCAAGGCCGTCCGCGAGACGGGCGAGGCCAAGATGGGCAGCGGCTTCTGGGACGAGACCAGCGGCGAGATCGACCTCAACGCCCCGCGCTTCCGGACCCCTCGCGACTGATTGAGCAGAGCGCGCTCACCCGCTAAGCTCCCCGCCGAATATTCGCGCGCTCCCGCGCGTCGTTGTCCGCAGACGCTCCCGGCGTCGTCCCCCACCACCGTTCGAAGGACTCCATGAAGAAGCTCGCTCCCCTGGTCGCGATCTGTCTGGCGTTTGCGATGCCGACGCTGGCCCAGGCCGCCGGCAAGAAGCCCGGCAAAGCCGCCCCCATCGACATCACGTTCCAGAACGCCTGCGCCGCCGATCTCGCGCTGAAGCTCGGCGCGACGGACGTCAAGGTCGCGGCGGGCCAGACGGCCCTGGTGACGGTCACCCCGGAGAAGCCGGGGGAGGCGCTGCCGCTGAACACGACGGACGCGACGCCCATCGAGCTGGCGAGGCTGACGTTCGCGACCGCCGGCAAGTGGGAGGTCAAGCTCGCCGAGTGCGCCGAGGGCAAGGCGGACGTCTTCGCGAAGCAGACCGTCGACCCGAACGCGGGCTCTCCGCTGGCGGCGGCGCAGGTGCACTTCCGCGCCCGGGTGCGCGGCTTCATCGAGTACCAGGCCGGCGACATGGGGGCCTTCAAGCCGCTCTCCATCGCCATGACCAGCTACGTGGACGCCAAGCCCGGCGACCTGGTGATCCAGCTCCGCAAGCGCGGCGCGGCGGCCGGGCCCGTGCTCGCCAACCTGAAGAAGACCGTGCCGATCCTCCCGGGCCGCAAGCAGGTGGTCGAGGTCGACTTCGGCGGCAGCGCGCCCTTCGTCTCCGTCGAGGACGAGGGCCCGATCAAGTAGGCCCGCGGGCGCTCAGAACCCGGCCGGGCGTCCCTGCTTCGAGGGGTCGCTCGCGCCGCGCAGGCCCCCCGGCGTGACCTGGATGACCTGCACCGCGCTGAAGCGCGGGTCCCGCGACACCACGTGGCCGAGGCTCTGGAGCCGTTCGACCACGTCCGCGGGGAACTCCGGCTCCACGGAGAGGCTCTCGGGCTTCCACTGGTGGTGGATGCGGCCGGCGTCCACGGCGGCCTGCGGGTCCATCCCGAAGACCATCACGTCCAGCAGGACCTGCAGCGTGCTCGTGATGATGGTCGGACCACCCGAGGCGCCCACGGCGAGCACGACCTTGCCGTCCTTGAGCACCAGGGTGGGGGACATGCTCGAGAGGGGGCGTTTGCCCGGGGCGATGGCGTTGGCTTCTCGGCCCACCAGCCCGAAGGCGTTGGGCACGCCCGGTTTGGCGACGAAGTCGTCCATCTCGTCGTTCATCAGCAGGCCCGTGTCGCCGGCGACGTAAAGGCTGCCGAAGTTCGTGTTCACGGTGGTCGTCAGCGCGATGGCGTTGCCGGCGGCGTCGACGACGTTCAGGTGGCTCGTGCCGTGGTCGGCGGGCAGGTCGTAGCCCGCGCCGTAGCTCGCCGAGGGCTGCACGCGGAATGGCTCGGTGCGCGTCCGCACCCGATCGACGGCCGGTGCGGCGAGCATGGCCTCCACGGGCACGGGTGTGAAGGCCGGGTCGCCCATGATGGCGGCGCGGTCGGCGAAGGCGTGTTTCAGGGCTTCGGCGAGCCGGTGCAGCGTGCGGCCACCGTTGTGACCGGAGGCGGCGAGGTCGATGGGCTCGAGCACCCGCAGCACCTGGAGCAGCACCGCCCCGCCGCTGCTGGGCGGGGGCATGCTGAGCACCCTGTGCCCGCGCCACTCGATGGCGAGCGGTGGCCGCTCCACGGGTTTGTACGCCGCGAGATCGGCCGCGGTGATCAGGCCGTTGTCCTTGGCCATGGCCGCCGCGAGCCGGCGGCCGACGTCACCCCGGTAGAGCACGTCCGCGCCGCCCCGCGCGATGTCCGCGAGCGTGCGCGCCAGGTCGGGGCGCCGGACCTTCTCGCCGGCCTTGACGGGCGTGCCGTCCGCATGGAGGAAGTCCGCCGCCAGCCCGGGGGAGCGCTCGATCTCGTCGCGGAGTTTCGTCACGCGGAGTTCGAGCAGCGCGCCCGCGGGGAAACCGTCCCGGGCGGCCTTCAGGGCCGGCTCCACGACGACCTTCCACGGCAGCTTGCCGTGCCGCCGATGCAACGCGTGCAGGCCGGCCAGCTCGCCGGGCACACCCGCCGCGCGGGGGCCGCGGGTGCTCGCGCCGGGCACGACGTCGCCCTTGGCGTCCTGGAACATCGTGGCCGTGGCGCCCGCCGGGGCGACCTCGCGGAAGTCGAGCGTGTAGTCGGGCGTGCCGTCCGCCCGGTGCACCAGGGCGAAGCCGCCGCCGCCCAGGCCGCTGGCGAAGGGCTGCACCACCCCCAGCACGAGCGCGGTGGCGACGGCGGCGTCGACGACGTCCCCGCCGCGGCGCAGCATCTCGGCGCCGGCCTCGGAGGCCTGCGCGTTGTCGGCGGTGACGAGCGCGCGCTGCGCGGTGACGGGCGGCAACGAGGCCGACCGCGCGGCGCATGGGGAGAGCGTCGCGAGGGCGGCCAGAGCGAGCGGGCGGAGTCGGCGGGCGAGGATCTGCATGGCGGTAGTTGACCGCACGGCTCGCCCGGCCACAAGCGCCGCGCGCGTCAAGGCACCTCGACGACGGGGGACCAGGGCGTCCGGTAGTCGGGGCCCACCCAGCGCAGGCGGTAGCGCGGGGCGCGGGCGTCCACCGGCGGCGTGTCCGTCAGCGTGACCTGCGCGCCCGGGAACCGGCCCAGCGGCTCGCCGTCGCGCTCGACCTCGACGATGGCCGCGGGCTCGGCGGGCGCCTGCCAGGTCAGCGCCACGACGCCGTCCGGCGTCCGGAAGGCCAGCGGCGGCTCGGGCGCGGGCGGGGGCGGTGTCCACTCGGGCAGCTCGACGCGCAGCGGGACACCGAGCTGTCGACCCTGCCAGGCGGTGACGTCCCATCCGCCGGCGGCCTTCGGCAGCTTGAGCGGCGAGCCGGGGGCGGCCTCGGTCAGCGGGGGGCCGAGGCACGTGGCGTCCGCGGCGAACACGGCGATGCGTGGCGGCTCGGTCAGCGCCCCGCCGTCGACGTCCGTCGTCGGGGGCGTGACGCGCAGCTCCCAGCCCTTCGGCGTGCGCCGCGCCTCGACGGAGAGCGGCGCCCGGGGCTGCGCCGGGCCGGGGGCCTGCGGAGCGCCGGCGGCACCACAGGCCGCCGCCAGGGCCGCC
>CAINDO010000141.1 GCA_903847385.1 uncultured Myxococcales bacterium
CGCACCCGCACCCGCTGCCGAATCCGCCTCCGAGGCCGGTGGTGGTGCCCGGGCGCCGCTGTTCCTGCTGTTCAACGGCCAGCGGTACCGCATCGACAAAGAGAAGTTCATCATCGGCCGCGGCAGTCAGCAGACCGACCTCACGATTCGCGATGGGAACATCTCCCGCAAGCACTGCGCCGTGATCTTCCGCGGTGGGCAGTACTTCATCAAGGATCTCGATAGCACCAACGGCATCGAATACAACGGCAAGCGGATCGAGCACAAACGCGTCGAAGAGGGCGACACGTTCTACCTCTGCGACTACGAGCTGCGCTTCACGTACCGTTGATGCAGCGGCCGAGAGCCCACAAATGAAAAAGGCGCCCCTGGAGGCGCCTTTTTTTATGCTTGGAAAGGGAGAACGGCGACTGGTGGAAGATCTTGGGATGACTGATTAAACCCACTGTCCTCATTGAGGTGGGTAAGGTGATTGACCGCTTCAGGCTTCCGTCGAATCGATGGACGGCATGCACACCACGGTCAGGGACCGAACCCGGGCTAATCGGTACAGGGATTAATCTGAGCCCTCACACTCCAGTCAATCGCCGTTCTTGAGTTCGAGTATAGGCCGATGGGCCCGGTGGGCAAGGCCTAAAGCGGCAGAAAACGCACAATCTGGCGAAAAAATGGGGCACGGGAGTTGCGTGGTTTTGGTGCCCCGGTTATCTATGGCCGCTTTTACCGACGGCGCGGAATTGTGCAGTGAAAGTTCGCATGCATCGCAGCGCGCGCCGGGTCGCCCGGGCCATGCTGCCCGCCGCGTTGCTCTGGCCCGCCACCTCGGCCGCCCAGAGCCGCTTGCCCACCTCGAACGGCTACGCCGCCGGGGTCTACGACCTGAACAGCCGTCGACTGGCGGACTTCCTGCCGGCCATCTACCAGGCCGAGGGCCCCGGTCGGCCGGTGCCGGACCTGCTGTTCGACGCCTACTTCGGCCTGCGCACCGCCGAGGGCACGACGTGGCTCACGGACGTGCCGGTGTCCCGCGCGGGGTACGTGCCGGGCACGAACATCATCCAGGTCGAGCAGCGGGTCTCGGGGCGGACCGTCACGAGCAGCTACTGGTCGCCCTGGGCCTGGACGGCGCCCGCGGTGGTCCTCTGGGCCGAGGTCTCCGGCGCCGGCCCCGGGGATGCGCTGGTCACGCTGCAGAACCTGCACGTCGGGCGCCCGGCGGCGGGCGGTGACGTCGGCGCCGAGGAGACGCGGCCGCTGGGCGACGGCACGATCCGCGAGGCCGGCGACCGCTTCACCGTGATCCACCGGCCCCTGGTGCCCCCCACGGGCATCGCGGCACCTCCGGAGAACCCCTACCTGCTCGCGCAGGCGGGCCGCGCTTTCCCGGCGCCGGACAGCGTCGGCGTTCAGGTCACGGACGACGCCGTGCTCGGGTTCGAGTTCGCGGCGACGCCGGACGGCACGCTGCGCGGTGGCGTGCTCATCGGCGTCGCGCCCGAGGGCGACGTGCCCGTCGTGTCCCCGCAGGCCGAGCAGGCCGCCTGGGCCACGTGGATGGACACGCTGCGCCTGCCCGAGGACACGCCGCTGACCCGGCAGCAGGCCGCGTTCCTGCGCATGGGGCAGGTCCGCACCGCGGGCGGCGGGCAGGGGCAGATCCTGGCCAGCCTGCCGCCGGGTATCTGGAACATCGCCTGGGTCCGCGACATGGCCTACTCCGTGGCTGCGCTCGCCCGCATCGGCGCGCTCGAGGAGGCCTGGCAGGCCCTGGAGTTCCAGCTCGAGGCCGAGGTCGGCGACTACGTCGAGTACGTGGGCCGGCCCTATCTCATCAGCGTCACGCGCTACTACGGCAACGGCCGCGAGGAGAGCGACAGCAACGCGAACGGTCCCAACATCGAGTGGGACGACTTCGGCCTGTTCCTGTGGTCGCTCGGTCACTACCAGGCCGCGGGCGGCGATCTGGAGCGCATCCGCCCGCACTGGGCGCGCATTCGCTCGGGCGTGCTCGAGGTCATCGAGTCGTTGATCGACGCCGAAGACCTGCTGGTCCCCGACTCGAGCATCTGGGAACGGCATTGGGAGGGCGGCGACCTGAACGACGGCCTCCGGCAGCGCTTCGCGTGGTCGAGCATCGTGAACGCCGCGGGGCTGTGCGAGGCCGGGCGCCTGGCCGATCTGCTCGGAGAGGACGGCGACCACTGGCGCGGGCTGGCGCACCGGCTGCGCCGCGGCGTCGAGACGCGATTGGTCGGCGCGGACGGTGTGCTCGGCGCGAGCCTGGAGCAGGTCCAGCGCGGCAGCGGACACCTGGACCTGGCCGTCGTCGAGGCCTTCAACCTGGGGCTTTTGCCCGTGGATGGCCCCGTCGCCCAGGCGACCTGGGCGGCCGTGAACCGCGAGCTGCGTGTCGCGCCCGAGCGCGGCTTCAAGCGCAACGACGACGGCGTCGGCCGCGGCGGTGGCCCGGACCAGCCGGGCTGGTACGACGAGCAGGAGTGGGTCTTCATCGATCTGCGCACGGAGCTCTGGCGGGTCGCGGCCGGGTTCCAGGGGGCTGATCTCACCCAGTACTTGCGGGGGCGCGCCGCGGACGACGCCGGGTATCTCATCCTCCCGGAATTGTTGGGGAATCCGGCGGGCCAGTACGAGGGGGCCCAGCCCATGCTCGGCTTTGGCGCGGGCGCGTGGCTGCTGGGCCTCGGCGCGCGCCCGGAGACGTTCTGTGCCGCCCCGGGTGAGGTCCGGCCCGACGCGGGGCTCGATGCGGGCGGCGGTGGCGGGCTCAGCCGGGACGCCGGTCCGGCGACCCACGACGCGCGTGGGCCGGTCGGCGCGGACGCGCAGGGGCCCGTCGGTGGCGGCGGTGGCGGCGGAACCGGGGGCGAGCTCGTCGGGCCCACCGGCGGCGGCGGTGGCGGCGGTCTGCCC